>CAZCLX010000009.1:0-35700 GCA_964499615.1 uncultured Oscillospiraceae bacterium
CGATCTTTGCCGCGCTGGAGTCGATCAGCTGGTGATCGTAAGCCTTCAGCCGAATGCGGATCATTTGCTGGTTAGCCATGTTTGTTTTTCCTCCTTGAAAATCGTACTCAGTTTGCTTAGGTTGGCTGGGTACGGTCGAGCGATTCTATCCGCGCCGCCGCGTGTATCATTTCAAGCCAAGAAAAATAGCCGACAGAAGCCGACCATTCTTCCCGCCTGGCGATATACACCAGCGCCGACAGAAGCCGTTCAGCCGCCCGATGACCGGACATACTCCGCGAAAGTTACCGCCCTTAAGGCGCAATCTCCCGCATCATCGCAGTTGCAGGCGCAGTTTCCCCGCGCATGCTGGATTATCATACCACACGGCATTCTGTTTGTCAATGACTTTTTTGGAAATAATCACAATTTTTTCAAAGGAAATTCGTAAAGAACAGAGAATTTTCCGTTACACTTTTTCGTAGGGCGCGACAACTCTGTCGCGCCCTACGAACCGCTAACTGCTAACTGCTACCCGCTAACCGCTCCCATCACGAGCCGGTGGAGCGGTAGTGGGCAACGCCGAAGCGCCAGGCGGCGGCGCAGGGAAGCAGGAACAGCAGGGATGCCAGCGGCAGCAGTCCGTACCACGCTGGGCCTCTGCCCAGGAGGTACTGGAGCGGCCAGTACTGCACCAGCGCCATAGGCACCAGCAGCGTTAAAAGCCACAGCACTCCTTTCCCGTAAACATCAAAGGGATATTTTCCGTACTCCTGGATCCCGTTGGTGAAGATGTTCATCACCTCCAGCCCCTCCAGGGTGAAAAAGCACAGGGCCGCGTACAGCAGATAGACCCCAAAGAATATCGCCGCGCCGCACAGAACCATTTCCGCTACCGTCAGCGCCTTTCCCGCTGCCCACTGGATCTGCCCACCCTGGATGCCATAAATCAGCATCAGGACGCCCTGGAGCACCCGTGCCGCAGCCGTTGGCTTCATTTCCTGGCACAGCACCTGAAAGGCAAGTCCCCGGGGCCGAACCAGGATCCGGTCAAACTGGGCATTGGACAGGATCCGGCTGAAGGCATCAAATCCCCTGCCAAAGCAGCTGGCAAGAGAGCTGGCAAGCAGGACACACCCATAGCACAGCGTCAGCTCCGGCAGGGCGTAGCCTCCCACCGTGCCAAACCGATCCAGCAGAAATACAACTCCCAGATACACGTTCAGGGAAGTCAGCATCTGTCCCAGGCAGGTGAGGAAAAAGGACGCCTTATAGGCCATGGCGGATTTTAAGTGCACCGCCAGAAACTTAAAATACAGCTTCATTGTATCCATATTCTCAGCCTCCCGCGATCACGGTGCGGCGGATGCCGCCCCGAACCAGGATCTCCCCCAGGCTGACCAGCGTCACACACCAGAAAAGCTGCAAGCCAACCGCCTTCCATGCCGCCGTCCCCGTCAGGTCGCCGCCGAAGATCCGCAAGGGAACGTTCTGCATAGAGCCGAAGGGGCTGAGGGATGCCACCGTCCGCAGAGGCTCCGGCAGGAAAGGAATGGGCACGATTGCGCCGCCGAGCAGATCCGCCGCCGCATCGGAAAAGACTTGAAATCCGTTGGCATCGGTGAAATAAAAAGACACGGCATAGACAATCAGCACGTAGGCGCAGACCAGCACCAGCATCGCCAGCGACGACAGAAGGAACAGTCCCAAATTTCCCCCGTGGAAGCGAAGTCCGTAGGGTGCCGGCAGCAGCGCCCCCACCAGGGCGATGGGCCAGCACCGTAAAAGCCCCCGGCTTAGCCGCCGCCCCAGAGATCTTGCCATCCACATTCCGTACAGCCCCATGGGGCGGGTCAGGTCATAGGCTACCGTTCCGGTGCGGACCGACGCGATCAGCTCCGGCTCCCACTGCCACAGGGCAAAGAAGGTCAAAAATGCCTGCTGGAGCCAGATATAGCTTGCAAGGGCCTCCATGCCCATGGGAAACGCTGCGGGATTTTCCCGATAGAACGCCCGATACAGCAGAATTTCCATGGTGCCCCATACCAGCTGGGTGCTCATGCCCGCCAGTGCCGCCGTCCGGTATTGCAGCCCGGCAAGCAGACGCATTTTGAAGAAGGACAGATATTTTTTCATACCGCCTACCTCAAATTCCGAAACGGCGGTACAGATCCGCCACGCTTTCCTCGGTGGACAGATTCTCCCCTGTCATGGCTCGAATTTGGGCGGTGTCCCCGTCCAGCAGCAGCTGCCCCTTGCCAATCAGCAGAACCCGGTGGCACAGGGCGTCCACATCCGCCATGTCGTGGGTAGTCAGCAGCACCGTCAGTCCCCGGCGACGGTTCTCCTCCTGAATAAAGGAGCGAACCTTTAATTTGCTCACCGCGTCCAGACCGATGGTTGGCTCGTCCAGCAGCAGTATCTCCGGATTGTGGAGCAGTGCCGCCGCCAGCTCGCAGCGCATTTTCTGCCCCAGGGATAGCATCCTGGGTGGGGTTCGCAGCAAATCTCCCAGCTCCAGCACCTCCGTCAGTCTTTCCAGATTCTCCCGGAAGATGCCGTCCTCCACCCGGTAGATATCTTTCAGGAGTCGGTAGGAGTCCATCACCGGCACATCCCACCACAGCTGGCTGCGCTGGCCAAACACCACTCCCAGCCGGGCGACGTGGCGCTTCCGATCCTCCCAGGGCGTGAGGCCATTTACCGTGCAGCAGCCGCCATCCGGACGGAGGATGCCGCAGAGAATTTTGATGGTGGTGCTTTTCCCCGCACCGTTGGGGCCGATATAACCGACGATCTGTCCGTCCGGGACGGTGAAGCTCATGTTCCGCAGCGCGGGAATTTCGTCGTATTCCCGGGAAAACAGGCTTTTCACCGCGCTGCGCAGTCCGGCATCCCGGCGCCGGACACGGTAGATTTTGGATACTCCTTTCATTTCGATCATAGGTAATTCTCCTTCTCAGAAAATACCCCGGTGCTGTCAGACCAGCGGGCGGCGATTGGGACGCCGTCATGGCCTTAAAAACGTTACCCGGGAAATATTTCGTCACAGGAACCCCGGCGGACGTTTTCCGGCGCTCCAAAGGAGGACAGCGGAGGTCACGAGCCTTCCCGCTGCCAGACAAAATACCCTCTTTTCAGTCACAAAGGGTGAAAAGGATAGTTATTGTATTGCTTTTTCTTGGAAAAGTCAAGAAGAAAAACGCGTGATACCAAAAAGGGGTATCACGCGCCATTCATAAGCGCAGGAGGAAGTGCAGGCAAAAACGATTGCCATTGGGCACGAATCTGGTACCTCCCGCGCTAGGGGAACGCTATGTACATATCGGCTTTCGTCAACAAACCGGTGGATTTTTGCGCAGGGCGCGATAACCCGGCGCACCCCACACACTCCTATCCGCTAACCTTTCTCTGCCAATCCCTGATCTGGCTGGCCTGGTCGTACAACCGCAGGTAGCTGTCGTAGCGGGTCTTTTCGATTTGGCCAGCTGCCAGCGCTTCCCGGACGGTGCAGTCCGGCTCGGCCCGGTGGGTGCAGTCCCGGAAGCGGCAACCACCCAGATACGGCCCGAAATCTGGGAATGCCTGAGGTAGGTTCTCTTTGAGTATCCATTCCATTTTGTCCGTATCAAAAGAGGAAAACCCCGGGGTGTCCGCCACAAACGTATCTTCATCCAGCCGGTACAGTTCCACATGGCGAGTGGTATGGCGGCCTCTGCCCAGTTTTTCGGAAACCTCCCCTGTGGGAAGGGCCAGCGTCGGACACAGCCGGTTGAGAACACTGCTTTTTCCAACGCCGGAATTCCCCGTAAACGCGGTGACCTTGCCGGAAATCTCCCGGCGCAGCTCTTCAATTCCTTCCCCGGTTTCCGCACTGGTGCCGTACACCCGGAAGCCTGCCCGAATATAAATGTCCATCAGCCCCTCTGCCGGATCCAGATCCCGCTTATTGACGCAGAGAATCACCTCCACATTTTGGCTTAACGCGATGGCAGCCACCCGGTCAATGAGGAACGGCTCCGTTATCGGATTTACATTGGTGGCAAAGATCACCAAAGCATCCACATTGGCTACCGCCGGGCGGACAAACGCGTTTTTCCTGGGGAGGATCCGCTCCACCATGCCGTCTTTTCCGTCCCGGGTGATCTCCACCATATCGCCGGTGAGGGGGGCGCTGTCCTGCCGGCGGAGGATCCCCCTTGCCTTGCAGGTCACATTTCCCTCCGACAGAGCCACCTCATAGAATCCGCTGAGGGACCGGACGATCCTGCCTGTTTTTTTCTCCGTCATTTAGCCCAGCTCCACACTCTGGGTCTGATAAAACTGCCCATCGATATACAAATCATACTCCTGATGGCCGGTACCGGTGACCGTCATGACATAGCTTTCCGTTCCGGGGGAGATTTCCGCATTGTTCAAAAGCTCTACACTGCCCTGGCGAATGGACAAATAATAGGTCTGCTCTCTGGCGGGGATAGTAAATGTCACTTTTGTACCTTGCTCCCAAATATTCGGCGACTCCGTCTCTTGAGCTGGCGCAGAAGAGGCATTGGTGGGCGCAACAGTCTCCTCAATAGTTGGATTCGGTCCCTTGGAAATCTCCAAAATGATTTCCGTGTTCACGTCCATTTCCGTTTCCTTCTCCCCAGACTGGGTGACCACCTGTCCCTCGGGAGAATCGCTCTCCACGGAGAAGGTTCTCACATTGACAAAGCCCCGTTCATTCAAAAGCTTTACCGCGTTATCCTTCATCATACCTACCACACTAGGCAACTTGGCAAACTTGATTTCCGGGCCGGTGCTGACCCATAGATTCACTGTCTGCCCCTCTTTTAGCTCCGCGCCCTTGGCAGGATCCGTGCGGATCACATTGCCCTCCTGAATGACTGTATTGGATTCGTAGCGCACCAAGGGGTTGAACCCCTGACCCGTCAGAAACGCTTTTGCCACCTCCTCGGTAACATTGGTCAAATCATCCATCACTTTTACCAGCGGTTCTTCTCCCAGGCTGACAGTGAGGAACACCTCGGTTCCCTTGCTCACCTGGCTGCCGCCGGAAGGCTCCTGACTCATGATCTGCCCTTTGGAATATGTGCTGTCATACTGCTGAGGCTGGAGCCGGAACACAAGATCCGGATACTGTTCCGCCAGGTTCTCGGTGTAGACTGTTCCAACCAAATAGGGAACATCCACCAAAGTCTGTTCCCGGCTCAGCAGGGCACCGTTGAAAATCGCCACCAGAAATACCACGATGGCGATCACCGCCACGGCGCTGCACGCCACAACTGCCACCGCAGCTGCCCGGCTGTGCTCCGCTTCCCTGCGCTGCTCCTCCTGCCGCCGCTTCTGGGAACGGCGAAGCGCATCGGGGCTGCGGGCTGCCGAACTCTGCTGGTTGTTTTCTGCGGGAACACGATTCCGGGCGGTACCGGAAAGATTCGTTCCTTCCCGGCTAAGGTCACCAGCGCCTGTAGCGATAGATACGCTGCCACCCTTCGCCCTGGCAATCCGCTCTGCCGTGGAACTCACGGTTCTGACAGATGCTTCCGGAATCGTCCGTGTGGCATCGTCCAGAACGCTGTGATATGCAAATACCATGGTCGGATTCTTCCGGAATTCCTCCATGTCCTGGAGCATCTGGGTAGCGGAATCATACCGATCCTTGGGATCCAGCGCCATCGCCTTCATGATGATCTGCTCCAAGCCCCGGGGGATGTTGGGATTCAATGTGGACGGAGGCATCGCGCCGCCGCTGATATGCTGGATGGCCACCGCCACCGGGGACTCTCCGTCATAAGGAGGCCGCCCAGTCATCATCTCATACATGACAACGCCCAAAGAGTACAGGTCGGAACGGTTGTCGGTGTGCCCGCCCTTTGCCTGCTCGGGAGAAATATAATGTACAGAACCCAATGCTTCCTTGGTAAGGGTATTGCTCTTGTTCATCACCCGGGCAATTCCGAAGTCCATCACCTTGACAGAGCCGTTTTTCAGCACCATCACGTTGTGAGGCTTAATATCCCGATGGACGATCCCCCGGCTGTGGGCGTGCTCCAGACCCTTGGCGATCTGCATGGCAAAATGCAGCGTCTCCTTCCAGTTGAGAACCCCTTTTACTTCCATATACTGCTTGAGGGAAATGCCGTCAATCAGTTCCATGACGATATAGTTGGCGCTGTCGGAGGAGGAAACATCGTAAACCTGAACGATATTAGGGTGGCTGAGCATAGCCACCGCCTCCCCTTCCGCCCGGAAGCGGCGGCGGAATTCCTCGTCCCCGGAAAATTCGTCTTTCAAAATTTTAACGGCAACCAGCCGGTTTAGCCTGTGGCACAGTGCTTTATACACCACTGCCATGCCGCCGGTGCCGATGACCTCCAGGATTTCATACCGGTCATCCAGCAGCCGTCCAATATATTGATTCATAGGATATAGCTCCTTTCAGCCGGTTTTAAAGGGATACCAGGATGCTGGTCACATTGTCCGGCGCACCCCGGCTTTTGGTGATGTCCAGCAGCCGCTGGCAACACCGCCCTTTATTGACACCGTGGACTACTTCAAATAATATTTCCTGGTCGTCCACCATATTACTCAGTCCGTCGCTGCACAGCAGTAGGAAATCTCCCTTCTGAAATTCCTGCCGGTAGACATCGCACATTACTACCGGCTCTGTACCCACCGCCCGGGTAATCAGATTTTTTCCCGGGTAGGATTTGGCGCTCTCCGGTTTCAGATTTCCCCGATCCACCATCATCTGCACCAGGCTGTGATCCTTGCTGATCTGGCGGATGCCGTCCTGGGTGATGCCGTAGGCGCGGCTGTCCCCTACGTTGACCACGGTGACCTTCCGTCCCCGAATCAGCGCGGCAACCAAAGTGGTACCCATACCGTCAAACTCCACAAACTGCTTTCCCTGATCGTACACTGTAAAGTTTGCCAGCTTCACTGCGCTTCGAAGGATCGAGTCAGCCTTGTCCCAGTCGGTGCCCGGCACCCACCGGCGCTGAACCTCCTGGACAAACACATCCGCCGCCAGAGAACTGGCAACGTTGCCGGATTTGGCGCCGCCCATTCCATCACAGACAATGCACAAGAGACTATTCTTGTCCAGCTGCTCGATTTGAAACGCATCCTGATTCTGTTTGCGAACAATCCCCGGGTCGGTCAAGCCCCAGCTTTGCATGATGCCAGCACCTCCCTATGAATTTTGGGCCTTGTTTATTATCTGGTATATTTTCTTCTCAACTGCCCGCAGGAGGCGTCAATATCCCCTCCAAGAGTGCGGCGCACCGTGGCGGGGATCCCGCCGTCCTCCAATATCTTCTGGAACCGCGCCACCGCCGCCCGGGAGCTTGGCTTTAAGGGGCTTTCCTCCACCCGATTCAAGGGGATCAGATTAAAATGGACAGGCAGCCCCTTCATTCGGGTAAGCAACTCTTTCGCGTGCTCTGGAGCGTCGTTCACCCCACTTATCATGGCATACTCAAAGGAGATACGCCGGGAGGTTGCCGCATAGTACCGGCGGCATGCCGCCAGCAACGCATCCATGGAATAGGCCCGGCTCACTGGCATAATGGTATTGCGAATGGCATCGTTGGGGGCATGGAGGGACACGGACAGGGTCAGCTGCAATTTTCTCTCCGCCAGAGCGTCGATTTTCGGCACCAGGCCGCAGGTGGAGAGACTGATATGCCGCATGGAGATGTTCATCCCCAGGGGGCTGTTCACCAGCTTCAAAAAGCGCATCACATTGCCAAAATTATCCAGCGGCTCCCCAATACCCATCAGCACAATATGGCTCACCGGGAGATGCGAATCCACCTGAGTAAACAGCACCTGATCCAGCATCTCCGACGGCTCCAGCTGCCGGACAAGACCACCCAGGGTGGAGGCACAAAATGCACAGCCCATCCGGCACCCCACCTCAGTGGAAATACAGACGGTGTTGCCGTAGTGGTAGCGCATCAGAACCGTCTCCACACAGTTGCCGTCAGACAGCCGCCACAGATATTTTACGGTGCCGTCCCGGGCTGACTCCTGCCGCCGAACCGCCTCCGGCGGGGTAAAGGGGTAGGTTTCCGCCAACTGTGCCCGCAGAGACTTGGGAAGATCCGTCATTTCCTCATAACTCTTTACTCCCCGGTGAAGCCAGGCAAATACTTGCTTTGCCCGGAAGGGAGGCTGACCCATGGCTTTCAGAGCGTCCGTCATTTCCGGCAGGGTCATGGATTTCAAATCGTTCATGGCTTTCTCCGCAGACGGCAGATAAAGAAGCCGTCGGTATCGTATTGCCCGGGAATGAGTGTCAGCATTCCGGTTTCCGTTTCCACGATTCCCTGGGGGAGGTTCAGCGGTTCCGGGTAAAATTCCGGATGCTCCCCAAGAAAGGAACGAACCACTTCCTGATTTTCCCGTTTCAGCACCGTACAGGTGGAGTACATCAGCACCCCGCCGGGACGGACATATCTTGACTGGTTCCGGAGGATCTTCCCCTGCAAATCGGGAAGTGCCTGGGTTTCCTTTAGATTTTTATAACGAATATCCGGCTTTTTCCGGATAATCCCCAAGCCGGAGCAGGGCACGTCCACCAGCACCGCGTCAAAGGCGCTCTCCCACTCCGGGAAGAATTCCCCCGCGTCCCGCAGCATGGGACGGATCATTCCCATTCCCAGCCGTTTTGCGCCCGCCGAAATCAAATCGATTTTGTGGGGGTGAATGTCGCAGGAAAGGATCTCTCCCCTGCCTTCCATGGCGATGGCCGCAGCGAAGCTTTTCCCACCGGGGGCGGCGCAGCAGTCCAGCACCCGCATTCCGGGCTTTAATCCGGCGCACATGACACTTAGCCGGGAGGCGGGATCCTGCACGTAAAGAAGTCCCTCCTGAAATTCCGGCAGCCGCTCCAGGTTCCCGGGATTTTCCAGCAGCAGGCAATCCGCCATCCATAGGTGAAGCTTGACGGTGATCCCGCTTTTTTCCAATCTTTCGACCAATTTCGCGGTTTCGATCCGCAAAAGGTTCCCCTGCACCGCGGTAGGCGGCGCAGAATTGTCGGCAATCAGCATTCCTTCCAGCGTTCCCTTGGGAAGGGACTGCTTTAAAAGGGTAATGAGTTCCTCCGGGTGGCTGTAGCGCTGGGCATAGGAGGTTGGCTCCCGAAGGGTGCCCTTTGTCTCCGCCGCCCGGCGGAGGACGCCGTTGACAAGGGAAGACGCCCAGGGCTGCTTGGGGCAGAATTTCTTGGCCAAGGCAACGGATTCATTTACCGCCGCCGTATCCGGGATCCGTGTCATATCATAAATCTGGTACAGCCCCAAATGGAGGATATCCCGCACCACCGGGTGGAGGCTCTTTTTCTTTCCCGTCAGAAGCTGGTCAAGGTAGTAGTCCAGCCTTGCCCGGTTCTGCACCACACCGTAGCCGAGTCTTGCGGCCAGAGCAGCGTCCCGGCTGTCCAGCCGATCCCGGGCGGCGGCTTCCTTCAGCGCTTCGTTGATCCAGGCGCCCTCCCGGCGGCAGGCGATCAGGGCGCTCAGCGCCGTATCCCGCGCCGCCACAATTACACGTCCAGAGGGTGGCCCCGGAAATAGTCCACGGCAGCCATCCGTTTTCCGCCCTCTGCCTGGAGAGAGCGGATTTCCACCGCGCCATCCAAGCACGCGATCCGAAGTCCGGTTTTGGTCAGCCCTAAAACTTCTCCAGGCTTTCCGCTGCCCTGCGAAGCCACGGCGTCAAACACTTTAAACCTTTTTCCCGCCAACTCCATGGTCGCCACCGGCCAGGGACACAGGCCCCGGACATGGTTGTGAATTTCCCAGGCGGTCTTGCTCCAGTCGATGGGGCAGATCGTCTTGTCCAGCATGGGGGCGTAGCTGACCTTCTCCGGATCCTGGGCCACGGCAGGCGCCTTGCCGGAAGATTGGAACCGGGTTAATGTCTTTGCCAGCAGCCCTGCCCCCAGCACCGCCAGCCGATCCAGCAGTTCCCCGGCGGTCTCGTTTTCCCCGATGGGGGTGGACACCGTGTCGATGATGTCCCCGGCGTCCATTTCCTTTGTCAAATACATGGCAGTGACGCCGGTTTCCTGGCATCCGTCCAGCACCGCCCACTGATAGGGAGCGGAACCCCGATAGCTGGGAAGCAGGCTGGCATGGATATTGATGCATCCGTACTTGGGGATGTCCAGCACGCTCTGGGGAAGGATCCGCCCGTAGGCGACCACCGCGCAGATATCCGGCTCAAGTGCCCGCAGCTCCTCCACCGCATCAGGCTGGCGGAAGGAATCCGGCTGAAAGACGGGAATTCCCGCCGCCAGCGACGTTTCCTTCACAGGCGAGGCTACCAGTTTCATGCCTCTGCCCTTAGGCCGATCCGGCTGGGTGTAGACCCCCACCACGTCAAAGCCCTGGGAAAGGATTTCCCTGAGGCAGGTGGCGGCGATATCCGGCGTTCCCATAAAAACAATTCTCAAGCTTCTTCCTCCGCTTCCCGGCTCAGCTCCTCGTCGGTAAGGAACCGCTCCATCACTTCCGTGTACATGATCCCATCCAGGTGATCTATCTCATGACAGAAGCACCGGGCGATCAATCCCTCGCCCTCTGCTTCAAACCAGTTTCCGTCCCGATCCTGGGCACGAACCTTGGCATAGTTTGGTCGCTTCACCAAACCGTACTTTCCGGGGACGCTGAGGCAGCCTTCCGCCCCGGTCTGCTCCCCGGAGGTCTCCAGCAGGGTGGGATTCACCATCTCCAAAAATTTCTCTCCCGTATCCACCACAATGACCCGGCGGAGGATCCCCACCTGGGGCGCCGCAAGGCCGACCCCTTCCGCGTCAACCAGAGTCTCCGCCATATCGTCCAGCAGCTTATGAAGCCGCCGGTCAAATTTCTCCACCGGCTTGCAAACCTTATGCAACGCTGGATCCTTATCCGTCAGAATTTTGCGAAGTCCCATACTGTCTTTCTCCTTATTCATAACCGTTGACATCCACGTAAGCGGTGACGCCTCGGTTCATTTTATCCTTTCCAAACTCCCGAAGGAGGTACGCGATGAGCTGTCGGAGTGGCCGCCCCATCCGGCAGTTCAGGGTCAGCTGATAGCGGTAATGGTAATTGATTTTCGGCACCAGGCAGGGCGCGGGGCCGAGGCAGACCCACTTTTCGCCGGTATAACTCCCCTGCCGCAGGCAGCCGGTGAGGCTGTCCCGGAATTTCATAGCGCCCCGAAGCACCGCCTGCTCCTCCTGACCCTGGAAAATCACTTCCAGGAAATCCCCAAAAGGCGGAGCATTCCGCACCCGTCGCAGCCCAATCTCCAGCTCATAGAATCCGTCGTAGTCCTGTCGGGCGGCAAGGTTGAGAACGGTGTTCTCCGGGACGTAGGTTTGGAGAATGGCTCTGCCGCTTTGGCTTCCCCGCCCCGCTCTGCCCACCACCTGGGTGATCAGGTTGAAAGTGGTCTCCCCGGATCGGTAGCCGCCGGTAAACAGGCTGATATCCGCGTCCAGGACGCCCACCAGGGTAACATTGGGAAGGTTTAGACCCTTTGCCACCATCTGGGTGCCCACCAGCACGGACGCCTTTCCCTTTTCAAAATCTCCCAGCAGCTTTTCATGGGTATTCACCGCGCTGACGGTATCCGCGTCCATCCGCATAACCGGGATTTCCGGCAAAAGAGCCGCCAGCTCCTGTTGAATTTTCTGGGTTCCGGCACCGATGGCCTTCAATGGCCCGCCGCAATTCGGGCACCGCTGTGGGGCCGGCTGGGAGTAGCCGCAGTAGTGGCACATCAGCCGCGCGTTGGCGCTGTGGTAGGTCATGCGGATGCCGCACCGGGGACACTCCGGGGCTTTTCCGCAGTCCACGCACACCAGCGCCCGGCTGTTGCCCCGGCGGTTGAGAAGGAGAATGGTCTGCTGTCCCTTTTGGAATGTGTCCCGGATTCCGTCCCGGAGGGGGACGCTGATAGAGGTGTCATTTCCTTTCCGAAGCTCCTGTCCCATGTCCACTATCTCCACCGCCGGAAGGGGCTGACCGTTATACCGGCTGTGGAGGGTGTAAAGGGAATCGTCCCCGGTTTTTCCTCGGTACATACTTTCCACCGACGGTGTGGCGGAGCCAAGCAGCACCATGGCGTTTTCTTTGACCCCCCGCCAGAGCGCCACCTCTCTGGCGCTGTAGCGGGGACTGTTTTCCGATTTATAGGAGTGCTCTTGCTCCTCGTCCAGGATGAAAAGTCCCAGGCGAACGCAGGGGGCGAACACCGCAGAACGGGTGCCCACCACCACTCTGGCCTCTCCCCGGCGAACTCGATTCCACTGATCGTACCGCTCCCCAACGCTGAGGCTGCTGTGGAGTACCGCCACCTGATTCCCAAACCAAGCGGCAAGAATGCCCAGGAGCTGGGGGGTGAGGGCAATTTCCGGAACCAGCAGCACAGCGCTTTTCCCTCCGTCCAAGCAGTCCTGGATCAGCCGGATATACACCTGGGTTTTGCCGGAACCGGTAACGCCGTAAAGAAGGGCTACCCCCGGCGTCTCCTGTTCCATCTGACGCCGAAGGCCCTGAAAGCATTTTTCCTGTTCCTCATTGAGGACTAAGGGTTTTGTAACCTCCACCGGGCGGATCTCCTTGCACCGGAGCACCGTTCGCTCCGTAAGGGTGAGGTACCCCAGCTTTTCCAGCCGCTTGACGGTTGCGGCAGACGCACCGGTATAATAAGTAATGTCCTTCACCGCCGCGCTGCCAAGAGACGCCATCAGCGCCATTACGCTTTTTTGCATTGCAGCGGAAGCGCCCCGGCGGGAAACGAACTCCATAGCCTGCTCCGGAGTCACCGCGAGAAAAGCCACCTTTTCCGTTTTGGCGCCAGTGGGCGGCAGGAATCTTTTGTCCGATTCCAGCCATTTCTTCTTTGTGAGGTAGGCTACTGCGTCATAGAATTTATCCTCGTCAGGAACACACGCCCGAAGTGTGGACGTGTCCGCCGTGCCCCCCATCGCCTCCAATTTCCGGAGGATCTGGGCTGTCCCCTCCTTCCGCAGCTTTTTATCCTGCCAGGAACGGTCAGCAGTCAGGCGGAGAGTGGACTTCATCCGGAACCACGCTCCAGCAGGGAGCATCGCCCGGATGGCATCGTAAAAGGTGCAGAAATACCGCTCCCGAAGGAAGGCCGCCAGCCTTAACTGAAGATCGGACAGCAAAGGCTCGTCTTCCAGCGCCGCCTCCACCGCCTTCAGCCCATCGCCCTCTCCCGGCCGAACGGCAAGTACGATTCCCTCGGTGATTCGGTTGCCTTTTCCGAAGCTTACCCGGACTCTCTGCCCGGGGGAAAGTGTCATTCCATCGGGAAAACGGTAAGAATAGGGCTTATCGATGGCAAAAGTCGCCGCTTCGACAGCAATTTCCCCAATCATAAAGCCCTCCTGTCAGGCTCCCAAATGGAGCCGTTCTCTTAATGGTTGTATTCGTCTTTAATGGTAGCGGACAGCTCGCCCGCCGCCACTTCGTTGATGGCAATGGTTACCGGCTTGTCCTCCAGGTCTTCGTGAAGCTCCTCCGCCTCCTGGGCAATCTGCCGCGCCCGATGGGCAACCACGTTTACCAGCAGATAACGGCTCTCCACTTTTTCCAACAGTTCCGATACAGGTGGGTACAGCATACTTTTTTCCTCCAAACAATTCAGCTATTGATTGATGATATCCAATATTTCCTGGGCGCACCGGTCTACGGTATCGTTGACCACCACATAGTCGTACCAGTACCGCTGCTCGATTTCCCAGGTGGCTCTCTCCAAACGAATCCGGATCTGCTCTTCGGAGGTATCGTTCCGGCTCCGAAGCCGCCGCTCCAGCTCCTCCATGGATGGGGGCATTACAAAAATCAGAACCGCGTCCGGCTCCTCCCGCCGGACGATCTCCGCGCCCTTGGGTTCGATGTCCAGAATCACCGGGCCTTTCGCCCACTTTTCTTCCAGCTGGGCACGAGGGGTGCCATAGTAGTGCTTGGCATGGTTGTCATACTCCAGGAACATGTTCTTTTCTATCATTTCCTCGAACTGCTCCCGGGTGATAAACGTATAGTCCACGCCGTCCTTTTCCGATGACCGGGGTGGGCGGGTAGTTGCGGACACGGAAAAGGATATGTCCTCCCGCCGTTTCATGACTTCATGCAGCACGGTACCCTTTCCCACGCCGGAAGCGCCGGAAATGACTACCAGCTTTCCCTTACTCATGCTTCTTTCTCTCCTGTCTGTATTTCCTTCCACCGCTGCTCCAGGGTTTCCGGAGGCACGGCGGATAAAATAACATGATCCGTATCCATCAGCACCACGGAGGCGGTTTTCCTCCCGTAGGACGCGTCGATCAGCATTCCCCGTTCCCGGGCCTCCTGGATAAGACGCTTAATGGGAGCGGAGTCCGGGGACACAATCGCCAGCAGCCGGGCGCACGCCACCATGCTGCCGAAACCGATATTCAATAAATTCATAGGTTCTCCCTACTCGATGTTCTGGGTCTGCTCCCGGATTTTTTCCAGCTCCGCTTTGATTTCCACCACCAGCTTTGCAAGGCGCACATCGGAGCACTTGGAGCCGATGGTATTGGCCTCCCGGTTCATTTCCTGGAGAAGGAAATCCAGTTTCCTGCCCATAGCGCCGCCGGCAGTCAGCATGGCGTTCATCTGCTCCAGGTGGCTGCGCAGACGGACGGTCTCCTCGTCCACCGCTACCTTGTCGGCAAAAATCGCCGCCTCCGTGAGAATCCGGCTTTCGTCGATGGCTGTGTTTTCCAGAACCTCCTGAAGCTTGCTTTCCAGCCGTGCCCGGTAATCCTGGACGGTCTGAGTGCTGCCCTGCTCCACCTGGGATACCAGAAACAAGATGTTTTCGCCCCTGCCCCGAAGATCCTTTTCCAGCGCCGATCCCTCCCGGACGCGCATTTCGTCGTAGCTCCGGAGGGCCTCTTCCGCGACGGACATCATGTCCTTTAACAGCTGCTCCTCGTCAATTTCCGGCTTTTCCACAGTGAAAACCTCCGGCATCCGGGAGATGGTCTCCACGCTGACCGTATCTGGAAGATTCAGAAGACGCGCCATCTGCCGCATGGCCTCCGCATAGCCGGCGGCCAGGGACGCGTTGAGTGTCACTTTTCCCTCGGCGCCGCCCTCACTGCGGAGGGAAACATACACGTCCACCTTGCCCCGGGAGACCGTGTTCTTTACTGCCTGCTTCAAAGCGTCTTCTCCAAAGGACAGGCTTCTGGGCAGCTTCACAGTGCAGTCTAAGTAACGGTTGTTGACGCTGCGCACCTCCACGGTAAACTCTCTGCCGTTTACCGTCTGAACCGCCCTGCCGTAGCCGGTCATGCTTTTTATCAAGGTCATTATCCCCTTTTTCCAGGTTTTCAGAAGGCATTTCCTGCGTAACCCGTTATTGTATATTCCGTTTTTTTCTTTCCCCGGCAGCGGTCATAGCCTACCGCCAGTGCCAAGCCCAGAATAAGTCCCATGCCGCCACCTGCCCCGCCGGGAAAGTCCAGCGCCGCAGCCGCCCCGTATCCCAGAAAGAACAATGCCAGGGGCAGCATGTACAGCACTGCCGCCGCGATAAGCACCGGACCGGAAGCGGTGGACACCGTAACCAGCGCTCCCCGCTCCGCTCCGATGGGATTTTTCGCACGAAATTCAAGACTCTCCTGAGCCGCGCCGCAGCCGGAGCACTTGTGGCAGTCTCCGGAGCAGGCGCTCTGCCGGACGTGAACCACCAGGGCGGTTCCGTCCGAAAAGGTCTCTTTCACCCGAACCAGCTGCTCCAAGCTTATTCCTCCGCCGGCACAACCGTTGCGGATACCGAGTCGTATTTCAGCACGCCCAGGCTCTCGAAGCCATCGGGGAAGGTGAACGCCGCCGGGAATGTGGCGGTTCCCGCTTCCGCCCCGGAGAAATCTACCGTGGCGAAAATGCTCTCCGAAGTCAGCTGGTTTACCAAATCCGTGGAACCGCGAACCGTCACCGTCAGCTTCTCTGTAATGAATTCCACAGCCATGCCCTCGGGGATGTTGATTCCCTGAATAGTCTCCACTACAAAGTCCCGGGTCATCAGGCCCTTGAACTGCACATCCGCCTCCACCTCGGTGGTGCCGGTGCGGTTGGTAATTCCCTCCGGCAAAGTGATGGGGAAGATAAGCTTGGTGGATTGGGGCACAGCAGCAAGATCGATGGTGCCAACGGTGATCTTGTCGCCCAGAGCGTCAATGGCCGCCTCGCTGCCGCTGACCCGGATGGTATCCGTGGAAAGGGTCACAGTGACATTCTGGCGGGTAGCGCCGCCGCCATCCACAATATCGTACACCAGTGTCACGTCCTTGACCTTCTGGATCCGGACGTCCAGGTGAACCTCCTCCACATTGGTGGTCACCAGCTCCGCGTCCACCGGCTCGTTTTCCCCGTCACACAAGGTGTACAGGAAGCTCTGGCTGATAGACTCCTTCTGCTCCGTCAGATCTACGGAAACCGCCGCTTTTTCGATTTGATTGATCACCGACTCCGGGCCGGTAACATTGACGCTGGTATAGTCCATCTCACTGCTTTCCTTATCGGAAATATACCCCTCCGGAGCGGATCCGATCCAGAGGATCTCAACAGGAACCTCCTTTGTCACCCGTCGCTCCACGGTAACATAGATGTTGGCAGGATTCTTGGATTGAGTAACAAAAGCATTGTTTGCCAGGTCTCCGGGCCAGCTGACGGTATAGTTCAGCTGCAGCCTGTTTCCCGGCTCGTAAATGGAGGAAAGGCTTGCTTTCACGGTGATATTTGACCGGTTGACCTTGGCCAGATCCGAACGGTTGCCGGACAGTGTCACATTCACGCTCTGGGAGGAAATGTCCGTAACCATCAGCCCCCGCTCGTTCAGCAGCGTCTCCCCGTCGAACACCACGGGAATGTCATAGTAGGTTTCTTCAGATCCGGGGCTGACATAGGTGATCACATAAAGCCAAAGGCCAAAAGCGATGACCAAAGAAATCAAAAAGGAAATGATTTTATTTTTCAAACCGCTCCGCCTCCTGTTCCGCCTTCTGCAGTTTCTTTTTCAGACGGTTCGTAAGTCCCATTTCTCCGGCATCCGATTCCGGGCAAAGCTCATTGTGCAGAAGTTTTTCCAGAGTCTGGGGAGCAAGGTGCCGCTTAAGCATTCCCCCCACAGCCACGGAAACCGTGCCTGTTTCCTCGGACACAATAACCACAACGGCATCGGAAACCTCGCTCATGCCAACGCCTGCCCGGTGCCTGGTGCCCAGATCCGCATTGAGACGGCTGCTGTCCGACAGAGGCAACACACATCCGGCAGCAGCGATCCGCCCATCCCGGATGATCATGGCGCCGTCATGGAGGGAAGCCTTGGGGAAGAAAATGTTCCGGATCAGCTGCTCCGTCACCAGACCATTGATCTGGGTGCCGGTTTTGAAGTAGTCGTCCAGCCTTGCTTCCCTGGCAAAAACGATCAGCGCACCCACCTTTTCCCGGCTCATGATATCGCAGGCCATCACCGTCTGGGCAATTACCGCGTCCATCTCCTGAGTGGGCTTATTGTTGCCAAAAATCTGGCGCAGCTTTACGCTGCCCAGACGATCCATCATCCTCCGCAACTCCGGCTGGAACAGAATAACTACCGCCAGTAATCCAATCGCCAAAAACTGGCTGAGAATAAAATTCAGTGCATACAAACGCATCCCGGAAGCCAGTGCGGCAATGGCAAAGAGAACCACCAAAGCCCGGGCAATCCGCATGGTACTGGGGGTTTTCAGCAACGGGAGCAGTTTATAGATCAAAAAAGTGACTACCAGTATATCCAAATAATCGGACCACTGCATCCGGGTCACCTGTTGCAGCAGATTATTGATTGCGTCCATCATCGGCGTCCATCCTCTTTTATGTCAACTAGTCCGTGGGTACAGCCCACCATCATACACTTACCTATTATCCGCTTTATTATAGCGGATTCCGCCGCCGATGGCAATAGATATTCTGCATAAAATTCAGTTTTTCCCGAGCCTAAGTTTCGATACCTCCTTAAGAAAGGCCTCCGTCTGGCTTGAGGAGGCGTCCCAGCCGTAGCTGACCCGAACCGTGCCGGTATCCAATGTTCCGGCACTCTCGTGGGCAAGAGGCGCACAGTGAAGGCCGGCACGCACCGCGATTCCTGCTTTCGCCAGGGCAGCAGCCACGTCTTCGCAGTCCACTCCCATCCGGAAGGACACCGTCCCACCCTGGTGAGGACCGGAAAAAACCTCCGCGCCCAGCTTTTTCAGTCCCCGTGCGCAGCGTCCTGCCTCCTGTTCCTCCCGGGCGGAAATGTTGGAAGCACCCATTTTCTCCACGCACCGCATTCCCGCCAGCAGTCCCGCCGCTCCGGGCACATTCAGCGTCCCCGGCTCCAGCCGTTCAGGAAGCTCTTCCGGCATGGTTTTCAGCATGGATTGGCTTCCGGTGCCACCATAGAGCAGCGGTTCCGCCTGATCCCTGCACAGCAGCAGCCCGGTTCCGGCGGGGCCAAGAAGACCCTTGTGTCCGGGCACTGCAATAAACTCCGCGCCCCAGGCTTCCAGGCTGACCTGCTGGGATCCAGCCGACTGTGCGGCGTCCACAATAAAAGGGACGCCTCGCTCCCGGCACAGCTTCGCCATTTCCTCCACCGGAAGAATATAGCCGAAGACATTGGAAACGTGGGTAAACACTGCCGCATCCGCTCCTTCGTCCAGTGCCCGGCGAAAGGATTCCAGGGTATCCTCCCAAGAGAACAGCTTCCGCCCTGTCGGGATCACCTTTGCGCCCAGGGCATAGAGTGGGCGCACCACCGCGTTGTGCTCAAACCCGGATACCACCACCCGTGCCCCTGGGGACACCAGAGACCGGATGGCGATATTCAGCCCGTGGGTACAGCTGGTTGTCAAAACCACCTGCTCCGGGCGGCACTGGAACAGCTTCCCCGCCTGCTCCCGGCAGCGAAACACCACCTGGGACGCCGTCTCTGCGGCGGGGTAGCCTCCTCTGCCCGGGTTGGCACAGGCTTTCATTGCCCACGATACCGCTTTTGCTACCTGGGGAGGCTTTCGAAAGGAGGTAGCGCCGCTGTCTAAATAAATCATAGCGCCAGTTCCTCCAAAATACCGTCCTCCCGCTGGGTATAAACCTTTCTCCATTTCAGCTGATTTTTCCGCAGAATCTCCAGTGCCTGAGGTGCGCTTCCGGCGTACAGACGCAGACAGTAGCCGCAGCCCTGCTCCTCCATCCATCTGGGGGTTCGCTGCACGCTGCTGCGGATCCCCGCCCCCGACAGTACCCGTTCCCCCCGCTGGGCAATGGTCACCGAGCGGAAGGTGATAAAATCATATTTCATAACAGTAACCTCCCGGCACAATCTATGTCCGGGAGGCGAATTCTGTTACATTATGATATTTTCGAGCAGACAAACCGCGTGGCAGGCCATGCCCTCCCCGGTTCCGGTGAAACCCAGGTGCTCCTCTGTGGTTGCCTTCACGTTCACCTGGGAAGTCTCGATCCCCAGGGCGGAGGCAATGTTTTCCTCTATTTTGGGAATCCGATCTTTCAGCTTGGGCTTTTGGGCGATCATGGTCACGTCGATATTTTCCACCCGATACCCGGCGTCGGAAATTTTCTCTCCCACGGTGGCAAGGAGCTTCAAGGAATCCGCCCCCTTGTACTTCGGGTCGGAGTCCGGGAAGTGATAGCCGATGTCCCGCAGTCCCGCTGCCCCCAGGAGGGCATCCATCACCGCGTGGAGCAGCACATCCGCGTCAGAGTGGCCGTCCAGGCCCCGCTCGTAGGGAATTTTCTCTCCCCCCAAAATCAGATCCCGTCCGGACGTCAGCCGGTGCACATCATAGCCGTGTCCGATCCTCATACCGTTTCCTCCCAAAGGAGCCGGGCGATTTTCAGATCCTGCTGGGTGGTGATCTTGATGTTCCGCTCCTCCCCTTGAACCAGCTTCACCTTGAAGCCGATCTCTTCCACAGCGGAGCAGTCGTCGGTGACGTTTTTCACCTCCGCCTTTTTCAGCGCCCCCCGGAGCAGATCAAAGTCAAATACCTGGGGGGTCTGCACCGCCTGGAGGGTGCTTCTGTCCGGAGTTCCCTCCACCAGCCCTCCAGATACGACTTTCACGGTGTCCTTCACCGGGACGCCGGGGACGGCGGCGCCGTAAGTGTTTGCCGCACGGATTACCCGGTCAATAAGCTGCCAGGAAGCCATGGGCCGTGCCCCGTCGTGAATTGCAGCCAGCTTCACCCGCTCCGACAGGCTGTTTAAGCCCAGCTCCACCGATTCCTGACGGGTTTTACCCCCCGCCACCACCGCCCGAACCTTATCCATATCATGGAGCAGATCCGAAATGGGGATGATCAGATCCTCCCGGGTGACAACTACGATTTCCGCCACGGCGTCGCAGTTCTGGAAGGCTTCCGCCGTCCTGTAAATCACAGGCTTTCCACCCAGATCCGCCATGATTTTATCCACGCCCGCCATCCGGGAAGCGCTTCCCGCCGCCACGATCACCGCGCCACA
The DNA here is from genome assembly GCA_964499615.1 of uncultured Oscillospiraceae bacterium. Lineage (GTDB taxonomy): Bacteria > Bacillota > Clostridia > Oscillospirales > Oscillospiraceae > Faecousia. The sequence goes on from CAZCLX010000009.1 coordinate 20,556, forward strand.
GTTTTTCAGCTTCAAAAGCCTTCGGGCGGGTCGGGTAATGGTCGTAATCTCCATACTCACAGCTCCTTTATCAGCTTTTTATAGTAGTCTCCCCGGACCATAAAATTCTTGAACTGGTCAAAAGCGGCGCTGGCGGGGCTCATCAGCACCACGTCCCCCGGCTGGGCCGCCTCTGCCGCCGCCAAAACGGCGGATCGGAAATCGCCGCAGTCGGTGATCTCCGGGGAGCCTTCTATGTACTCCGGGGCTTCTTCCACAGCAGTCCGGATTTTTCCGCCGGTGGCGCCGCCTAAAAACAGATTCTTTACATGGCGGCAAATTTCCGGGCCAAGGCTGTCGTAAGGGATATGTTTATCGTAGCCCCCCGCGATGAGAATCACCTTTTCTGGGAAGCTCCGCAATCCGGCAATGGTTCGGCTGGGTGAAGAAGCGATGGAATCGTTATAGAACCGAACCCCGTCCTTCACCCGCACCAGCTCGATCCGGTGCTCCACGCCGCCAAAGTTCTTCGCCACCTGCCGCACCGCGTCGTCGGAAGCGATTCCCTCTACCGCCGCGATGGCGGCAAGATAGTTTTCCACATTGTGCTCTCCCGGAATCAGAATATCCTTGGTTTTCAGCACCGGTGTGCCCCGGCGGTAAATCACCCCGTCCTCCGCCCAGACATCGCCCGTCTTTTCCCGACGGGAGAAGAAGCGAGTCTCGCCGTTACCCTGGAAGGAAGCGGTAATTGCGTTGTCGGCGTTGAGAATCAGGATGCCGTCGGATCCCTGGTGCCGGTAGATATTCTGCTTGGCCCAGATATATTCCGCCATGTCCTTGTGAACATCCAGGTGGTTGGGGGCGAGGTTGGTGATCACAGCCCGCTGGGGACTGCGGCGCATATCCATCAGCTGGAAGGAGCTAAGCTCCACCACCGCGTAGTCCTCTTTCTTCATCTCCCGACAACGGGGAAGCAGCGGCGTGCCGATGTTTCCTCCCAGCCAGACGGTTTTTCCGGAGGCCTTCAGCATCTCGGAAATCAGGGTAGTGGTGGTGGTCTTCCCGTCGGAGCCGGTGACGGCGATGATATCGCAGGGACACAGCTCAAAGAACACCTCCATCTCCGAGGTGATCTCCGCTCCCTTCTCCTGAAGGGCTTGGAGAAGCCTTGGGTGCATTCCCGGGGTGCGAAACACCAAGTCCGCCTCTATCCCATCCAGATAGTCCTCCCCCAGCTTCAGGCGGCAGCCCGCCTTTTCCAGCTCCAGAACCTCCCCGTCCAGCTTCTCCCTGGGTGTCCGGTCACAGCCCAGCACCGTGCAGCCATATTCCAGCAGCAGCCGCACCAGGGGTCGGTTGCTGACACCAAGCCCCAAAACCGCGATCCGCTTCCCCCGGAGGGAAGCGAAGTATTCATGTAGCCCGCCCATAGCGATCCTCCCATAATCCATTTCCATCAGTATATCCCCTTTCAAATGATTTTTCAAGATGTTTGACATTTTCCTCTGAATGAAGTAAAATAATTCCGCGACCGGGTCGGACAGCCGCGGATGGGAACCGAAAGGACCCAGATGAGGAAAGTCCGGGCTCCACAGGGCAAGGATAACGGGTAACGCCCGCCGGGGGTGACCCCAGGACAAGTGCAACAGAAAGATACCGCCGTCCCTAACCGGCTTTCCGGCAAGGGACGGCAAGGGTGAAAAGGTGCGGTAAGAGCGCACCCAGCCCATGGAAACATGGGTCAAGGACGCGAAAGCGTCTCATGCTGTAAACTCTATCCGGAGCAACACCGTGAGATGGGACTTTTAACCTGCCCGGTTGTCCCATAGAGGTGGCTTGACTGCGGGAGCAATCCCGCGGCTAGATAGATGGCTGTCAAAACAGAACCCGGCTTATAGACCCGCATCGTGAAAATTCCCAGGTCAAAATGACCTGGGAATTTTCACTGTCGAAGATCCCCTACGGCGCTTTCCAACAGGAAAGATAAGGGAATGCGTTCCTAACCGCTAACTGCTGCCCGCTAACTGTGCGCGTCAGGTATCCGAAGATTTTTCGGGCTTATCCGCCTTCTTCTGTTTTCTCTTTTTCAGCTTCCGGGAGAGGAGGATCCCACATCCGGCGCACAGCGCACCCACCACGACGATATAGGGCAGGTTGATGATCACCCAGGAAACGATGGCAACGATCCCTTTCCACAGCCCCTTGAGGCTGCCCGCAAAACCGGTGGTGATCTTCTGCCAGAAGGTCAGCTCCTGCACGGGGGTGTACTCCTGTACCTCTTGAATGTCCAGATAAACGGTGGCGTAGTCCACCTGGTTGTCGTATTGGCGGAGACGGGAGGCATAACTCTCCAGTTCATACCGCACGTCGGTGAGCCTGCCCTCAATCTCCAGGAGATCCGCCATGGTTTCCGCCTGCTCCATCAGCTCCAGAAGCCGATCCCTTTCCGTCTCCAGGGCGGCGACCCGGGTTTCAGTATCCACATATTGAAGGGTAATGTCTTCTGCGGTTCGGGAGGAAGACACCACGTTGGTGATATCGGTCAGTCCCCGCGTGAACTCTGATTCCCTGTCGGCGGGGATTCTAAGAGTGAGACTTGCGCTGCGGTAGCGGCTCTGGGCATAGGCACTGCCATTGTAGAGGTTCTGGTTTTCCACATAGCCGGATAGGGCAGACACCTTCTCCATCACGCCATCCAGAGCTTCGTCCAAGTCCTCTGTCTCTGCGGAAATGTCCAGCGTGATTACCCATTTCCGGTTTTCCGGCAGAGTGTCCGATGCATCGGTTTCTCCTTCAACCATGCTTTCGCCTGCGGCAGTGACTTCCATTGCCGTATCCGCCGATGCGTTGTAGCTGACGCTTTTAAAGCTCTGAGGTGCGCTTCCTGCGCTCCCGCTGGCGCATCCAAACAGAAGACCTGCCGCCAGGACGGCAGTCAGAAACAGAGTAACTGCTTTCTTCATTTTGTCCCCTCCTCTTTGATCGTGATTATCTCACTGTCCATGATTTGATTCTTATCTATGGGAAGCAGCAGCCGCCACATTACAGCGTCTTCCCCTTCCACGATTCCGGAAAGAGTCAGCGCCCAGCCGTCTGCGGTATTCTCCAGCCGGATCACACGGGGATGCTCTGTGCCGCCGCCCACCGCCACCAGCAGCAGATCCCGGGTCAGGAAGAAATCCTCCCCATACTGCTCCATCACCTCCGGTGGGATGGCGTATCCCTCCAGTTCCTGCCGGGAGCGAACCACCGTGGGATCGGGCATGTCTGCGGAAGCGTTGATGGCGGAATCCGAATCCATTCGGATAAACCAGTCACCCGTATCCGCATCGCCGGTCATCATTGCGGGTTCCGTGTCATTTGCCCCTGCCGAGCCTATCCCGGGTTCCTCTGCCTGGGGCATCGTTTCTTCCCCACTTTCGTCGGCTTGCGGCGCTTCCCTTACGGACTCCGTTTTCGCATCACCTTCTCCGCCGATGTCCTGAGAAGCGGAAGCCCGGTTCGTGTCTGAGAAAACAGCGGAAAACACCTTCCTAGTCATCATCCAGCTTCCCAGAACCAGGCACAGGCAGGCTGCCATCGCTGCCCACCGAACCCAGTGGCTTTTCCGTCGGGGTGCTTTCTCAGCCCGCTCTACCAGGTCTTCATCCACATAGCTCATGGCCCTGAGCAGTTTTTCCCCGTTCATACGGTGATCCCCTCCTTTTCCAGGAAAAATCGGAGCTTATTTCGGGTGCGGAACAGCTGGGTTTTCACCTTGCTTTCCCCTACGCCGCACCGGGCAGCAATTTCCCGGACGGAATCCATGTACCAGTACCGCCGCATAAAGATCACCATGCTCTCCTCCGGCAGCGTCCGGAGAAAACGGCTCAGCAGTTCCCCCAGCTCCCGGTCTTCCATGTCCCGCTCCCGGCTCCTGTCGGGGATAACGCGCTCCATCTCCTCCGTGAGTGTCACCACGTCCGCTTTCCGTTTGGCGGCGTTCTGCCGATCCAGCCGGTCAAAGCACAGGCAGCGGCAGATTTTCGCCAGGTATGCAAACAGATAGTTTGGCCTCTGGGGCGGAATGCTGGTCCATGCCTTCATGTATGTATCGCTGACGCTTTCCTCTGCGTCTTCCCGAACCCCTACAATTCGAAGGGAAAGTCCATACAGCTTCCCGCCGTGAGCTTTGTCCGTCTCCGTGATCGCCTGCTCGTCCCGCTGCCAGTACAGTTCTACAATGGCACCATCGTCCACTAGTGCTCCCTCCTTCTCCTTCCGTCTTCACTCTGAAAGACGGATTTTTCGGCGGTTGGTTACAGAATCTAAAAAAATTTTATGCATATCGGCTTTCGTCAGCAAACCAGTGGAGTTTTGCGTAGGGCGCGGCGACCTCGACGCGCCGCAGAATGCGGCTGACATTTGGAGGCAACCCCGGAGAATAGGGGTGCGTTACGAATTCGCCAGAAAAAGCCTAAATTTTCAGCTTGGTACTGCCGGAACGCCGGGGTCGGCGTTCCCTACGCAAAGACGGCTTGCTGAGTTAAGCCGATATGCACAAATTTTTTATGCTTACCGAATTCCGCCAGCAAACGGGCGCTTAGGCAAGAACACATCCCCGCTGCCGCGCGATAAAAATATTGCGAAATCTCCCGGAAAATACGTAAAATGGTACGAATTCGCCGGGAGATTCTTGTACTTCTTTGGTAATCCTGCCAGGCGGTCGATGACCGCCTCTACGGAAAGAATGAAGCGCTGAGTTAAGTCGATAAGAAATAAAAATTGTGCTTATTACATCATGATTTTCATGTCATCCCTCCCAATCGCTCTGGCGGTGCAAAGAGTCAACAGATTGCCACTTCAGCGCCTGCCGCCCCCGCCAAAAAGTGAATTCAGAGAAAATCCTCCGCTATTTTCCGAGGAAACATAGCTGGATGAATAATTGACCACATCCAGGAGGGAATACCAATACTTGCTTCCTTCGGTCAGACCGGATATGATCTCTACGAATTCACCGTCCGACACGCCAGTGACGACCTCCGTCAGCCCATCAAAGGTTTCACTCTTCTCGTCGTATTCCGTGTAAACGTATACACCTGTCTCATCCTCCACCAGCGCCGCCACCGGAATTATCAACACATTTTCCGTTGTCTCCAGCGTGATCTTCACAGAAGCATTCATGCCGGCCAGCATATTCTCGTTGCGGTCAATCGTGATGCAGGCCGAATACTTGCTGCTGCCTCCGGAATTCGTGCCATTCCTGTCAATGGATGTCACGACTCCTTCAAAGGATTGCCCGGGGAAAGCATCCAGCGTCACAGCTGCTTTCTGCCCCACTTCCAGCGCTAAAATGTCCATCTCATCAACAGAAATTGTAATCTTCATTGAATCCTGAGGTGTGATGGACAGCCAGGTTACCTCCGTCACCGCGTATTGCTCTGCTGTTTCGTATTCCGCCGCAGTCGATGCTTCGCTGGAAGTACCTCTGTTAGAAGAAAATCCGCTGTTATCGGTGCTTCCTTCCTGCTGATTTTGTCCATTTTCAGGTGCGTTTTCCTCACTTGCATCCATAAAATAAATAATGGAAACCGGCGTTACAACCGGAGCATCCGTACCCAATTCGGGTTCCATGTCAAAAATCAGCACCAGGAAACTACCTTTCTGGATATCCGCTACATTTCCGTCTGCCAGTTCACCATTTCTGTACAGATAAAGCGAATTTACATCGGATAGATTGAGCTCCGCCGGAAGCGTCATCTTATCTTTCAGACTTACGATCTTATCTTTATTTATGCCCTCTTCCATGTTGTAGGCCACAGGATAAAGTAAAATATCTATCTTCTGATAGGAAACCGCATTGACAACAGCGATATAACAGGACTCATTTGTTTCCGGCGGATTTTCCTCTGTGTTCTCTGTCGCATCGGGCGGCTCTTCCTCTTCGCCTTCCTCCCCCGTGCCTTCTTCCGTCTCATTGGTCGTTGGTTCTTCTGTATTTGTCGCAGAGGAAAGGGTCGCCACCGTGCAGGACTTTGTTGATGCAGACAATTCCGCATTGGACGAACCCCAGGCCGCCGTGCCTGAGTATGTCAGAAACGAAAGCTCTGCAGACACATCCGCTGTCGCCGCCGTATTCTTCGCGGATGATGTACCCGTCGCAGCTGCTGCAGCTGTCTCGCTCAGGCCGGAAACGACCCCCGTATCCTCAGCATAAACATATCCCTCCTCATACATTTGTAAAAGGTCCTGCATCACCTCCACAAGTTCTGTGCGCTGAGCGTTCAGCCGTTCATACTCTCCAATGTATCCAGTATCGTCAAGGGTCAGCAGTGTTTCCCCGGCATCCACCTTATCCTCTACAGATACCGCCACATCCGTCACTGTTCCAATGAATCCTGTCACTTTCAGTTCACTGTGAATGTACAGCTCGCCGCTGCCAAGCACTTTCCCGTCCTCTGAAGACACGGAAACCGTATCCCCGTATTCAGGGCCATCATCCGTCAGCGTGATGACAGCTGTGCCGTTAATGATACTCTCAACTTTCCCGATCTCCTCTGTGCCGCTGGAAAGCGTCACAACTACTGTATCCCCGGTGGAGAGTTCTTCATTCGTTTCAATCGTTACGGCCATAGCTCCATCCAGGGAAATCCGCACCAAAGAGCCATGTTCATACATTGTGTCCACAATGTCCACGTCTTCTTCGGCATAGATCGCTTTGACGCGTCCACTGGCTGTTGCCGTCACCGTTTTCGAAATCTTATCATCCTCATGCTCTGTCATTTCCTCATCCAGAGCATTCAGCTTTTCCTGAACGGACGCTATCACCGTCATTACGGAGACCTTATCGACCTTTGCAAGCTTATCGCCAACATTGACAAAATCTCCATTGGATACGTACCATTCGGCCAGCTCTACACCCTCAGGCAAATCCAGTGTTGTTGCCGTATCTTCCACCAGCGTGCCGGTTCCCGGAAGTACCGTGCTGATACTGCCCTTCTCCGCTTCCGCCGAATGAATACTAGCCTCTGTCTGGGAAACCGTCTGTGCTGGATGACTCGTTAAAATTTTCATCACTGCCACGACCAGAAGCAGTACTACAACAGGGACGACCCATGTCATATAAGTGTGGCTTTTCTTTTCAGGCTTACGGATAAGATGTACTTCACCTTCAGTCTCCATTTTTTCTTTTAATTCCAGTAGTTGTCTGGCCTGCTTTTTCTTTGTCAGGAGCGCCAGCATCACAATACTGACAATATCCAGCAATGCCAGAATCATGAAAATTACCAGCCAGCGAGATTTCACCGCATACAAAAAGCGCATGGCGGAAGAACCTTCGTTTTTCGTTTCGCCAAACATCTCTGGCATCTGCCCGCTGCGTCCTGTCGCGCCAAAATCGGCCTGACTTCTTCCATTGCCACGATCACCGGCTGCCCCATCGATGATACCGGCACCGCCGCTGTCTTCCGCAGCCGTGCCTCCATCGGCCTCCGCGATATTCATATCCGGGCGTCCAGTCATCCCGCCTTTCTCCGATGCATCTTCCATCTCAGGCATCTGTGCCCCTTCAAACGCATCGTTTTCTTCCGACAGATCCATATTCCTCCGGTCACCCATGTTATCAGGCATTTGGGTCTGAACGGGGACAAACATCCCGATCCCGATATCCACCAGCAGCAGAATGGAAAAAATGATCACCAGAACTATATAAAAAGCTCTCTTTTTCACCAAAGAAAGGATTTTATTCTTCATTGAAATCACGATCTTTTTAACCATATCTATCCTCCCCGTCAACCGCCGTAATGTAAGGCATCGATCGGCTTCATTTTCGCGGCCTTATTGGCCGGGTAAAGACCAAACACCACTCCTATCAGGAAGCAGAAAGCAACAGCGATCAACACCACTGTACCATGCATCTCAAAACTCAGGCTCAGGCTGGATACAGTCACTGAGATCAGTTCCAGGATCACCCAGGAAAGAAGAATCCCGATGGCGCAGCCGATCATGCATAATACAACCGATTCCAGCAGAAACTGCCTAAGGATCACCCCACGGCTTGCTCCAATTGCCTTTCGGATACCGATTTCCCGTGTTCTCTCTGTGACCGTTACAAGCATGATATTCATAATGCCAATGCCTCCCACCAGAAGGGATATTCCGGCAATTCCGCCTAGCAGGATCGTAAGCACAGAAGTAATGCTGCTGACCGTACTTTCCAGGATGCTTTGTGCAGACACTTCAAAAGCGTCCTCATCCTCCTCAAATCTATCCATAAGGATGGATGTAATTGCTGTCTCCGCAGCGGTGGTATCGCTTCCTTCTTCCGCGCTGACATAGAATACTGTAATCTCTGTACTGACAGAATCAGAGAGCCGCAGCAGCGTTGTATATGGGATATAAGCCACCATGGAACCGGATGAAAAAACGGAGGTCAGGGAGTCATCGTCATCCTCAAGCACGCCAATGACCGTAAACTTCATTCCATTAATAGAGATCTCTATTCCTACACAGTCCAGGTAGCCGATCAGATCTGTCGCCATCGTTTCATTGATCACGCACACATAGCTATGATTGTCTACATCCGTTGTTTTCAGAAATCTACCCAGCAAAAGGTCCAGTTCCTGCACATCATAATACATCGCTGTCGTTCCATACACCGTTACGCTCTCGCTGGTGGAATCGTATTTTCCTGTTGCGGTGGTGGAGGAGACGGGAGCTACCAGTCCGATCCCATCCGCCTTGCACCATTCCTGAAGGGTATCCAGCTTCACCGGCTTTCCTTTATTATCTGAAATTGTAACCGTCAGAAGATTGCTGCCAAGATTCGATACAGCGTCTGTCACAGAGCTGGTCGCTCCATTAACCAAACTCACGAGGACAACCAGTGCCACAACCCCGATGATGATGCCCAGCATGGTCAGAAATGCCCGCAGCTTATTTCCGGAGATGGATTTCAGTGCCATTTTCAAGGACTGTGTCATGCTATCACCTCCGATACTTTCCCGTCACGGATATGGATACTGCGAGACGCCTGTCTCGCCACTTCTTCGTCATGAGTAATCAGGACAATGGTGTTCCCTTGCTCGTGCAGTTCACGAAAAATCGCCATGATTTCCGCACTGGTCTTTGAATCCAGGTTCCCGGTTGGCTCATCCGCAAGAATCAGTGACGGTCTTGTAACAACGGCTCGGGCAATAGCTACACGCTGCTGCTGACCGCCGGAAAGCTCTGTGGGCAGGTGCCTGGCGCGCTTTTCCAGCTGAACCCGCTTTAACGCTTCTCGAACCCGCTCCCTGCGATCATCCCGCTTCACTCCCTGGTAGATAAGAGGCAGTTCAACATTTTCCTCCGCCGTCAGTTTCGCGATCAGATTGAAGTTCTGAAATACAAACCCGATCTTCCGGTTGCGTATCTGAGCCAGTTCGTTTTCCGTATAATCCTCAATGGGAATCCCATCCAGCATATAAATTCCCGCATCGGCGGTGTCCAGGCAGCCGATAATATTCATCAGTGTCGACTTGCCGCTCCCGGAAGGCCCAATGATAGAAACGAATTCTCCCTGAGAAATGTGCATACTGGCGTGATCCAGCGCACGCACCTCCTCATCTCCAACAAGATACATTTTTGAAATGTCCTTCAAATCGATCATGGTTCTGTCACCTTCCTTACATCCGGTTAATTACCTGGCATCCCCTGCATACCTCCGCCGGAAGAGTTACCGGGCATGTTGCCTCTGAATGAATCGCTGCCCATCTCGCCGAAAGAATCTCTGCCCATACCGCCGAATTTACCCATATTACCGAAATTATTGCTGCTATCATCGGTGGCAGTATAGTAAACCGTGTCCCCTTCGCTTAATCCGGAGGTGATCTCCACATAGCTGCTATTGGAAAGTCCCGTTGTAACCTCCACCATTCCGCTGAGTTCACCGGTGGACTCGTCATATTCGGTGTACACATAGGAGATAGAACTGGTCTGGAACAGGGCATCCACAGGAATCAGAAGCGCGTTGTCCACGCCCTCAATGGTGATCACGACTGTGGCCGACATACCGGAGAGCATATCCTCCGTTTTGTCAATGGTCACAATCGCCGAATATCTGGTCACGCCGGAACTGCTGGTGGGTGAGGTGCTGATTTCCGAAACATAGCCTTTATAAGTATCCTCGCCAATGGAATCAATCGTCACACTGGCTTCAAGTCCCTCGCTCAGGGAAAGAATATCCGATTCATCCACACTGATCGTAACAGACATCGTGTTATTCGGGGATATTCCCGCCACCGTTGTATAACCCGAAGAAGACGCCTGCGTCCCCATACTGTTCTGCTCCGATGAGGTGACGGAGGATTCGGATAGACTATCTACGGTACCAGTGATAGGTGCGTAAATACCGTTTTCTTTTTTTATCCGGATCAGATCCTCCATTTCATCTTCAAGTTCCGCGCGCTCATTTAACAAGGCATCATAGTTTACCGATGTTTCTGTGTCAGTCAGCGAGAATAACGTTGCTCCCGAAGAAACAGTAGCGTTTTCAGACACCCTCACCGCTGAAATTGTCCCGGCATAGCCTGTGATCACCATCGGGCTGTGTATGTAAAGCGTGCCGCTGCCTATCTGATTACCTTCAGGATCAAAAACTGTCACCTGATCTTCATAACTCGTTCCGTTGTCCGTCACCAGGATAGTGACTATGCCGCTGACATTCTTTTCCACTGTGCCGCTGAACGCATTGCCGTCGCTTTGTTCCACCGTCACGGGATCCCCTTTTTCCAGCATATCTGTTTCAATATCCACAGCCATGTAATCGTCCAGAGACAGCAGCATCAACGCCCCATACTGATACATGACCGTTGCCACATCATCACCGGAGGACGCATAGATCTTCTTCACCCGACCGGAGACTCCTGCGGCAATCGTAGAATTCACTTTGTCACTGCTGGCATCCTCCAGTTTTTCATCTATGGCATCCAGTTCTTCCTGCAGATCCGCCAGAGCCGTCAGCAAAGATGAGTCCGTCACTGTTGCGATCAAATCGCCCTCCTCCACTGTATCGCCTGCTTCTACATAGAAATCAGCAATCTCCAAACCAGAAGGAACCTCTACGTTCTCTGTATCTTCGGCTGCCAGCGTACCTGAACCCGATACAGTCGTACTGATACTGCCCGTGGTCACCTCTGCGGACTCCATTGAACTGCTGTCGGAGGATCCGAACTGCTCTGAAATACGGCTGCGGGCATAGGATATACCCACGACGATCACAGTCAGAACGACCGCCACAATTACTGCAATCGTGATCAATAGTTTTCTCTTGTGCTTTTTTTTCGCTTTTAAATGCATCAACACCAGTTCATCAACAGCCGGCGATTCCTGATTTTTTCCCATATTTCAGTCTCCTTATTTTCTTTGCCATTATGGAAGCTCTGATGAAATCGGCAAGAGCCGCCATTCGGCCACAGGCAATTTGCTGTGAAAGGCATATGGCCTTTTAATTCCTGTTTTGTCCCTGATATAAGTTTTATGATATTTGCGTGCTTTAATAGAGATCATTCGCGGACTTTTTGCATGGAATCATCGACACTATTCCTCCCTTGATCTGATATTTGTATCAGCATAGAAGCACAACTTAAAATCAACCTTAAAATTTATGTGCATATCATAAAACAGGCTGAACCCCAATCTGTCCCGCCCGTAGATGGAATATAGGGAACCTCTGAACAATTCGTCAGCAGCCGGCCAGCGTACCTGAGAAAGGTTTGGAAAAGCTGCCAGAAAGCTTTCAGCTGTGTGGCGTGCACCGGTTGAAACACTCCCGGACGCGATTTTTGCGGCAGAAGCGCAGTCCCCATGGAGTAAGGATCTTTCCCGAAGTCCGGGAAATTCCTGTTACCCGTTTTCCTCCTTTCCCCGGGGCATGGCAATCCCCGCCACATCGGATACCGGCAGACTGAACACAATGCCCCGAGCCTTTTTCGCCATGCCCATCTGCTTGTACAGGGCAGTGAGCACCTGATCCCGGATGGCTCGCTCCACCACCAGCATCAAAACCTCCTTTTCCTCGTGGAGCGTGATGCCGAAGAACGCGGCGGCCTCCTCCTTGGCGACGCCCCGGGCATTCAAGATGGTGCCGCCCCTGGCTCCCTGCTCTCGGGCCACATCCATGGCCTCCTCGGCGAAGCCGGAGTTGACAATTGCAAAAATCACTTCATGGCTGTCGGTTTTCATGACTGTGCCTCCCTTCCGAATCGGTTGTTTCCCAAAAACTGGTAGCTCCAGACGCCAATGACGCTGCTCAGGGGCACGGCAAAAGAAACGCCCTTGCCACCCCGAATGATGCGGAACTTATCTTCCAGGCAGTTTAGAATTTTCTCAGTCAGATCCTCCCGGATCACGCTGAAAATCACGGACTTCTGGGTGTTCAGCCCTAACAGCTCCACCAACTCCGAAGACGCGGTGCCCTTGCCGCCGGTGACCAGCTGGAAGTTCACTTCAAACTGGCTTAGCACATCCAGGTAGAATTCCGCCTTTGGCCGGTCCACCACAGTGACCAGCAGCTTTAATTTGGCAATGGCGGAATCGTTCACAGTATTTTCCACTGTCCGCCCTCCTACATAAAATTGATGATCTGCCCGTCGTCGGCATCCAATATCCGGCGCATGGCCCGGCGCTCACTGACCCGGCGGGAAACGATGCCCCGAAAGCCCAGGAGCTGAATGGTAATAAGAGGTGTCATGGCTACCAGCGCCACCACCCCGAAGGCGTCCCGCAGCACCGCGTCCCCACCCTGAGCCGTAACACACGCCCCGATGGCAAAGGGCAGGATAAAGCCGGATGTCATAGGGCCGCTGGCAACGCCACCGGAGTCGAAGGCCACAGCGGTATACACCGGCGGCACAAACAGGGACAGCGCCAGAGACAGGAAATAGCCGGGGATCACATAGTACGCCATGGGGAAATCCAGAATGATCCGCAGCATGGAAAGGCCAATGGACAGCCCCACGCCGGCGCACATTCCAATTAGCATCGATTTGCCGGTAATGTAGCCGCCGGTGACATTCTCCACCTGACGTTTGAGCACATGGATGGCAGGCTCCGCCAGCACCACCAGCACCCCCATCAGGCACCCCAGACCAACAAGCACCCCGGGATTTCCGGCGGCAAGGCATTTCCCCAGCCGGTAGCCGATGGGCATAAACCCGGCGTTGACTCCGGTGAGGAACAGCACCAGACCCATGTAAGTAAACAGGATTCCCACACCGATTCTTCTGAGAAGCTTTTTGGGAAGCTTCAGAAAAAGCGCCTGACACAGAAGAAAAAACACAATGATCAGCCCCAGGGCCACGACCACCTCCCGGGCAACGTGGCCCATAGAAACCAGTATGCTACTCCAAAGGCTGCCGGAAACGGTGTAATCCGGCACCACATAAGTCAGCTCCCCCTGGGAGAAAAGCCCCAGAGCCATCACCGCGATCACCGGGCCGATGGAGCACAGTGCCACAAGGCCGAAACTGTTCTCCTGGCTGCGGCGGTCACCCAGCACGGCGGAGATGCCCACGCCCAGGGCCATAATGAAGGGCACGGTGATTGGCCCCGTGGTAACGCCGCCGGAATCAAAGGCCACCGGGAGCAGGGCGCTTTTTCCGCTGACGCACAGCAGCAGAGCAAGGCCAAACAGCAGCATATAAAACAGCATTAAGAGGTCTGACAGCGTCCGGCGGAACACGATCCGGGCCACGGCCACCAGCAGAAACAGCCCCACACCGATGCCCACCGCGTAGATCAGCACCTTACCGTTTATCACAGAACCGACCTGCCCCGCCAGAACCTGGAGATCCGGCTCGGCGACGGTGATCAGCATTCCCAGCACAAAGGAAACTATCAGCAGCAGCCACAGCTTACGCTGCCGGGAAAGCCCGCTGCCGATCTGCTCACCCATAGGGGTCATGGCCAAGTCGGCTCCCAGGCTGAACAGCCCCAGGCCCACAACCAGCATCACTGCGGACAGGGAAAATACCCCCATTTCCAGGGGAGAAAAGTCCACCCCCGGCAGCAGCGCCGCCAGGTAGACGATCACAGTAATGGGCAGTGCGGACAACAGTGCCTCCCGGATCTTCTCCAAAAGCACCTTCAAGCGGCGTCACCTCTTTCCAATTTTCCTCATTATAGCAGAAATGCCCTTGCCTGCAAAGGAAATTTTCTATGAACAATTTACCCCGGGCGGAGGGAGGCGATTGCTCTCTCTGCCCGGGGCAGGATTTGCGTTTATTCCTTGGTATTCTCCGGGGTCTCCAGGGAAGTATCCTTGGTCAAATTCTCCGGATCCTCTTCATCGGGGAAGTAAGCTTCCTCTTCCTCAGTTTCCGAATTCTCGGGGGTCTCCTCCTGCTGGAGCTTCGGTTTCTGATTCAGCCGGGAGGCAGGGGTGGCGCCAGGCTCGTAGTCCCGGTAGGCCATCAGGCCAGAACCGGCGGGGATCAGCTTGCCGATGATGACGTTCTCCTTCAGGCCAACCAGGTGATCCACCTTGCCCTTGATGGCGGCGTCGGTGAGAACCTTGGTGGTCTCCTGGAAGGAGGCCGCGGACAGGAAGGAATCGGTGGCAAGGGATGCCTTGGTGATGCCCAGCAGCACCGGGCTGGCCTGAGCAAGCTTCAGCTCCGTCTCACCGCTGTCAATCCGCTTCTGAACCTCGGCGTTGGCATCCTCGAATTCGAAGATGTCCACCACAGCGCCAACCAGCAAGCTACTGTCACCGGGATCCTCCACCCGGACTTTGCGCATCATCTGACGGATGATGACCTCAATATGCTTATCGTTGATTTCCACGCCCTGCTGGCGGTACACCGCCTGGACGGACTGAACCAGATAGTTCTGAACCGCCTCCACGCCGGAAATACGCAGCACATCCTGAGGATACAAGGCGCCGTCGGTGATCGGCTCGCCCTTCTGAACCACCTTGCCGTGGGTAACCTTCAGACCTACGGAATAGGGCACCTGGTACACCTTCACCTCGCCGTCCTCGGCGGTGATGGTGATGTCCCGCAAGGCGGTACGGTGGCTCTCATCAATTCTGACAACACCGGTGATCTCGGAAATCTGTGCCATCTTCTTGGGCCGCCGGGCTTCAAACAGCTCCTCCACTCGGGGAAGACCCTGGGTGATATCGTCACCGGCAACACCGCCGGAG
>CAZCLX010000010.1:0-35173 GCA_964499615.1 uncultured Oscillospiraceae bacterium
TGACAGGCCCTGTCTGGCGGCTTAAATCAGTGCGCATATGCGGACATTTTAAGAGAGATTCCGATCGACATTTCCGGTCGGGATTCTTTTTTGTTATCAATCGGGCATTTGCGCGGTATTGTCTTAATCAAATTGAAACTTTTCCGTGCTGTATCCGGCTGCATATAGGGGAAAGATCTTTGAAAAAAAGAACGGAACTGAAATTATGGAGCCTTAGCAAGCGCAAAAGCCACCGGGAGCAGGTGGCTTTTGCGCTGCCAAACAAAATTGCCTGGTCAATCGATTTCCGCGATAATAACTTCCACACCAGCCTTGCGGATACGCTCCAGCTCCTCCGGATCCGCGTGGTTGTCGGTGATCAGATGCGTGATAGAATCCAGGCCAACACTGAAAAAATTCTGGCGCACACCGATTTTGGAACTGTCGGCAACAATTACCCTCGGCCCGGAGCATTGCCGCAGCATTTCCTGATTTATGCTGACTTCCTGAAGAATGGCGCTGGTAATACCGCCCTCAGAACTTACGCCGCTGGCGCCCAAAAAACAAATATTCGCTGTGGCACGGCGCAGATTTTCAATTGCGAACATACCCACAAGACTTTGCTTGTTGCCGTAGATTTCACCTCCGGTGAGGAAAATATCGATTCCGGGATTCGGCTTGGAGTAAAGGGCACGAGCGTTGTTGGTGATCACATTCACATTCAAATCCGTCAGGTAATCCAGAATAAGCAGGGCGGTAGAGCTGCTGTTAAGCATTACGGTATCGTGATTGGAGATCATTTCGGCGGCTTTTTTGGCAATAGCGATTTTACTTGGGGTTGGATTGCCTTTCGGTGTGCGGTACTGGACATCCGTGTTGGGAGGCAGCAAGCATTTTGCACCGCCAAAATACCGCCTTATGTACCCGCTTTTTTCCAGATTTTCCAAGTCCCTGCGGATAGTGGTGGGGGTTGTCTGATACTGTTCCGCAAGCTCCGTAACGGTGGCGCTGCCTTTTTTCTGAATAGACCGTAAGATGTTTTTTTGACGAAGATCAACTTTGTTTCTGCTGTTCTTCAATGGACACACCCCTTAAAAATATATAGAAGTTTACCCTCTACATTATAAATGCATATTACAAAAAAATCCATTGTTTTATGAACGATTTTTTTAAAATTGTGTCTTTCTTTTCTGAATCAGTTTTCGATAGACTTCCACTGCTGACGGATCCGGAGCATACCGGCGGGGCTTGGAGGCAATTCCCGCAAGAAAGGTGGGGATGTCTGACACATATCCCAGCGCTTGCAGGGCAGCGGCGCAGGCGCCAAGAGCGGTTGTCTCCGATTCCTGGCAGACCAGGACGTCTCTTTCGGACATGTCGGCGAGAATCTGATTGAAGGTACTTAGCCGTGTCAGCCCGCCGGTGGACAGAATGGATTCAATGGGAATGCCCAGGCCGGACATATATGCTATGCACTGGTAGATGTCATAGCAAATTCCTTCCAGCAGCGCTCGGGCAAAGGAGCCTCGGGTGTGCTGAAGGCCGATTCCGTAAAATACGCCCCGGGCGCTGGGATTGGTGTCCGGACAGCCCCGTCCGGCAAAGTCAGCGATACAGAGAAGACCATTGCAGCCAGGGGGCTGCGCGGTTACTTCGGCATTGATCCTGCTCATATCATAAGCCGAACCGCCATCCGCATAAAAGGTGCGGTTAAACCACTGATACAGGGTTCCGCTGCCCATATTGGCTGCTTCCAAAGCCCAGGGACAGCGGCCAAAATAGGCGGAAACGTTTACTTCCCCTTTGGGATCCAGGATCAGCTGGTCAGCTGCGGCGGTGAGGTAAGAGGCGGATCCGGAGTTGATGCTGACGGTGCCTGGAAGAGCGATGCCCTGACCCAGAATGCAGCACTGCTGGTCACCGCCTGCGGATACTACCGGGACAGGAGGAAGACCGGTTTCCGCGCGGAAGCTGGGCTTCAGATTGCCCACAACAGATCCGGATCGGACAATGGGAAGAAGTTTCCCGGGATCCAGATCAAAAATCTGAATCAGTCTGTCTGACCAGCAGAAGCTGCGAATGTCCATAAGCGCCGTGCGGCATGCGCAGCCGGCGTCTGTCACCATGCATCCTGCGGCAAGATACAGAAGATAGTCGTGGATACCGATCAGCTTATAGGCGTTTTTATAAACGGATGGCTCATGAAGCTTCAGCCACAGCATTTTCGGAGCACTGCTGATGGGTGTTAAGTGCATACCGCATAAACTGTAGATTTCACGAAGTTCTTTTCCGGAAAAACTGCTGCACAGATCGGAACACCGTTTATCGTACCACATCAAAATGGGAGAAAGGGGTCGCATGGACCGATCTACAGCGAGAACGGAACTGCGGGCGGAATCGAAGGATAGTGCCCGAATCACAAGCCCTCTTTCAGACGCGATCTTAGATGCCTCCCAACAGATCTTCTTAAGGCTGATCTCGAACACGGAGGCGTCCATAGTTGCTGCCCCGTCCGAACCGATGTCCATTGCGTATTTCTCCTGAAAAATTTGTATGCTTATTCCGGACATATCATATAGAATTCCCCGCATACTGGATGAGCCGGTATCGATTACGAGAATGCATTCTGCCATGACTGTTTAAAACCTCACTTTCCGGTTAGTAAAATTGCGATTTATTTATATATTGGTTTACATTATAAATGATAACGAACATAAAATCAATGATATTTTCATTTTTATTTTCTAAAATGCTAAATACGAACATAAAATATATTATATGTTCGTTATATGTGTAAGTAAAACAAAATGAGTGGTTGATTTTTAGATAATATGCGAATTTACAAATGAATGCAAAAAGTATTATAATGAAATCACATAAAATCATTGAAGAGTAGGTGTTTAGATGAGCAAAATCACAGAAACGACCCGTGAGACTTGGCTCCACAATTCGTTTCCGGAATGGGGCACTTGGTTAAATGAAGAAATAGCGAATGAAGTGGTAGCTCCCGGCAATGTAGCTATGTGGTGGCTAGGATGCACAGGTATATGGATAAAGTCCGAAGGCGACTGCAATCTGATCGTTGACTTCTGGGCGGGCAACGGCAAGCGCACGAGGAAGAACAAAATGATGGCAAAAGGCCATCAGATGGCCAATATGAGCGGAGGCCGCCTTCTCCAGCCCAACCTTCGCGCGATCCCTCATGTTTTGGATCCCTTCGCGGTGGAACATATTGACGCAGTGATTGCGACCCATTATCACCAGGATCACATGGATCCTAATCTGGCGGCCCATGTGATCAACGATCTTCCCGGTGACATTCCATTTATCGGGCCGGAGAAGTCTGTGGAGACGTGGATTCAGTGGGGCGTCCCCGCAGAACGGTGCACAGTAGTAAAGCCCGGCGACACGGTGAAAATCAAGGACATAGAAATCGTCGCCCTGGACTCCTTTGACCGTACATGCCTTGTGACCACCGATGGTTATCAGGACATCCGCAATACCTGCCCCAATGATATGGATCGGAAGGCGGTAAACTACCTGTTTAAAACCACTGGCGGAAATATTTACCACAGCGGCGACAGCCACTACTCTATCTATTTTGCCAAACACGGCAAAGACTACGATATTGATGTGGCGTTTGCCTCTTATGGGGAGAATCCTGTGGGGATCGCGGACAAGATGACCTCTGTGGATATTCTGAGAATGGCGGAGGCTCTTCGGTGCAAGGTAGTGATTCCAATTCACTACGATGTATGGACGAATTTTGCCGCAGATACCTCTGAGATTGAGGTTCTATATGATATGCGGAAGTATCGCCTGGACTATCATTTCCATCCCTTTATCTGGGATGTCGGCGGGAAGTATGTTTATCCGGCGGATCAGAATAAGCGCCGCTATCATCACGACCGGGGCTTCAGCGACTGCTTCGAAGAGGAGCCCAACACCCCCTTCCGTTCCATCCTATAAACGGTATATTATGGCTCACCGCCATACATATAAATATTACAACGAGGAGAATTACTATGAAAAAACTGATTGCAATTCTGATGGTTACGGTAATGGTTCTTGGTATGGCTGGCTGCGCCGAGAGTGCAACACAGGCGTCCGAGACAACTGTACCCGTAGTGACCGAGGCTGCCGGGGATCTCCAGACAACAGCGGCGTCCACTGGGGAGGTTTTAGAGGATCACACCTTTGAGACTGAGTATTGGGCAAATCTTGATCCTGACGATCCCGTGACATGGAACGCACCCAACAACTATAAAAAGATTGGCATGGTTGTGCCGGACGGCACTTCTGAGTTCTATGTAGAAATGTGTGCAACAGCGGAAACAATTTTCAAGAACCAGGGCTATAACTTTGTATGGACCGGAGCTTCAGATAGTGAGACTGCGATCAATGCCATTGAGACATGGGTTACTCAGGGAATTGACGCGCTGATCCTGCTGGTCACAGATACTGCTTGCGAGAATGCTGCCTTGAACGCCATGAAAGATGGTGTACTGGTGGTTTTGGGTTCTGCCACCTTCTCTAGCTATCACGTATGGTGCTGTCAAGATTACTACCAGATTGGTTACAATGTTGCGGCTATGGCCGCTCCCGATATGGAGGAGAAATTCGGTGACGATGCATCTTACATCGTTATAGGTGGCACGCAGGCGGAGTTTCAGGCACAAAAAACAAATGGTGTTCTGGATGGTATGAATGAACTTTATCCGAAAGGAACCTGTTATGAGGTTATCGACAGTTCCAATCCCCAGGATGATGTTGAGACATTATTAACACAGCACCCCGATATCAAAGCGATTATTTCCTGGCATTCGACCTATACGCTGTATGGAATTGCGGCTTTGGACACTTTGGGTCTGAATGATCCCGAAAACTTTGCTGTGTATGGTTCCCAAATGACTGCCCAGTCCCTCGTAGAGATCAAGGATCCCCAGAGCTGTTATGTGTCTGACACATGGATGGGGGATCAAGGCCGCCAATATGCCAACGTGGTTTTGACCCTTTTGGAGGGTGGCACCGTCAATCATTATGATTATGCTCCTGACTTCGTGGTCAATGCCGAAAATGCCGAAACCTACTATGATGATTATTATGTGGAATACGGCAGCACATATATTTACGGGTAATTGGATTATGTGAAAATGCTGTAGGTGGCGGTTGGGACAAGTCCTTTCCGCCATCGGCAGTTTTTATCTGCGAAAGGAGCAAACTGTGAGTGGGAAAGTTATTCTGAGTACTCAGCACCTGACTAAGCTGTACCCCGGTGTCCGCGCCAATGATGATATCTCCGTTGAAATCCAAGAAGGCGAAATCCATGCCTTTGTAGGAGAAAATGGTGCAGGGAAGTCCACGCTGATCAAAATGATAGCAGGTGCTCTTGAGCCGACTTCGGGTACAATCACCATTGACGGAAAGGTGTATAAATCGTTAAAGCCTGAGCAGGCTCGGGAGTTGGGAATTGAGGTCATCTATCAGGAATTCAATCTAATTCCTGACATGTCCTGCGCAGAAAATATTTATCTCAACAGGAAAACCTGCAGAGGCCCCCTGGTCAACACCAAGGAGCGAGCCAGCAGAGCCAAGCAGCTATTTGATAGCCTGGGTGTTGACATTGATCCAAACCGGGCAGTAGGCACTTATTCTCCAGGATATATGCAAATCGTAGAGATTTCCAAGGCTATTAGCCAGAACGTTCGAATTATGATCATGGACGAACCAACAGCTCCTCTTACTGTGACCGAGGTGTCCTTGTTTTTCCGGATCATACGGGATTTAAAAAAACGGGGAATTACAATCATTTACATTTCACACCGGCTGGAGGAGATTTTTGAAATTGCAGATCGGGTATCGGTGTTTCGGGACGGTCGGTATATTGAAACCATGAACATCGATGAAACAACGCGCCAGGATCTGATTAACAAAATGGTTGGGCGGGAGATGAAAGAAAGCTATCCCAGCCGGAATGTGAAAAGCGGCGAGGAGGTGATTCGGGCTGAGAATCTCTGCGGAAACGGCGTAAAGAATGTGAATTTTACAGTACATAAGGGCGAAATCCTTGGTTTTGCGGGTCTAGTGGGAGCCGGACGTACAGAGGTGATGAACGTGATTTACGGTGCGGCAAAACGTGACAGCGGTCAGCTATATATCCACGGCAAGCCTGTGAACATCAAGTCTCCATCAGATGGCATTCGGAATGGCATTGGACTGATTCCAGAAGATAGAAAAAGCTTGGGCGTATTCCAGAAGTGGCCTATCACCTGGAACGTTGTCATTATGTGTCTGGAGAAAGTGTCTCGCCATATGGTTGTCAGCCACAAGAAGGAAACGAAACTGGCAGCAAAATATATAAAGGAGCTTGGCATTCGCACGCCCTCAGCGGAGCAGCTAGTTATGAACCTGTCTGGCGGCAACCAGCAAAAAGTTGTATTGGCAAAAACTATGGCTGCCGAAACGGAAATATTGATTTTTGACGAACCTACCCGTGGCATTGATGTAGGCGCTAAGCAGGAAATCTATGAGCTTATGAACGAACTAGTTGCCAACGGTCACACCATTTTGATGGTTTCCAGCGACATGCCGGAGCTTCTGGGTATGGCTGACCGAATTGTTGTATTATGCGAGAGGGAACAGGTCGGAATTGTTGAGAAATCAAATTTTAGCCAGGAGCATATTCTGGATCTTGCGTCTGGCACAAAGTAATTCGGGAGGATTAAGAATATGACAGCAGATAAGTTTTTTAAATTTTATAAGAAATACGGTCTTTTCGTGGTGTTCGTTATCCTTTTTGTTCTTTTTTCCTGCATTGCCGATGGATTTCTCTATACAAAAAACCTGCTCAATATTTTGAAGCAAGCTTCAATTTATGGCATTATGTGTGTAGGCGTTACCATCGTTATGGTTTCCGGCGGTATGGATATGTCCGTTGGAGGCCAGATTGCCTGCAGTGGCCTAATCATGGCTGCACTAATGAAAATGGGCATTTCCCCTGTGATAGCAGTTCTGGTGGGAATTATGACCTGCGCTGTCATTGGCAGCATTAACGGCCTGTTTATCGCAACATTCAATTGTGCGCCAATAGTAATTACCCTGTGTCTAATGTTAATGCTCAATGGTGCTGCGGTAGTGGCTACCAGCGGTATTCCTATTTACGATTTTCCCAGTGGCTTCTATTTCGTTGGCCAAGGCTTTATTGCGGACGTTTTTCCATTCAGCATTATCATTTGGGCATTGGCTGTAGCCGTAGGTTATTTTCTCCTGAATAAAAGCTACTTCGGACGAGAGTTGTACGCCATCGGTGGAAACCGGGAAGCCGCACGTTTGGCAGGTATCAATGTGGTGCGCACTCGGATTCTCTCTTATATCATCAACTCTACCTTTATTGGCATAGGTTCCTGGGTTTTGCTGTCTAAGACTGGCAGTGCTTCACCTACCGCTGGCTCCAACTATCAGTTTGACTGCCTAACGGCTTGCATGCTGGGTGGAGTCACATTTGGCGGTGGTTCCGGGAATGTACTTACCACTGCTTTGGGCGTTTTGATTATTTCCATGATCAGCAATGGTCTTCTGCTTCTAGGGTTGGACGGCAACTTTCAACAAATCATCAAGGGAGCAATCCTGTTGTTGACGTTAACAATAGACGCGTACCAGAAAATTCGCAAGAGCAAAACTGTTTAAGAAAGGAGCAAATTATGCGTCTGGATGCAATGCCCCCGGAATATCGGGCACACTTTATGGCAAACCCCCATCTGTATGTGCTTCCTCCATTTCGGGTGGAAGGGAATCTTTACTTTATCGGAAACAAGGAAATCGGCTGTTATCTGATCGATACCGGCGATGGACTGATCATTTTGGATACCGGCTATGAAAACTGCGCCGGGCAGTTCTTTAACTCCATCTGGACTCTGGGCTATGATCCCAGGGATGTGAAAATGATTTTTCACACCCATAACCATCAGGATCATATTGCCTCTACGAATCTTCTTGTCCAGCTTTCCGGTGCAAAGACCTATATGAGTGAGGTGGACGGCAGGGCAATGATGGAAGCACCAGCGTCTCCCATGTGCCCCGCGTCCCTCCGCTTTACCCCCGACGTGCTCACCCATGACGGCGACTGCTTTACCCTGGGCAATACCACTGTGCGATGCGTAGATACCCCAGGCCACACCAGAGGCTGCCAGTCCTTCTTCTTAAATGTTACCTGTGAGGACGGAAAACAGTACATTGCAGCCCTCCACGGCGGTGTTGGCATCAATACCCTCCATAAGGAATTTATGGAAATGGCAGATTATCCCACAGCCCGGGAGGATTTCTTCGGGCACATCCCGAAAATTATCAATATGCCGGTTGATATCTACCTCAGCAGCCATACTTTCCAGAATTACACGGAAGAAAAGCTGGCAAAGCGGGCGGAAAACCCCAATGGTGCTAATCCGTTTGTTGACCCCACGGAATGGAAAAGCATCCTGACTACCGCATGGGATATGGGGCATGAACTCGTGAAAAATGAGGAATCCGGGAATATTCCGGAGTGGCAGAAGCATCCCTATGCCGATATTAAGGAAAAGAAATCGTAATCCCGTGAAGGGGCAACATGATATGGTTGAAAAGAAAACAATAACAAATCTAAATAAATGCTATTCCCTTGCGGAAATCATTCGGGATGGCGAGCCCCAGTATCTTGTGGCCTCTGAAAAAGAGTACGCTTGTCTTCTGCTCAGCCGTCAGGGAGAGGTTCTGGATACTGTGTGGGAGGGGCCGGGCGGTGTTATGACCATTGAGCCGCTGAAAGGCGCTAACGGCGCGTTCTTGGCAACCCATCGATTCTATTCTCCCAATAATTCCGCTGATGCGTCAATTGTACTGGCTCAACCGAAAGAAGGACGCTGGGAGGTCAGCACTCTGTGCAATCTTCCCTTTGTCCACCGCTTCGGCATTCTGGAACGGGATGATCACAGCTATATCGCAGCCGCAACGCTGAAATCTGCCCACACTTTTAAAGATGACTGGACATGCCCGGGCAGAGTCTGGGTAGGGGAGATTGCGGGAGATCTCAGTACATACAGTTCGGAGAACCCCTTGCCATTGATCCCGCTGATCAGCGGCCTCTATAAGAACCATGGTTTCTTCAAATTTCAAGAGGATGGGCACGACGCTGCCCTTGTGGGTGCGGAAAATGGCATTTATAAAGTCATTCCTCCTGCAGCCGGTGGGGAGTGGAATTATGAGCTTCTGCTGAATATCTCCGCCAGTGACGTGATGCTGGCTGACTTTGACGGGGACGGCGAATCGGAAATGCTGGTGCTCTCTCCATTTCATGGAAGCGAACTAAGTATTTATAAAAAAACGGACTGTCAGTACCACAAGGTATTCACGGCGCCGTACCAAATGCCATTCCTTCATGCCATCGGAAAGGGAACGCTTGCAGGCAGGGAAGTTGCCGTGATCGGATATCGACAGGGTGAACGGGATCTGCTCCTGGTTTCCTGGCGTAATGGTGGCTATGACATCCAGGTGCTGGATCACGACATTGGGCCTACCAATGTTCTGTGCAGAAACCAGGGCGACAAGCTCTGGATCCTGGCGGCAAACCGGGAAATTGATGAGGTGGCGATCTACACAGTAAGCGAAGATCCTGGACAAGAGGAACCCATCCATGAAACAGTATGAACTGGGGCTGTACGAAAAAGCCATGCCGTCCAGCCTGAGCTGGGCAGAAAAGCTTCAGGCGGCGAAAGACGCGGGCTTTGACTATGTGGAAATGAGCATCGACGCATCCCGGGAGCGAATCCGCCGGATCTATATGCCTCAGGAGGACAGGCTGGAACTGATTGAGCAGATGTACCGGGTCGGCATTCCCATCCGAACGATGTGCGTCAGTGCCCTGACAAAGTATTCCCTGGGAAATCCGGATCCGGAGAAATGTTCCTATGGCATGGAAATCGCCATAGGCGCTATGGACTTGGCTGCCGATCTGGGCATCCGGGTCGTTATGATCCCTGGATACGATGTTTACTTTGAACCTTCGGACGAGGAAACTAAAAAGCGCTTCCTGATCAATTTGCGAAAGGTGGCGCGGTATGCGGAGAAGACCGGAGTTCTTGTGGGTCTGGAAACCATGGAAAATGAATTTATGAACACCGTGGAGAAGGCCATGAAGTACGTAACGCTGTGCGGCTCCAATTATATGAAGGTTTATCCGGACATTGGAAACCTAACCAATGCGGCAAAGCTCTACAAAGCGGATGTGCTGGACGATCTTGAGCTGGGAAGGGGAAACATCACATCCATGCATTTAAAGGAGACGCTTCCCGGACGTTACCGGGAAGTGCCTTACGGGGAAGGTCATGTTGATTTTGAATCTGCCATCCGGAAAGCGTGGGAAATGGGGGTACGCCGCTATGTAGCGGAATTCTGGAGCTTAAACGATCAGACTTGGCAGGCGGAGGTTAGGGATGCCTATAGCAGGATGCATACAATCCTGGATGCGCAGGAAAAACGCTGACTGAATTCCTATTAGGCCTTGTTTGATAATTGGCAATATGCCCAAGGGCGAGAAATTTTTTCCGCCAGACAAGGCGATTTGACGTAGGAATACTTGTTGTATTTCAAGAAAAATCAACGCGGTATGGCGGAAAAAGAGCCGCCATTGCGGGAGACCTTTTTTACGACCTTGGAATACAAGTCCGTCATGATTTCGAGAAAGTGACCCGCCGGGAAGACATCTGATCTTACCCGGCGGGTTCTTACTGGTTTATGAAATTCTTAAGTCGGCAGTCCCGGAAAACGGTGCTTGCGGGAATCAGTTCTGGACTTTTCCTTTTTTCTTGTAGAAGTACAGGACGACACCAATGCAGGCGGCGCTGATTACCAGAACGATAGCCACGAGACGTACGGGAGCAGGATCGTTGGTCTTCGGAGAGGTATCGGTGTCCTCATCGCTCAGCGACTTGCCGCAGACATCGCATACATCGTTGTCGTTGGCGTCCACATGTGCGCTCTTTGTCCCGCTGATGACTTCGCCGCAAACAGTGCAGACCTTCCAATGGTATGTGTCGTCATACTTCCAGCCGGAGACGGTATGCCCGGTGGCGGGAATGACTTCGGTATACGTGTGGGAGCTGTCATTCTGGCATGTGTAGCGCATCAGGCCATCTTCCGTGCAGGTAGCGGCGGTAACAACGGTGCCATTGTCCCAGTCGTGACCGGTAGCAGGAATCACTTCGGTTTCCGGTTCGCCGCAGACAGAGCAGGTACGGGTCTTTTCGCCATCCTCGGTGCAGGTGGCTTCCTTGGTGATCTCCCATTCTCCCCACTCATGACCGGCAGCGGGAATCACTTCGGTTTCCGTTTCGCCGCAGACATCGCAGGTGCGGGTATTCTCGCCATCCTCGGTGCAGGTGGCTTTCTTCGTAACTTCCCATTCGCTCCAAGTATGACCGGTAGCGGGAATCACGGTAACATCAGCCTTTTCATCGCAGCGGCTGCAGTGATGGCTCATGCTGCCGTCTTCCACGCAGGTAGCAGGCACATCAATCGTCCAATCCTCCTCCCAGTCGTGACCAAGCGGATCGGAAACGTCAATCAGTTTCGTATCGCCGCAGACCGAGCACACTTCCCAGGTCTTGCCCATTTCCGTGCAGGTAGCTGGTTTTTCCTTAGTTTCATACTTGTGTCCTGTGGGCTGAACGATGTTGTCGGTGTAGTGATCGCCACATACGGAGCAGGTGTACTCAGTATACCCGGCATTGGTGCAGGTAGGTTCAACGACGGTAGGCACGTAGTTGTGGCCAAGAGCGGCAACATGGTCGCTGTCGTAGCTGTAACCGCATACGGAGCAGGTGTAGGTAGTCCATCCGCATTTGGTGCAGGAGGGCTCGTGAATTGTCGCAACAAAGGTGTGACCTGTAGCGCCGATGTTTTCCTGCTTCGTTTCGCCGCATACAGTGCAGGTGTACTCCATTACGCCGTCACTGGTGCATTCGGCGCCCTTCACAACAGTGCCCTCATCCCAGGAGTGACCAGTCGGTTCGGTAATGTCAGCTATGTGGCTTTCGCCGCAGCGCGTGCAGGTATAGGTGGTATAGCCGCCGGTTGTGCAGGTGGGCGCGGTAACCACTTTCGTATAATCGTGACCCAGAGCATCGCCGGAAACTTCCACTTTGATGTGGTGCGGGTCGTTCTGGCACTGATAAGTGGTATACTCAGGGGTGGTGCAGGTCGCGTCAACCTTGCCAACAGACTTCCAGTCGTGACCGGTGGCAGCCACTACGGTATCCGCTTTAGAGATTTCCTGAGTACAGGCCTCATCAGAGTAGTACTTGCCGCAGTTCTCACAGTACCAGTACTCGATGTTGCCTTCTTCCTCACAGGTAGGAGCAACCGCAGCCACATGACGGACAGCTCCCTGAGCAGCTTTCAGGGCAATTGCATTCCCGCGCGCACTGCTCCCGGAGAAGTTCGCGTAGCTTTCAAATGCAACGATGTAGTCCTCGGAATACCGTTCGGTCGTATTTGCCTCGCTGGTAAACTTACCATTATAGCCGTCCACAAACCAGCCGCAAATTCTATCAAGACCCATTGTGGAGGCATTCAGTAGTTTCATAGAGGGAGAGGAGGTGGCTGATGTACTGGTAGATGCAAAAACAATGTCATCGCCGTAGCGCTCTGCCGTATTGCCATAGATCTGACCACCGGTCATTTCCAATTTTGCTGTGGTAGTCCAAACGCAGATGCCGCCGCCGCGCCCGGTGGAGCCTGCGCTTCCGGTGGCGGAGTTGCCGGTGATGACGCCGCCGTTTACCGTCACAGTGGGAGCGGAGATCGCACCGCCGGATCCGCCTACGGCAGAGTTGCCGGTAAAGGTACCGCCGTTGACAATGATCTTCAGGCCGACTGTGCTGCCGTAGATCGCGCCGCCGGTAGTGGCGGTGTTATTCACAAAATTGCCGCCGTTGATTGTTAAGGAGTCGCCGCTCTTGCCGGTCACATGGATCGCGCCGCCATAGGTGGAGGTGCCGATGCTGTTGACCTTGCCGGTACCGCCGGTGACCGTGCCGGTCTTTTCGGCACTGGAATCAGCAATGGTAATGTTCATATGGTAGGCCGATCCGCCGGAGCCGCTGACGGAAAAGACCATAACGGAGGAGCCGGCGCCGGTAACGGTATGACCTGCCAAATCGATGGTAAGATTGAAGTTGTTGGCCACAGACGAGGGCTTTACCCAAGCCAGGCTAACGGACTCCGTCGTATCGTTTATTAGCGTGACGGTTTGAGTCTCATGCTCGGCGTCAACCATAATCGCCTTGGCCGCGTCCAGAGCGTCCTGCAGGGTTTCGTAATACTCGCCGGTGCTCTCGATCTTTGCCACCACATTGACAACCTTGGTTTCGCCGCAGACAGTGCAGGTGTAAGTTAATGTTACACTTTCCTCATCAAATACCGGTTCGCCCCAGACATGCTCACACACTTTCCACTGCGCGACATAAGTTACATCAGCGGTGACGATATCCGCAACTTCGGGATCCCATCCATCAAAGACATATCCCTTACGAACCAGCGTTCCATCAAAAGCAGGTGTAGGCTGACCATTGACAACGGAATAAATCTGATCGTCGAAAAGATCTTCTTCCTCCACGCCATCGGTATAGGTCACGGTGTATTCCGCGTATTCGTCCAAAATATACTGGTCTTCCACATCAGGATCCACGATAAGAACGAAAGCGCGGAGAACGTTCCCATTGTTGTCATATTGGTAATTGCCGTCGTCACCATAATCCGGGTTGGTAATGACAACTCGTCCGGCTATTCCAGCTTTGGCTGCGGAAGACGTTCCGTCGGCGGCAACAGACTTGGCCGCAACAGTCCCTTCCACAGCACTATATCCTGCGTACAGCAAAACGGAGCCAGTAAAATCATCCTGAATCTCAATGTAGCCACTGGCTAGTCTGTTCCAGATCGCATCCTCAATAACCGCGTTGCCGCCAATTACGAAGGGAGAACTGCCGTCACTTGCCATGCCATGCATAGTGCCTGCAGCACCGGTTACCTGGGCGCCCTGCTGTGAGGCAGTTCCCGAAAGGTTGCCATAGATATGGCCGCCCAAAAGCTGGAAGCATCCGGAATATTTGCCAGAACTATAATAACTGGTAAGGCAGCCATATTGATTGGCCGTATTCCCGGTGATGGTGCCGCCGTTCATCGTAAACAGACAGTCTGTGGCCGCGTTGGAAGAACTGTTATACATATACACTACGCTTCCGCGGTTGCTGGCGACTCCGCTTGCCGTGCCGGCTACGCAGCCGGTGATGGTGCCGCCGTTCATCGTAAAGCTGGCCTTACCGCCCGTGCTGGGAGACATGCCGACTGCACCGCCCTGGTTCGCAAAGCAGTTGCTGATGGTGCCGCCGTTCATGACCATCTGGGCATTGTAGTTTTTGGCCGCGAAAATGCGCACCGCGCCGCCGCCGGCAAACGTTGCCGAGTTGGCATTGCTATTGCTTGTGTTTCCGCAGTTGGTAATTGTGCCGCCATTCATGATGAAGCTGGCATTGCCGCTTTTCAGTGTAACCGCACCGCCGTAAGCGTAATTGTTGTGCTGGTTATTTTGCAGCGTGACGCCCTCGTTCATTACGAGTGAAGCACCATTTTCACACAGAACAATGGAGCCGTAGGAAAGGGATCCGTCGCTCTTTGCGCCATCCAGCGTCAGGCTGCCGCTGAGCGTCAGGGTAGCCTTACTCAGCTTGAACATGGCAGGTTGAAGAGTGCCTCTGTAGATAGTAACGGAAAGTCCCTCCGCAGGCTGAAGGGTTACATTCTTTGCGATGGTGACGGATGCGCTCAACGTCACATCGGTCAGAAGCTCGATAACGTCACCGTCCACCGCCGCTGTTACGGCTTCTTCCAGCGTGTCATATCCATCGCTTCCGATTTTGGCTACTCCTTCAATTTCCTTGGTTTCGCCGCAGACAGTGCAAGTGGAGATCCATTTTTCGGTTTCCTTGTCAAATACGGGGTCGCCCCAGACGTGGTCACACTCTAGCCACTGGGCGACGTAAATCACGTTCTCGGTTACGGTTTCCGCAACTTCGGGTTCCCATCCATTAAAGACATATCCCTTGCGTGCAGGATCAACGCCTTGGAAAGCGGGAGTCTCCGAGCCTTCCTCCACTGTATAGCTTTGGTCGGCAAAAATTTCCTCGTCATCCACACCGTCAGTATAGGTCACGGTATAGGTGACGCCCAGCGGCTCAATGGCCTCCGTGCTGACGGTGGTGTCTGCCGTGACTTCCTCAACAGTTTCCTCCGGGACTTCCTCAGCAGTTTCCGCTGGGACTTCCTCAATAGTTTCCTCCGGGACTTCCTCAGCAACTGTGGTCTCCGGGATCTGGGTTTCGACGGTATCCAGTTCCTCGGCAAGAACGTGAATGCCGGGAGACATCAGACCGAAAGCCAGTACCGCAGCCAGAAGGAGACTGAGCATACGTTTCAGTTTCATTTATTGATCCTCCATAAAAAATATTCGGACATCCGGAAGACACGACACGACAGGACACGCCGGGCGATCCAAGATCCTGATTTTTATTATAGTGTGATTCGCTGAATTTTGCAAGTGCTTTTTGTGAAAAATGCAAAAATTTTCCGCACTTTTTTCCTGGAGATGCCGTTGAAAAAAGGGGGACGTTATGATATAATTGAAATCATATTTTGCTGACCGTGCTTATCGGCTTAGCACAGCCTGCCGTTTTCCGTGTAGGGAACTCCGACGGCGGCGTCTGCCGATGCGCGTTCCAAGAAGATCACGTCAGGCCGGTGGCTCCGGCGGGAGGCGATTATGGCGATTCTTGCACCGTCAATTTTAGCGGCGGATTTCGCGAATTTAGAGCGGGAGCTGAATACCGTCCGGGACGCGGGAGCCAAATGGACCCACGTGGATGTGATGGACGGGCAGTTTGTTCCCAATATTTCCATCGGCGTCCCCGTGGTGGCGTCCCTTCGCCGGGTCACGGATCTTACTCTGGATGTGCACCTGATGGTGGCAAGGCCCTCCCGGTTTGTGGACGCCTTCTGTAATGCCGGGGCGGATTATCTGACCCTTCACTTAGAGGCGGACGCCCCGGAGAATATCCACGCCGGTCTGGCTCGGATCCGGCAGCTGGGGGTTCATCCCGCCCTTGCCGTGAAGCCCGGCACCTCTGCCCGGGATCTGGAGGGATTTCTGACAGAATGCGATATGATCCTGGTAATGACGGTGGAGCCAGGCTTCGGCGGTCAAAGCCTGATCCCCAAGACCCTTCAGAAGGTGCGGGATCTCCGGCGGCGGCTGGCGGAAGTCAATCCCAATTGCCGTCTGGAGGTAGACGGCGGTGTGGACTTAAAAACCGGGCCCGCGTGCCGGGAAGCTGGGGCGGATGTACTGGTGTCCGGTTCCGCCTTTTTCCGGGCGCGGGATAAGGCAGCGTTTGTAAAAGCAATGGAAGGTGAAAACCGATCATGATTTTTTGCTGGCAGGTTTCTTCCCTAAGGCGCTGCATCTGCTCCACTGCCGCAGCGACAGCATCATGAAAGCTGCCGCATTGTAGCTTTTCTTCACCGCTTCCCTTGAAAAAAACAGGGAAATGTGGTATGATACAGGACGAGAATACATATACGAGGGAGTGCTCTTATGGTAACGAAGCAATTTCAGAATATTTCTCTTTCCCGCCTGGGAATGGGGGGCATGCGTCTGCCAATCCTGCCCGGCGGAAAGGATGGGGATATTGACTATCCCCGTGCCCAGGAAATCATCGACTACGCCATGGCCAGCGGGATCAACTATTTTGACTCCGCCTATGTTTACCACAGCGGCCAGTCCGAGCGCTTTCTGGGTCATGCCTTGAAAAAATACCCCCGGGACAGCTACTACATTACCACCAAATATAACATCCGGGCCAACCCTGACTACGAGGAAACCTTCCGTCAGCAGCTGGAGCGGTACGGCGTGGACAGAATTGATTTTTATCTGCTCCATGCTTTGGGGGATAATACCCTGGACGGTTATCTTCACAACGGCTGCATTGACTTTTTCCTGGAAAAGCAGCGGGAGGGAAAAATTTCTTACCTTGGCTTTTCCTCCCACGCTTCTCCTGAGTCCCTGAAAATTTTCGCTTCCCATCACAAGTGGGATTTTGCCCAGATCCAGCTGAACTACTTCGACTGGCTCTACGGCACCGCCAGGGCGGAGTATCAGGTGCTGGAAGAGGCAGGAATTCCCATCATGGTCATGGAGTCCGTCCGGGGCGGACGGCTGGCAAGGCTGAGCCCGGAGGCGGAAAAAATGCTGAAAACGGCCCATCCCGATTGGAGCATTCCCTCCTGGGCATTCCGGTGGCTTAAACGCCTGAATCAGGTTCAGGTGTGCCTCAGCGGTATGTCCGATCTCACCCAGATTCAGGACAATGTTGCCACCTTTGCCGATGACCGGGCGCTGACGGATGAAGAGGAAGCGCTGCTGTTCCGGGCCTGTGAAGCTTTCCACGGTCAGGTTCAGGTGCCATGCACCGCCTGCCGGTACTGCTGCGATACCTGCCCGGCAGAGATCAATATCCCCGAGGTTTTGAAGGTGTATAACAGTTATAAGCTGAATGGCTCGATGGAGCTTCGGAATCTGAAACACATCCATTCCAAGGGACTCCCCAAAGACTGCGTGGGGTGCGGCGCCTGCGCCAGCCAGTGCCCCCAGGGAATTGCTATTCCCGACATCATGCGGGAGATCCGGGAAGCCATTGGAGACTGAGACAGTTTCTCCGCGAATCCGAGAGGTGGGAGCTTTCTCATCCGGAAATAGATTGGACTTTATAAATGCTGAATCAGGAACAAAAAACAGACCTGCGGCTCTTCCTGGCAAAGGGAGCTGTGGCGCTGATTAACACCGGCTTCTTTGCCATCGCCTGGTATTTGTATTATCGGGAAAAGCTGTTCTTTGAGCCGTTTTACGCCAAGGGCGATGTGGTGGTAGTGCTGCTGTACGCGACAATGTATGTGTCCTTTGCCCGGCTGTACGGCGGCTTTGATCTGACAGTCAGCACCGCCAGTGAGCTGAGCTACGCCCAATCTGTCGCGGCGGTGATCACCGCTTTCTTTACCTATATCGTTATCTGGTTGCTCCAGCGGGCGTTTCCCAACGTGCTTCCGCTGCTGGCGGTGACCGGGTGCGTGATCCTGTTTTCGCTGATCTGGACAAGGCCGTTGATTGCGCTGACTAACCGTTGGCTTCCGCCCCGGCGTACGGTTCTGATTTATGGAAATTTGGAAGCCATGGAGGACGGGAAAACCATTATTTCGGAAATGCCCAAACGGTTTTCCATGGATCGGGTGATTCATGCGGATAATGGCTTTCCCGCTATCCGGAGTGTTTTGGAGAAGGCAGAGCCGGAAGCGGTGATGATTTGCGGCGTCGCTTCCAGTGTGCGGAACGACATTGTAAAATACTGTATTGAGCGTAAAATCGAAGCGTATGTCCGCCCCAATATCGGCGATTTCCTCATCAACGGGGCAAAATCCATGCAGCTGTGCTCTATGCCGGTAATGTTCTGCCAAAGGTGTTCCCCGGCGGTGTGGTATCTTGCCGTGAAGCGGGGGGCGGACATTCTCCTGAGCCTTGCCGCGCTGGTGGCGCTCAGTCCTGTTATGCTGGTGACTGCCGCTGCCATCAAGCTGTACGACGGCGGCCCGGTGCTGTATAAGCAGATTCGGCTAACTAAAAACCGGAAGAAATTCCATGTCTACAAGTTCCGCAGCATGCGGGTGGACGCGGAGAAGGACGGCGTCGCGCGGCTTGCCAGTCAGGAGGATGACCGGATCACACCGGTTGGGAAGATCATCCGGAAACTTCGCGTTGACGAGCTGCCCCAGCTATTGTGTATTTTAAAAGGCACCATGACCATTGTGGGTCCCAGACCGGAGCGCCCGGAAATCGCGGAAGCTTATGAAAAGGAGATGCCCGAATTTTCTCTTCGGCTTCAGGCGAAGGCGGGACTTACCGGCCTTGCCCAGGTGTACGGCAAGTACAATACCACCCCCTATAATAAGCTCCAGATGGATCTGCAGTATATTGGCAATATGGGGATCGTAACGGATCTGAAAATCATCTTTGCCACCATTAAGGTTCTGTTTGTCCCGGAATCCACGGAAGGCGTCGCCCAGGGCCAGACCACCGCGCAAAAAAAACCGCCAAAAGAGTAGGCGTCGGAGGAATGTACGATCCTCCC
This sequence comes from uncultured Oscillospiraceae bacterium, assembly GCA_964499615.1. Classification (GTDB taxonomy): domain Bacteria; phylum Bacillota; class Clostridia; order Oscillospirales; family Oscillospiraceae; genus Faecousia. Next base: position 19,239 of record CAZCLX010000010.1, read on the forward strand.
CGGAAAAACCGGGGAGGATTTTTATGGATGCAAAGCGTGTAAGCGCATAGAATACAAGGAGAGATGAAGAGGTTAGCGTCTCACATTTCGCGGGTAATTTCAGGAATTTATTGTTGTAAAATCATGCGAAGTGTTATATAATAAAATAATATCGGAACATATAATACCGTCGGGGGATATGAAGCATGACATATAGCAAGCAAATTTCGGAATATGTTAAACCCGGACGCCATGTCCATCTGGTAGGGATCGGCGGCGTATCCATGCGGCCCCTTGGCCTTGTGCTCAAGGGCATGGGCGTTTCCGTGTCCGGTTCGGATATGAACGCGTCCGGCTCCACCGAGGAACTTGTTGCGAAGGGAATCCATGTAGAGATCGGCCATTGTGCGGATAATATCCGTGGCGCGGACTGCATTATTCGCACTGCTGCCGTCCACAATGATAACCCGGAGATTGCCGCCGCGAGAGCCGCGGGAATCCCGGTGTTTGAGCGGGCACAGGCATGGGGCGAAATCATGAAGTCTTATAAAAACGCGGTGTGCATTTCCGGAACCCACGGAAAAACCACAACCACATCTATGATGACGCATATTTTAATGGAGGCGAATTATGATCCTACCGTAATGATCGGTGGCTATCTGCCGCTGCTCCATGCTGGCCACCGGGTAGGGAAGGGCGATACCATCATTTTGGAAAGCTGTGAATACTGTGATTCCTTCCTGAACTTTTTCCCCACCTTGGCGGTGGTTCTAAATGTGGAGGAGGATCACCTGGATTACTTTAAGAATTTGGAGGACATCCAGAAATCCTTCCACAAATTTGCCGAGATGGCAACTACGGCTGTGGTTGCCAACGGAGATGATCCGCACACGGTGAAGGCTATGGAAGGAATCCAATACATTTCTTTTGGCCTTGGCAAACAGAACCGGGTTCATGCTGAGAATATGTGCCCCGATTGGTGCCACTTTGATGTGGTGTGTGATGGGGAGTTTTACTGCCATCTGGATCTCGGTGTATTGGGAAAGCATAATGCGCTGAACTCCCTTGCCGCCGCTGCCGCTTCCTGGCAAATGGGTGTGCCCGGTGAGGCGGTTGCGAGAGGAATCCACTCTTTCCACGGCGCCCAGCGGCGCATGGAGTACAAGGGAACCTTCCATGGCGCGGAAATCTATGATGACTACGCCCACCATCCGGATGAGGTGTGCGCCACTTTGGAAACGCTTCGCACCGCGATGAAAGGGAAACGTCTTGTGCTGGCGTTCCAGCCCCACACCTATAGCCGCACCAAGGCGCTGTTTCCGGACTTTGTTCGGGAGCTTCGGAAAGCGGATGTGCTGATCCTAGCGGAGATTTACGCTGCCCGGGAAAGAAATACGGTGGGGATCTCCTCCAGGGATCTGGCGGCGGAAATCCCCGGCGCTGTTTATTGCGAGACGCTTCCGGAGGTGGCGGCATGCCTTCGGGAATGTGTGCAGCCGGGGGATGTGGTGCTCACCATGGGCGCGGGAGATATTTTCCGGGCGGGAGAAGCACTGCTGGAAACCAGGGAAGACATGGGAAAGTGAGGCGTGGACATGAAAAAGCTCAGCGTATGTATCCTGTTTGGCGGCATCAGTCCGGAACATGAGGTTTCCCTCCGCTCTGCCGAATCGGTGCTCAAGAATATCGATCACAGTAAATATAATGTTTTTCCAGTGGGCATCACCAAAGACGGAGACTGGATCCTGTATACCGGGAAAGACTATTCTCTTCTTCCCACGGGAGAGTGGAAAGACTTCCCCGGAAATCGCCGGGCGGCGCTGTCTCCCGTTCGGGGGCAGGGGCTTCTCAGTTTCGAGGGAGACTGTGTGGTACGGGAGCGGATCGATGTTGTATTTCCGGTTCTCCACGGAGAGAACGGAGAGGACGGCGCTATGCAGGGCCTGCTGCAAATGGCAGGCATTCCCTATGTTGGTCCTCATGTGACGGCTTCCGCTGTTGCCATGGATAAGACGCTGACAAAGCTGGTGGCAGGGCAGGCCGGGGTAGAGCAGGCCCAATGGCTGCTGGTTCGCCGTGGAGAATTGGATAATCGGATGGAACAGGTCTTGGATCGGGTGGAAAGTAAGTTTTCCTATCCTGTATTTGTGAAGCCTTCCGGAACGGGTTCCTCTGTGGGCGTTTCCAAGGTGACCAGCCGTGAGTCTTTGGAAAAGGCGCTCTTAGACGCCGCGGTGTATGATGAGAAAATACTGGTGGAGGAGTTTATTGACGGGAAGGAAATTGAAGTTGCTGTAATGGGAAACGACAGCCCGGTGGCGTCCATATGCGGAGAAATTGACTCCGGGGCGGAGTTTTACGACTATGAAGCCAAGTATATTACCGACACCTCTACGGCCTATATCCCCGCCCGGATTCCGGGAGATGTGGAGGAAAGTGTTCGGGAAGCGGCGGTAAAGGTGTACAGCGCCATCGGGTGCCAGGGCCTTAGCCGGGTGGACTTTTTTGTGACGAAAGAGGATCAAAAAGTGGTTTTCAACGAGATCAACACCATTCCCGGATTCACATCCATTTCTATGTATCCAAAACTGTTTGTTGCCAGCGGGATCCCTTATTCCCAGATTCTGGATGAGCTGATCTCTCTGGCGTTGGAGGCATTTATATGAGCACACCGGTGATCCTTTCTATCCAGGCAAAGCAGAATTATTTTGGGCAGGAGCCGGATATCATTGAACTGATGACGGAAGGGACACTGGAACAACGGGACGGCGGTTGGAACCTGAGCTACGAGGAAAGTGAGCTTACCGGACTTGCCGGGGTGAACACCACGTTCCGGATAGAGCCGGAGAAAATCAGCTTGATCCGCACCGGAAGGCTCCAATCCCAAATGATCTTTCAGGAGGGCGTCTCCCACGATTCCCTGTACCAGACAGAGCAAGGGGCGCTGATGATGAATATTCGGGCAGTCAAGGTGTTTTATGACATTGTGCCCGACGGTGGAACCATCGACCTTGTTTACCGCATTGGCATCGAAAATACGGAGGCAGGAATTGTAGACTATCATCTGGATATTCGGAAGAAATAGAATACAGAAGCGCACCGCGAAACTCTTCCAATTTCGCGGTGCGCTTTGCTGTTTGAAGAATCTACGTTTCTCCACCGCTCTCCGATGGACTGGGATCTGATGGAGCAGGATCGGTTGGCGTAGACTCTGTGGGAGCAGGGTCTGTTGGGGCAGGCTCCGTGGGGACGGTCACTGTGCTTTCTGTGGGATCCGTCGCAGGCGACTCGGTTCCGACGATCTTGACAATCACCTTGTCCTTGGACAGATAAGATGACAGCGTTTCATAATCTCTGGAGATCAGCTTGTCCGTCTGCTTGTCGTATTTGCACCGATAGGTCTTAACATAGTATCCCGTCTTGCCTCCCTCCAGCACCTGCCCATCGACGTATCCGTCGTTCGGTCCATGCTCCTCGTAGGTAATTTTGGAAGCTATTGTGCCGGTGACGACGGATTCCATCTTGATATAGTAATCCCGCTGATCTGTGCCCATGATCTTTATTTTTACATATCCGTCAGACACCTCGGCCAGGATCTTAATCGGAAAGTCAGTGCTGTTCTTGAACTTTAAATCTGGTCCGTTCCAGCTTACGGTGGCATCCAGACCTTTTTCCATATATGTTGCGGGATACCCGTGGTTGACCCGATCCACGATTTCCAGGTCAGAAAGCATGGCGCACCAGTATAGGGTGGAGGAAACTTGGCAGATACCGCCGCCAACGGCGTCCACCAGCTCGTGACCTGAGTAGGCAGGAGCGGGCTTGTATCCCTTTTGCGTTGTTCTTTCTCCAAGGGTTTGATTGTAGGAAAGAGTCTCGCCGGGTTGGAGAATCAGCCCGTTCAATGCCTGGCAGGCCAAACGCAGGTTGGTATTTCGATTTTCGTTGCTCGTATGGGGTGTCTGGCAGGAGCCAAGCTCGTCCATAAAATAAGCGTTTTCAAGAACTTCCGGCTCAATATACTCCATAGGGATCCGGAGAACGTCGCCGTATTGACTATTTGCCAGAAGCTGCTTCGCGGATTCCAGATCAAAGCCGTAGCCGTAAGAACCGGGAATCGATTCATAGGTTATCGGATCAACCGTCCCATCAATGGGCGCTACATAGACTTCCTCATAGATCGCGTCCAGATCCAACGGCTCAGGTTCAGAAGAGACGGAAATGCTGTCCACCTCGACTAGAAATACATTGAGACTGTAGGCGTCCAGGACGCGATTATATAGATCGTTCAGATCCAGCCCAAGGCCGGGGTTTCCTACGGTCAGCACCAGCGTCTGCCCGGAAGCGGAAGGATCGTATTTATCCGCTTCCAGATTTGGCTGCTGTCCTTCCAGGATATATCCGGACTGGGTGAAGAATCCCGCGTATTTTTCCCCAAATGCATTCAGAGAGGTATGAATGTATTCATTGTCCAGGGTGAGGTAGGGCAAAAGACCGATGGTATGATTGCCGGACAAGGATGCCTGATAATCCTTTTGCTGCTGATCTTTGGAGCCGGTTCGACCGTAGGCGTATGCCGCGTCCACAGCGGAGGTCACGTCCAGCTTCGCACCGGTTTTATCCGGGGAGAGAGTAAGGGTTTCCTCGGGAAGCTGAATCACCATGTCCATTTTTGTGAAGGTATCCTGGGTGGCGCGTTTCACCGCCTGGACGGCCTCGCTGCGGGTCATTCCGCCTACGTTGACACCGGCAACGGTTACATTGCTCAGAATGCGATTCCCATAGGGATCGGAACTGGATTTACTGCCCAGTACGAAAACCAGCACAATCCCGACGATCAGGATGGCGGCTGCGGAACCAAAGGCGATAATAGAGCCTTTGCGATGGTTTCCCAGAAAAGAGATAATCCTTTCCGGAAAGGGAACATCTTCCGGCGCGTCCGCTTCGCTTCCCGAAAAAGGTTCGGATTCCGAAATGTTCGGAAACTTTGGAATTTGGCTGCCTCCATCAGAAAACGCCGGCTCCTGCTGAGCATCATTGGGGGTTTCGGAAGGCTCATCATTCAGATAAGAACAAAAAAGCGTATCCAGGTCATTTTCAGCGGCGGTTTCCTCCACAGGGTTTGGAAGCGGCGCGGTTTCATCTTCTTTTATTTTGCGCTGTTGTTTGGCGGCATCCTCCCGGGAATAGTCGGATGCTCGAGATTCCTTGAGAGGGAGATCGCTTTGGCGGCGGTCATTTTCGTCTCCACCGGAACGCGGCTGTGAAAATTTTCCTTTTGCCATATCAGTATCCTCCAAAAAGCGGGAAAAATCATGATAACTTACTTTCATTATACCACGAAAGCGATGGATTGACAATGGAAATTTCCAAACGCCAGATTAAGATTTTTGGAAGGCCGTGAATTTTTCTACAAATATCTTGCATTGTTTCAGGCTGTCCGGTCCGGAGACAAGCTTCATTCGCAGGGTTGGCTCCTTGGCAGTGGCAAGAAAGTTTACCCGGGACTTGTAGTCCGGGAGAGAACACAGGGCGCTCACCGCCTCGAAGTCCAATTGTGTCAGAACAAACAGCACATCGCTTCCTTTTTGCCGAATGTCTTTGATTCCGGCTTTTTTCGCGTTTGCCCGGAGAAGGGCAATGTCAATCAGGTTCAGGACGCCCTTTGGCGGCTCACCGTAACGATCCACAATTTCATCCAGTAGATCATCAGCATCCTCTTGATTCCGAATGGCAGCCATGCGGCGGTATAGATCCATCCGCTCCTCACCCCGGGCCACATACTCTTTGTCCACATTGGCGGTCACATTCAGATCTGCGGTGCACTCGGGAGCTTTTGGCGCTTCGCCCCGTTCCTCCAAAACTGCCTCATCCAGCAGCTTTAAATACATATCGTATCCAACGCTCATCATGTGCCCGGACTGCTCCGCGCCAAGAAGATTTCCCGCGCCCCGGATTTCCAGATCTCGCATGGCGATTTTGAAACCGGAACCGAATTCCGCAAAGTCCCGGATGGCGGAGAGACGTTTTTCCGCAACCTCCGTCAGAGATTTGTCTGGCCGGTAAGTAAAATATGCGTAAGCGTGGCGGGTGGAGCGCCCGACCCGCCCCCGGAGCTGGTGAAGCTGACTCAGGCCGAACCGATCCGCGTTTTCGATGATCAGAGTATTGGCGTTAGGGATGTCCAGTCCGGTTTCAATAATAGTGGTGCATACGAGGACCTGAATGTCACCCTCCGCCATAGCGTTCATCACGTCGCTGAGGGCGTCTTCCTCCATCTGACCGTGGGCGACGCCTACGCTGATTCCCGGAATCCGCCGTTTCAGCGCACTGGCGCACTGGTCGATGGTTTCCGTGCGGTTGTGGAGATAGTAGACCTGTCCGCCCCGCTCCACCTCCCGGCGGATGGCATCGTCAATGATGGCGGTGTTATACTCCATGACAAAGGTCTGTACCGGGTAACGGTCCGCAGGCGGCTCCTCTATGGTGGACATATCCCGAAGACCTGACAGAGCCATGTTGAGAGTTCTGGGAATGGGGGTTGCGGAAAGCGTCAGCACATCTACGCCTTTGGATATTTCCTTCAGCCGCTCCTTGTGGCTGACACCGAACCGCTGCTCCTCGTCTACCACCAAAAGTCCCAGGTCATGGAACCGGATGTTTTTTTGCAGCAGCTTGTGAGTACCGATAATGAGATCCACGTTTCCACTTGCCAGATCTGCCAACGCCTTTTGCTGCTGCTTTGGGGTACGGAAGCGGCTGAGCACATCGATGTTCACCGGAAAACCCCGGAATCGGGCAACGGCGGTTTGATAGTGCTGCTGGGCAAGGACGGTGGTGGGAACCAAAATGGCAGCTTGCTTGCCATCCATAACCGCTTTCATCACCGCCCGGAGAGCAACCTCGGTTTTTCCAAAGCCCACATCGCCGCAAAGCAGCCGATCCATAGGGGTAGGGGACTCCATGTCATGCTTAATGTCGGCAATGCACCGCAGCTGGTCGTCCGTCTCCGGGTAGGGAAAGTTGTCTTCAAATTCCTTCTGCCAGGGGGCGTCGGCAGAGAAGGCATATCCGGCCTGACGCTTCCGGGCGGCATAGAGAGTAATCAGCTCTCCCGCCATGTCCTTTGCGGCCTTCCTTGCCTTTGCCTTTGTCTTCTGCCAGGCATCGGAGCCAATTTTGTTCAGGCGAACATTGCTGTCCTCTCCGCCTCCGCCAATGTACTTGCTGACAAGATCCAGCTGGGTGGCGGGAACGAATAAAGTGTCAGACCCTTGATAGGCGATTTTTAAATAGTCCTTGACGGCGCCATCCACCTTGATCTGTTCCATGGCTACGAATCTGCCGATGCCGTAGTTTTCATGCACCACAAGATCCCCCGGGAAGAGGTCGGTAAAGGAGTTTAGCTTTTGCCGGTTGGTGGCGGTTTTCTTTGGCTTTCGCCGAATCTCCCGCTTGGCAATCAGCTGACCCTCAGTGAGCACTGCGATTTTGGACATGGGGTACTCCATGCCGTAGGGCAGGGTGCCGTCGGTAAGTAGGATCTGTTCTGACTGGGGAAGGGAGGTTAGAGGGATGGAGAGAAACGCGCCGACTCCTTTTTCCCGGAGCATCTGCTGCAACAGCTCTGCCCGGTGGCGTGTTCCGCAGAGCACCAGACTGCCGAAGCCCATTTTTCGATAGTAGTTCAGATCCCCGGCGGCTGCGTCCAAATTACCGCCGTAGCTGGGAAGCTGCTTGGCTGTCATGGGAAGAAGCAGCTTCGGAGGGCAGTCTTCGGGGTAGGACGCGCCGCCAAAGGCATCGAAGTAGACAGCGGTTTTTCCTTTGAGAGCGCCGCAGAAATCCTCCCACTGGCAGACAAAGTCGCATAGTTCTCCGGCAAGACTGCCGTTTTGCAGCATTCCGTCCAGCAGCATTCCCATTTCCTCTGTGCGGGTTCGGGCGGTTCGCTGCAAGGCGCTGTGGTCACAGATCAGCAGCAGGGCATTTTCCGGAACGTAGTCCATGGCGTTGGTGTTTTCCCGGTAAATCAGTCCCATGTATCGGTCAGATGCGGCAGTATTGACCCGGTTTTCGTATTTTTCCAGATCCTTTGATAAAGTTGCTAAAAGGGGCTGGTTTACATTCTTTCGCCGGCTTTGCCGGGCAATCAGGCTCCTTAGATCTTTGCACAGTCCATCAATCCCGCCGGGATGAAGGGCAGGAATGGTCTCTGCCACAGGAAGGATCCGGGTGGCGGAAATATTTTCCCCTCTGCGTTGGGTGTCCGTGTCAAAGGGCGCGAGGGTATCCAGCTCGTCTCCAAAGAATTCGGCACGAACCGGTCTGTCCTCTCCAGGGGAGAAAATGTCTACAATTCCGCCCCGAATAGCAAACTGACCAATACCTTCCACTATGGGACAGCGACTGTAACCAACATCTGTAAGCCTGGCGCCCAGTTCTTCCAGCGGGTATTCTTTGCCCACCTCCAGCTGGAGGGAGGCGGAATGAAGAATGCTGGGGGGCATGGTGCGCAAACTTAGAGATTCCCAGGTCATGATTTGAGCCGACAGCTTCCCATGGGAAAGGTCATAAAGCTGGCCAATCCGCTGCTGCTCCCAGACTCTGGAGACGGCTGCTGCGTCATATAGGGTCAGTTCTCTGCCAGGGAGAATGGGAATGGTTTCCCCCAGGAAATCCCGCAGCTCCTCCTGCATACGCCGGGCGGCAATGTCGTCCTGGCACAGAATAATGACAGGGCCATCACAGTCTTGGATCAGTCCGGAGATCAGGTGGCTGCGGTTAATTTGCCCAATTCCGGTCACTGCGGCAGACTGCCCGGCGCGGACGCTGTCCAAAAGGCTCCGGTATTCCGGAATGGAATGAAGAAGGCTTAGCAGTTGCTCCATAGAATTACCTCATAAAAAAACTCCACAGCGGAAAGCGGAAAGGGGAGTGCATCCCCTTTCCGTATCTCTTTTCCGTATGATATTATAAGAATGACGCGTTAAGAACGATTCCCGTTAAAGCGATTGGCAGCTTCCGGCACGCCAACCTGGATAATTGCAAGTGCCGCATCAGCAGCGTTTTCCAAAGCAGCGGACACCGCTTTTTCTTCCGAGGCCAGGAAGGAGCCTAGCACCCAGTCCGCAAGATCATAGTCAGCTCGGGGCTTTGCGCCTACGCCGATTTTTACCCTAGGAAAATCCTGACTGCCTAGCTCAGCAATAATGGATTTCAGACCGTTGTGGCCGCCTGCGGATCCGTCTTTTCGCACCCGGATCCGGCCCGGATCCAGGGATATGTCGTCAGAGAGAACAATGATTCGCTGAGGCGGGATTTGAAAATAGGCGCTTAGCTGCAAAACGGATCTCCCGGAAAGATTCATGTAGGTTAGCGGCTTCAAAAGATACACTTTTTTTCCGTCGTACACAGTCTGTCCATATAGACCTTGGAACTTGCCCTTGTCAATCTTACAATTCAGCTTTTGGGCTATGAGATCCAGTGCACGAAATCCACAGTTGTGACGGCTTTTCTCATATTCTTTGCCGGGGTTACCCAGACCAACGATCAGCCAGCTGTCTTTTTCCTTACCAAACACGGCATTAAAACAGGTCGGCAATGGAGGTTCCGCCGTGAACGTGCTCAATGGCGCGGGCAAACACCGGGGCGACATCCAGGTACTTCAGCTTGCCGCTGGGAGTGTTTCCGGTCTGAGGAATGGTATTCAGGAGCAGCATTTCCTGGATGGGACTGTTTTCGATCCGCTCATAAGCAGAACCGGAGAGAACACCGTGGGTGGCACAGGCGTAGATGGCAGTTGCGCCACCAGCCTCCGCCAGAGCGGCAGCGGCATTGCACAGGGAACCGGCGGTATCTACCATATCGTCATAGAGGATGCAGGTTTTTCCCTTCACATCACCGATGATATTCATGACTTCGCATACGTTAGCTCTTTGACGGCGCTTATCCACAATAGCAAGACCCATGTGCACCTTGGCGGCAAATGCCCGGGCGCGGCCTACAGAGCCGACATCCGGGGAGACGACAACAAATTCACCGTGGTTATACTGGCCTTCCGGGAATTTCTTAAGATAATAGTCCACGAAGGTGGGGTTACCTAGCAGGTGATCCAGGGGAATGTCGAAGAAGCCCTGAATCTGGGCAGCGTGAAGATCCATGGTTAGAACGCGGTCCGCACCGGCGGCGGTGATCATGTTGGCCACCAGCTTGGCGGAGATAGGATCCCGGCTTTTTGCCTTCCGATCCTGTCGGGCGTAGCCAAAGTAGGGGATCACAGCGGTGATTCTACCGGCGGAAGCACGGCGGCAAGCGTCTGCCATAACAAGAAGTTCCATCAGGTTGTCGTTGACAGGCTTGCAGGTGGATTGAACGAGAAACACATCCGCGCCGCGGACGGTCTCTTCCAGGGAAACGGATGCTTCGCCGTCGGCAAAGGTCTTGACATCGGCTTTGCCAAGGGTGACGCCAAGGCATTTACAAATGGTTCGAGCAAATTCGGGATTGGAGTTGCCGCAGAAAATTTTGACGTTTTCTCCGTATGCAATCATCAGTGAATTACCTCGCTTTATTTTTATTGCCCGCAGTAGATACCGCAGGATTGGCCATCTACATTATATCATTGCATCCAGGAAAAAAGCAACACCGAACAAATAGAAATAATGCCGAAAAAGGAAGAAAAATTACCAGAATCTTCTTGCATTCCGCCGGAAATTTGCGGATGGGACTGAAAGAAGAAAACTTTTTTGATTCCGCCCGTTGACAAATATCGGCAAGTAGTGTAAAATTTGCGTTGTGGAGGCAAGCTGTCTTGGAGTAAAAATACTTCATGGAAGCGGCTCCATTTTTATTTTCTAAACATTATATTATGCCCTTGGAGCTTTAGTTGCACTGGGACAAAATTCAGGAGGATGCGATCATGGAAAAGCGCGAACAGCTCTACGAAGGAAAGGCAAAGAAGGTATTTGCCACGGACGATCCGAATCTGCTGATCGTGGCATATAAGGACGATGCCACTGCGTTTAACGGGCTGAAAAAGGGTACCATTGCCGGAAAAGGCGTGATCAACAATGAGATGAGTAACCGCCTGATGGCATATTTGGAAAAGGATGGGATCCCCACCCACTATGTCCGGGAGCTTTCTTCCCGGGAAACTTTGGTGAAGAAGGTTTCCATTGTCCCGCTTGAGGTCATCATCCGCAACATTTCCGCCGGTTCCTTTGCCAAGCACTACGGTGTAGAGGAAGGCATTGTATTTGACGCTCCCACCATTGAGTTCTCCTACAAAAATGACGAACTGGGGGATCCGCTTCTGAACCGCTATCATGCCCTTGCTCTGAAACTTGCCACCCCGGAGGAAATCGACACCATCGAGAAGTACGCTTTCCGGATCAACGAGGTGCTGAAAGCCTTCTGGATGACCTGCGGCGTGACACTGGTGGACTTCAAGCTGGAGTTTGGCCGCCTCAGCGACGGCACCATTGTCCTGGCGGATGAGATCAGCCCGGATACCTGCCGGCTGTGGGACAGCAAGACCCACGAGAAGCTGGACAAGGACCGTTTCCGCCGGGATATGGGCGGTGTAGAAGAGGCTTATGCAGAAATCATGAAGCGTTTGGACGAACATTTGAAATAAGGATAGAGGAGAGTATTTCCATGGGGAATTGCGCAATCGTTGGCATCAACTGGGGCGATGAAGGCAAGGGCCGGATGGTGGATCTGCTGACCCAGGATTATGATGTGGTGATCCGTTACCAGGGCGGTGGCAACGCAGGCCATACAGTCATTAATGAGTTCGGAAAGTTTGCTTTGCATCTGCTTCCCTCCGGCATATTCCGCAAGGGGGTTGTGAACATTCTTGGCAACGGGGTTGCCCTGGATCCGGAAAACCTGTGGGAAGAGATCCAGTCTGTCACCGCCCAAGGGGTTTCCATCACCCCGGAGAACCTGAAGATCAGCGACCGGGCATCTCTGCTGCTGCCCTGGCACCGCCTGCTGGACGGCCTGGAGGAGGCCCGGCTGAAGGATAAGAAGTACGGCTCCACCAAGCAGGGCATCGCCCCCTTCTATTCCGACAAGTATCAGAAAAAGACGGTGATGGCGGGGGAGCTATTGTATAACCCCAATCTTCGGGAGCACCTTCGGGAACTGCTGGAGTGGAAAAACCTGACCGTTACCGGGGTCTACGGAGCCGAAGCGGTCACCATGGAATCTCTGGATCAGTGGCTGGAAAAATATTGTGAGAAGATCAAACCCTTTATCTGCGACACCGGCGCTTTCCTGCGCCAGGCGCAGAGGGAGGGAAAGAAGCTGCTGTTTGAAGCCCAGCTGGGTGCCCTTCGGGATCTGGACTACGGTATTTTCCCCTATACAACATCCTCCAATGCAATTGCCGCTTATGCCCCGGTTGGCTCCGGCCTGCCTTCCGCGAAAATCGAAAATGTGGTTGGTGTGGTGAAAGCCTATTCCACCTGTGTGGGAGAAGGACCCTTTGTCTGTGAGATGTTTGGCGAGGAAGCGGAGGTCCTTCGCACCGCCGGGTTTGAGTACGGCGCGAAGACAGGGCGTCCCCGCAGGGTAGGTCCCATCGATATTGTCGCCACCCGCTACGGCGTCCAGGCTCAGGGCGCCACCGACATTGCCCTGACCAAGCTGGATGTGCTGAGCTATTTGGATAGAATTCCGGTTTGTTCCCACTACCTTTTGGATGGGCAGGAGACCGACGAGTTCCCGTTCCCCTGCCGCCTGGCGGATGCCAAGCCGGTGATCACCTATATGCCAGGGTGGAAGCAGGATATTTCCGGTGTCCGCCGGTGGGAGAATCTGCCCCAGGCTGCCCGGGACTATGTGGAGTACGTGGAAAAAGAAATCGGCTGCCCCATTACCTACGTTTCCGTAGGCCCGGAGCGGGACAGCATCATCCTGCGGTAAGGAGGAGCCATGACAAACCGTTACGAATCACCCCTAAGTTCCCGCTACGCCTCGGAATATATGCTGAGGCTCTTTTCCCAGGACACCCGGATCCAGACCTGGCGGAGGCTGTGGGTTTCCCTGGCAAAGGCGGAACACGCCCTCGGTTTGGGTATCACCCAGGAGCAGGTGGAGGAACTGGAAAACCACATCACCGATATTGACTATGCCTGTGCCGCTACCCGGGAAAAGGAAGTCCGCCACGATGTGATGGCCCATGTCTATGCCTACGGCAAGGCCGCCCCCAAGGCGGCGGGAATCATCCACCTGGGAGCCACCAGCTGCTACGTTACCGACAACGCGGATATTGTGATCTACCGGGACGGTTTGACGTACCTTCGGGGGGAGCTGGTAAAAGTCCTGGCAAACCTCCGGGATTTCGCAGACAAATATAAGGCCCTGCCCACTCTGGGATATACCCACTACCAGCCCGCCCAGTTGGTAACTGTCGGTAAGCGGGCGACCCTCTGGATGCAGGATCTTCTCACCGATCTGGAGGAGCTGGACTTTGTCATCAGCCACATGAAGTTCCTGGGCTGTCGGGGTACCACCGGTACCGAGGCAAGCTTCCTGGATCTGTTTGACGGGGACACCGCCAAAATTGACGAAATGAACCGGATGATCAGCCGGGATTTTGGCTTTGACCGCTGCTATTCCGTCTGCGGGCAGACCTACCCCCGGAAGCTGGACAGCCGGATCCTGAACTGCCTAAGTTCCATCGCCCAGAGCTGCTACCGGATGGCAAACGACATCCGCCTATTGCAGCATGACCGCCAGGTGGAGGAACCTTTTGAAAAGAATCAGATCGGCTCCTCCGCCATGGCCTATAAGCGCAACCCCATGCGCTGTGAGCGAATCTGCTCTCTGTCCCGGTATCTGATGGCGGACGCCTTGAACGGGCCCATGACCGCCTCTACCCAGTGGCTGGAGCGGACACTGGACGATTCCGCCAACCGCCGGATCTCCCTGCCGGAGGGCTTCCTCTGCGCCGACGCGGTGCTGCGGCTGGCTCAGAACGTCACCGACGGTCTCCATGTCAACGAGAAGATCGTGGAGCGGACGGTGCGGGAGTACCTGCCTTTCATTGCCACGGAAAACCTGATGATGGAAGCGGTGAAGCGGGGAGGGGATCGGCAGCAGCTCCATGAGATCATTCGCCGCTGCTCCATGGAAGCCACCGCCCGGATGAAAAACGGAGAAGACTGCGACCTTCTTGCTCGTCTGGCAAAGGAGAAGGAATTCACCCTTACCGAGGCAGAAATGAATGATCTGCTCACCCCCAGCGCCTATATCGGACGCTGCCCGGAGCAGGTGGAAGCCTTTCTCCGGGAGGTTGCGCCGGTTGTATCCGGCACCAGCCGGGAGACGGCGGAAATTAATCTGTAAGGAGAAGAAAATGGAGAAGATCCTGGTATTGGATTTTGGCGGGCAGTATAACCAGTTGATCGCCCGCCGGGTGAGAGAGCATCATGTTTATGCCGAGATCCGCCCCTACGGCAAGGTGACCCCGGTGGACATCCGGAAAGAGGGCTACATCGGCATCATTTTCACCGGTGGCCCCAACAGCGTCTATGAGGAAACCTCCCCTCATGTGGATCCGGAGGTATTCTCCCTTGGTATTCCCATCCTGGGCATCTGCTATGGCTGCCAGCTGATGGCGTATACCCTGGGTGGGCAGGTCACCGCCGCCCAGGAGGATATCGCCCGGGAATACGGTAAGACGGAAACCTATTTTGATACTGGATGTAAACTGTTTCAGGGTATTCCGGAGAAGAGCATCACTTGGATGAGCCACGGCGACTACATGGCAAAAGTTCCCCAGGGCTTTTCCCTGGTGGGGCATACCGACGCCTGCCCCAATGCCGCCATTGCCGACGAAAGCCGGGGTTTCTATGGCGTCCAGTTCCACCCCGAGGTGAACCATACCCAGTATGGTTCCGAAATGCTTCGGAACTTCCTCTATGAGGTGTGCCATGCCTCCGGCGACTGGACCATGGACGACTTTTGCAAGCGCACTGTGGAATCCCTCCGTCAGACAATTGGAAATGGACGCGTTCTGCTGGCCCTCAGCGGCGGTGTGGATTCCTCCGTTCTGGCAGCACTCCTTGCGGAGGCAGTGGGGAACCGGCTCACCGCCGTATTTGTGGATCATGGCTGTATGCGGAAAAACGAGGGCGACGAGGTGGAGGCGGCGTTTGCCAAATGGGATCTCCATTTTGTCCGGGTGGATGCTCAGGAGCGGTTCCTGAGCAAGCTCAAAGGCGTCACCGATCCCCAGCAGAAGCGGCGGATCATCGGTGCGGAGTTTGGCTATGTGTTCCTGGATGAGGCAATGAAGTTTGGAATTACGAAAGAGGATTTCTTTGCCCAGGGCACCATCTATCCCGACGTCATCGAGTCCGGCGAGGGCGACGCAGACGTGATCAAGAGCCACCACAATAAGCTCCTGCCCAAGGAGGTCATTGCCCAGTTCAAGAAAGTTCTGGAGCCGCTGGATCACCTGTTTAAGGACGAGATCCGCCAGTTGGGCAGACAGCTGGGTCTTCCCGAATATCTGGTGAACCGCCAGCCCTTCCCCGGCCCCGGCCTTGCAATCCGGATTCTGGGTGAGGTCACTCGGGAGAAGCTGGATCTTCTCCGAGAAGCGGACGCCATCTTCCGGGAGGAAATCGGCAAAAGTGGCTGTACCGATTGCAGCCAGTATTTCGCGGTGCTGACAAACGCCAAAAGCGTGGGTGTCATGGGTGATGGTAGAACCTATGAAAACACCGTTGCCCTCCGGAGCGTCACCACCAGCGATTTCATGACCGCCGAGTGGACCCGCATCCCTTATGACGTCCTGGATCGTGTCTCCACCCGCATCGTCAATGAAGTCCCCCACGTCAACCGCATCGTCTACGACATCACCAGCAAACCCCCCGCCACGGTGGAGTGGGAATAAAATTCAAAACCGCAGAAACCCAGTTGTATCAAGGCTTTGCGGG
>CAZCLX010000011.1:0-33688 GCA_964499615.1 uncultured Oscillospiraceae bacterium
ATGCCGCCTGATGAAATGCCGCCCATCTATGTCATCTCCAATGAGGACCGGCTGCGGGGTGCATCGGCGGCGTTTTATCCTAGCGTTATGGACGAGGCGGCTTTGCGATCTGAATTTCAAACTGCATTGCGTTTCCGGATTTGCAAGCACGGAAAAAGCTCCTCATGCCGCGCCCTGCGCTTTCTTCAAACGCTTATCGGATTCGTCGGCAACATACCTGGGTCGGCGTTCCTACGCAAAAAACGGAAATCCGATAAGCACATTCTATATTATTATCCACGATCAAATCGGAAAAATCCCCATATATCGGAAAAAACGCCGCAGGTTTCTTCCTGCGGCGGCTGTACATGATTCCATATTATGCAATTCTGCCTTACGCGGCAAGGCCGGTGGTTTCCGGCGTGCCGTCTGGCTCGGAATTCCCCTGGGCAAGATAATCCCATACCTGATTGAGGCCAGGGGATACAATTTCCATGGTGCGGTCATAGGAACCTTGTGCTTTCACAAAAGCATCGTCCGTCAGCTGATAGAGGGTCTTCCACTCCGCTTCCTTGACTTTCTCCAGGGGAATGATATTGTATTCCGTCTTGCCGTCCTCATTTATGAATTTATTGACCCAGGTGGGAAGCAACTCCACACCGGCTAGGTACACATCCCCAACGGAGTTCTTTTCAAAGGTGACCGTGAAGACGGCGCCATCTTCTGTGTGGCCGGTAGGGCAGGAATTTTGCATTTCTTCCCTGCGCTGGTTGGATACGGCATTTCCCATGGAGTAGATGCACACGGTTTTGTGTGAGGAATCGGCGGTGCCGGTCAGCAGCTCCACCGGCTGAATCACATGGGGATGGCCGCCTACGATCACATCAATGCCCATATCACACATTTTTTGGGCAATGACCTTCTGGGTAGCGTCATTGGTTAGCTGATACTCATTTCCCCAATGGATATAGAGCATGGTGGCTTCCGCCCCCTCCTGCTCCATAGCCTCCAGTATTTCCTCCACTTCCCGGTAGAATTTATCCAAATTGTCTGTTGTAAAATAGTTTACAATGCCGCTCTCCGTCACCCGGGTGGCCTGGTTCAGGTTCAGATTCGGCACACCGTCTCCGTCCAGGCCGGCGGCATAGGTATAGCAGAGCATACCGATTTTGATTCCGTTCACGTCCACAACCGCGTATTTCTTTTCCTCATTGTTCATCTGAGTACCCAGGGTGGACAGATTTCTGGCATGCACCTGCTCCAATGTTCGCTTGATTCCGGAGACGGTGGTATCACAGCAGTGGTTATTGGCGGTGAGAAGCATATCGTATCCTGCCTTCGCGACAGAATCCGCCAGAGCGTCCGGACAGTTGAAATTGGGATTACCCTGGTAGGGGTAGCCATCCCCGCCGAAGGTGGTCTCCAGATTGATCACACTGTAATCCGCGGAGGAAACATAGGGGGAGATATACTGGAAAATGGAGTCGAAATTATATTCCCCTTCCCCAAGATAGCAGGCTCCCTGGGGACTACTCGCGCTGCCGGAAAAGAAAATCTGACGGTGCATCAGCAGATCCCCCTGGGAGGACACCGCGGCAGAGGCTACAACCTGAGGGGCAGTCTCCACCGGCACAGTGGCAACATCGCTTGGCAGGCTGGAATCCGTACCGGGTGTTTTGTCCTTCCCCTTTCCGCACATGGCGCACACAAGCGCCATAGCGACGAGGAGAACCCCCACCGTCACAAAAAACAGCGGATTGATCCGACGGCCTTTCCGCCGGACAGCCTTCTTATTTCCACCGCCCTGGTTTTTGTTTCTGCCGCCTCGGGGCGTTTCAAACTTTCCTGCCATTTTTCGTTCTCTCCCTAATACTATTTTTGATAAAGTGGTTTCATTTTATCAAAAAGACATCGCCTTGCGGCGCTGTCATTTTTGGTATTTTCGGAATAGAAAATACCAAAAATTCGTCTCATTATGATCTTCATATCAAAATGTTCAATCCTTCAGATTTAACATTTTGATTGAATATCAGTATAAGCATTTTTATCATTTTACCACATTCCGCCAAAAAAGTAAATTCCCAGTATCTTAAGGTTTTCTTATGGAAAGGGCGCCCCGAAAATACAGGGTGCCCTTGCTTATCCGCAATATTATCCGGCTAGCTTTCAAATCCGTCGGTGAGGGAGGTGGCGGAGGATGCCCCGATTTCCCGACCTTCCATCAGGTCGGCAAACTGAGCGCCGGTCATGCTTTCGTTTGCCAGGAGGTAATCCGCCGTGGCGGTCAGCTTATCCCGATCCGTTTCCAGGATTTTCTTGCAGTCCTGGTAGGCACGGTCAATGAGGGCTTTGACTTCCTCGTCGATGGCACCTGCCACCTGCTCGGAATAGCTCTTGGTGGTCTGATAGTCCCTTCCGATGAACACCTCGCCGCCGTCCAAGTAGGACACGGTGCCCAGCCGCTCGCACATACCGTACCGCGCGACCATATCCTTTGCCAGCTTAGTGGCACGGTCAATGTCGTTGGAGGCTCCCACGGAAATATCCCCGATGAACAGCGCCTCAGCGACTCTGCCGCCCAAAAGGCCAACAATCTGTTCATACATCTCATTTCTCGTCAGGTTGGACGAATCGTCCTTGGGTAGGTACCAGGTAGCCCCCAGGCTGCTGCCCCGGGGAACGATGGAAATCTGCCGCACTGGATCATGGGTAGGCAGACGGTACATAGCTACCGCGTGGCCCGCCTCGTGAATGGCGGTGGTGCGAAGATCCTTCCGGGAGGGAACGTGGCTACGCTTGGCAGGACCGGCAACGATCTTCATCATTGCCTCGTTGATGTCTTCCATATTCAGAGCTGGACGGTTGTCCCTTGCGGCCAGGATCGCCGCCTCGTTTAAGAGGTTACTCAGGTCCGCACCGGTAAACCCGGCGGTGGATCGGGCAACGGTTTTTAGGTTCACGGTATCGTCCAGCATTTTCCCTTTGGCGTGAACACGGAGAATGTCCTCCCTGCCCTTTACGTCAGGGTGACCCACGTGGATCTGGCGGTCAAACCGTCCGGGGCGCAATAAAGCAGGATCCAGGATATCCGGGCGGTTGGTAGCCGCCAGAACAATCACGCCCTCGGTTCTCCCGAAACCGTCCATCTCCACCAGCAGCTGGTTCAGCGTCTGCTCCTTTTCGTCATGTCCGCCGCCCAGGCCGGATCCGCGCTTGCGACCCACAGCGTCAATTTCATCAATAAAGATAATTGCCGGAGCGATCCGCTTTGCCTGCTCAAACAGATCCCGAACACGGCTGGCGCCTACGCCTACATACATCTCAACAAAGTCAGAGCCGGAAATGGACAGGAACTGCACCCCCGCCTCTCCGGCGGTGGCACGGGCAAGCAGGGTTTTACCGGTGCCGGGAGGTCCAACCAGCAGCAGGCCGTGAGGGATCCTGGCACCAATTCTGGTATACTTTTCCGGCTCCCGGAGAAAGTCCACGATCTCCTGAAGCTCCTGCTTTTCCTCATCCGCTCCTGCCACGTCGTCAAAGGTAACCTTTTTCCCGTCTGGCACCCCAAGCACCGTCCTGGCTTTCCCAAAGGATGCCATAGGGTTATTGCCCCCCGCTCGATTCATCACAAAAGCCCAGATCAACAGCAAAATGACGCCAACGATCAGCAGTGGCAGGATCAGTGTGTAAGGAGAGAATCCCGCTGCGGGAAGGAAATCGTAGCTTTCCAGCACACCGGATTCGGACTGCTCCCGGATGGTATCTTCCATCTCCCGGTGGAAGCTCTCCTGATCCGCGATTTGGGTTACAATTACGGTTTTCCCATCCAAAGGCGTGTTTAGATACAATGTCAGCGTCTCTCCCTCGGAGACAAAGGACTTTACCTTTCCCTCCTCAAACAGGCGAACCACCTGGGAATAGGGAACCGCGTTTCGGTTGTCAGCAAATGCTCCCGCCGCCCAGCTGAGAACCAGTGCCAGCACAGCCACATAAATGATGAGATAGAGAAATCGTTTATTTTTCAACTGAATGCTCCTTATTTTTCGTAAACTTCCGGTCTGAGAATGCCAATGAAAGGCAGATTCCGGTACCGTTCGTTATAGTCAAGGCCGTAGCCCACCACAAATTCATTGGAAATGGTAAAACCAACATAATCCGGCCGCAGGGTGATGTCTTTCCTCCGCCGCTCCGGTTTATCCAGCAGGGTGCAGATTTTCAAAGAGGCAGGCGCCTTCGCCATCAGGTGCTGATAAGTGTACCACAGGGAACTGCCAGTGTCGTAGATGTCCTCCAGGATCAGCACATGCCGCCCCCGTATATCCGAGGAAATATCCTGGCGAACAATCAGTTCTCCAGACGCTGCCCCAGAATAGGAAGACAACCACATAAAATCCATCTGGCAGGGCACATGGATCTGGCGAACCATATCGGCATAGAATACCACCACGCCTTTCAGAACCCCGACGATCACCGGATTCTTTCCGGCATACTCTTGGGTGAGAATCTTCCCCAGCTCCTCTTCCCGCTGCCGAATCTGCTCCTCGGTCAACAGGATTTTCCTTATGTCACTTTCCATTTGGTTTCCTCCCTGTCTTTATAAATCGAACGGTCACCGCCGGGAGGCTTTTTGCCCGCCGGAATAGATCCGCACCCATGGAATACACACCCAGAATTCCCACTTCGTCTGCCAGCACCGGGATTCTTCCCCGCAGCGCTGCAGGGATCTTTTCATCGATCATCCGCTTTTTCAGGCTCTTTTCCCCGCCGGAAAGGCGGAGGGTATCACCGGTGCGCCGGGTGCGGAGGATCACCTGTCCCTGAGGGACGATTGTAAAGACATCCTTTCCGTTTTCAAGCGCATCCGCCTCCTGGCAGGTCACGGTAAGCTCTGCCCAGGGTAGGAACAGACTGCCAGGGCACGGGAGAACCGCCTCCATGATCTCCTCTGCCGTCTCCTGCCTGACCAGACGGTCATACGCCCGGGCGATCACCACATTTCCCGGGAAATTTCCCCGGGCGGAAGGGTTGTCGGAAAATACCAAGCTTTCCGCCAACGCGATATGGCTCTGCTCCGGCTCCCGAACCCCCTGGCGGATCAGAAAAGCCGCTAAATACCGGCGGCGAAGTGCCGGATGGAGGGCGCGAAGGACAGGCACATCCGGAAGCTCTCCCTCCGTCCTGCCGGATAAGAACTCCTCATCCAGCCGGAGGGTAAGAGCCATAGCGGAGAGATTCTCACCGATCCGGGGATTTTCCTTGGAAAGGAGCGGCATGATCTCATGGCGAATCCGATTCCGAAGGAAATCGTCACCGCCGTTGGAGCTGTCCTCAATATGCCGGAGGTCGTTTTTTTGCAGGAATTCCTCCACCTCCCGCCGGGTAACGGTGAGCATGGGGCGGTACAGCTGCCCGCTGACCGGTGGAATTCCCCCCAGCCCTTTCAGGCCGGTTCCCCGGATCAGCCGCATAAGAACGGTCTCCCCATTGTCGTCGGCGGTATGGGCGGTAAAAATCTTTCCGGGAAGACTTAGGAGAAAATCATACCGCGCTTCCCGGGCGGCGTTTTCCAGCCCTTTTTCCCCGGAAACAACATCTCCCTCCCCAAGATGGAAGGGAATATCCAGACGCTGGCAAAGATCCCGGGAAAAAACGGCGTCTCGATCCGATTCTTCTCCCCGGAGGTGATGGTTAAAGTGGGCGGCGGAAAGGGTGATTCCCAGCCGATCCTTCAGCAAATACATGGCATAAAGCAAGGCCACCGAGTCTGCGCCCCCGGACAGGGCGCAAACCACTTTATCCCCAGGAGAAACCATCTCATATCGGCGGAGCATTTCCAGCAGCTTATTCAGCATGTTTCCACTCCCGGTCGGTAAAAGTCTGGAACTGGGGCACCCACTGGAGCTTGACAATACCGGTCTCACCGTGGCGGTTCTTTGCCACAATGCACTCGGCAACCCCCTTATCCTCGGTATTGGGATTGTAATATTCGTCCCGGTACAGGAACATAATGGCATCCGCGTCCTGCTCGATAGCACCGGATTCCCGAAGATCCGACATAATGGGCCGCTTATCGGTGCGGCTTTCCACCGCACGGGACAGCTGGCTCAGACAAATCACAGGAACGTTCAGCTCCTTGGCCATGATTTTTAGGGAGCGGGAAATTTCGCTGACCACGGTAACCCGGTTATCGCTTTTCCCGCCGTAGCCGGATCCAGTCATCAATTGCAGATAGTCGATGATTACAAGACCCAGGTTTTCCAGTCTCCGGCACTTGGCGTTGATCTCCGCCACGGTGACGGAGGGATTATCGTCGATGCGAATGTCTGTCTGACTCAGGGCGGAGGATGCCATACAAAGGTTATTCCATTCCTCATCGTCCAGCTTGCCGGTGGTCATCTTCTGCATGTCGATAAACCCTTCCGAGGACAGCAGCCGCATGGCAAGCTGCTCCCGGGACATTTCCAGGCTGAAAATGGCAACCGTCACGCCGTCGTATTTTTTCGCCACGTTTAATCCGATATTCAAGGCGAAGGCGGATTTACCCATGGCAGGACGGGCGGCAATCAGCAGAAGATCCGATTTATTCAGGCCGTTGATCCGGGTATCCAGATCCCGAAGGCCGGTGGAAAGACCCGGAATGGCGGAGTCCGACATGCTCAGCTCTGTCAGCCGGTCAAATACCCGGTGGAGCGTGGTGCCGATATGCTCCAGGCTATCTCCATGCTCCCCTTTGCGAAGAGCATAAATCTTTTTCTCCGCTGCTTCCAAAATTTCCTGGGGCGTTCCCACCTGGTCATAGACCATCTGGTAGATACTTTCCGCCGCCGCCCCCAGTTCCCGAAGCATGGCTTTTTCCCGGACGATGACCGCGTATCTCGCGGCATTGGCAGCGGTGGGGGTGATCTCCATCAGCTGCAAAATATAGTCCCGGGTGTTATCATGGTAATAGCCCATTTCCCGAAGCTTCTCCAGCACCGTCACCGGGTCAATGGTCTGAGAGTAGTTAAACATGGTGTAAACCGCTTCATAGATCTCCCGGTTCTGCTGGAGAGAAAAATCCTCGGGTTTTACAACGCCTATAATGTCGGTGATGCACCGGCTGTCAATCAAAATGGAGCCAAGCACTGACTGTTCCGCTTCCAGAGACTGGGGCGGCTGGCGGCTTAACAGCTCTTCATCCATAGTTTGTTCCTCCAAGTTTTCAGCAGGCAGTTCCAACTAAGCGCCGAGTCGCCGTGCTCTACTAACCGCTAACTACTTACCGCTTTCTGCTTTCAATCAGATCTCTTCGATTTTGACCGTCAAAGGTGCTGTGATCTCATAGCCCAGTTTGCATGTGACGGTGTAAGTACCGGTGTTTTTGATGGGATCGCTGATTACGATTTTTCGCTTGTCCAGAGTGATGCCCTCTTTCGTTTTCAGGGTATCGGCAATCTCCTGGTTGGTGACAGAGCCGAACAGCCGCCCGTTTCCACCGCCCCGGGCGATCACAACCAGAGTCAGGCTCCGAAGCTTTTTGGCGATTTCCATAGCCTCCGCCTTCTCCCGAGCAATCCGCTCCTGGGCGGCCTTGTCGTTCATTTTCATGGTATTCACAGCGTCCGGGGTTGCTTCAATGGCCATCTTTCTGGGAAGCATGTAGTTTCTGGCATAGCCGTCGGAAACCTCCAGCATCTGCCCTTTTTTTCCCTTGCCCCGAATATCCTGCAATAAAATAACCTTCATAGTACGCTCTCCTTACCTTTCATAATATTGATCGATGGATGCAACAAGACTATCCAGCGCCTCCCGAGTAGTGACACCCGACAGCTGGGCGCCTGCCGTGGCCGCGTTGCCGCCGCCTCCCAGAGGCTCCAGAATCATCTGCACGTTGGCAGAGCCAATGCTTCTGGCAGATATGATCACCCGATCCCCGTCGGGGTACAGAACGAAGGATCCGGTGATTCCGGAAATATTCAGCAGCTCATCCGCCGCCTGGGCAGCCAAAACCCGGGAGGTGGTGGTGCTGAGAGCGGCAATGGCCAGCTCCTGGCGATAAAGGCGGGCGGAGCGAATGATCTGATACTTTGCCATGGTATCCTGAAAATCGTTTTGAAGCAGGCGCTTGACCTCCGTGGTATCCGCTCCCAGGCGGCGCAGCATGGCCGCGGCTTCAAAGGTGCGCTCTCCCGTGCGAACGTTGAAGAACTTGGTGTCCAGGCAGATGCCCGCAAGCAAACTTTTTGCTTCGATAGGCAGCATGTCGCTACCCTCTACGGAATACAGGAGCAGCTCCGTCACCAGCTCGGAAGCGGATGAGGCGTAGGTCTCATGGAGGTTCACAACCACCGGGCTGATATAGTCCGCAGCCCGACGGTGGTGATCCACCACACAAACCTTGGGGATCGCCTCCAAAAGAGGCTTACACTCCACCTGATCCGGACGGTTGGTGTCCACAACGACCAGGGTGCTCCGGTTATCGCAGATCAGCAACGCCTCTTCCCCGGAAATAAAAGCGTCCCGGTACTCCGGCGTTTGCAGAATCTCTTCAATCAGCTTCTGGGAGGCGTTGTTTTCCAGATCAATGACAATATGGGATTTCCTTCCCTTCTTCCGGCACAGGCAGCTGATGCCCATAGCGGCGCCCACCGCGTCCAGATCCGCGTTTTTATGGCCCATGATAAACACTTGGCTGCTCTGACCGATCAGTTCCATCAGAGAATTCGCGGTTACCCGGGAGCGAACCTTGCTGCTGTAGTCCGCTTCCACGTTCCGTCCGCCGAAAAAGGTGAAATTGATTCGGTCCTTTATCACAGCCTGATCTCCGCCCCGGCTCAGTGCCATCTCAATGCTGATGGCGGCAAAATCGTAACTCTCCTGGAATGTTTCACCGTCCAACCCTAGTCCAATGGACACGGAAGCCGGCAATCCGGAGGGATTTCGGATCTCGTGGGCCTTCTCCAGCAAGGAGAACTTATCCTCCATGGCCATTTCCAGATCCCGCTTTTCAAAGATCATCAAAAACCGGTTCCGCTCCAGACGCCGCAGCAGACCGCTGCAGCTCTCCGCCCATTTGCCGATGGCATCATTGAGCCGGGCATTCAGCGCAGATATGGCGCTCTCCGTCAGATTCTTGGTCAGCTCCTCATAGTTATCAATCAGGATGATCGCCACCACCGGGCGGGATCGAATGTACTCGTCCCGCACCTGGTACAGTTCCGTCATGTCGCAGAAATACAGCACTCCCAGCATGTTGCCCCGGGTCTCCTCCGTGCGGATGATGGAGCCGTAGACCCGATACCGCCGTCCGTTCAAAACCGTATCCCGGGGGCACTCGGTTTTGCCGGAAGCCAGCCAGTCCAGAGGAAGCTCTGGGAGCACATCCTCCAGCCGGGGTTCGATCTTGGTGTCGGAAAGGTTGGTCAGTTCCCGAAACCGGTTATTTGTCCACAGAATTCCTCCGTCCCCCAGAGACACCATCACCGCCGGAAAGGGTCCCTCGCCCTTTGAGGAACTTTCCACCGTGTGGGGTACGGACATGAGAAATTTCTGGATTTTTTTGTTTCGGAAATTGCTTGCCATGACATACATACCGCAGGCCGCCAGAGTAATAACCGCCTCCCCTGCCGCCAGCCAATACTGCCCCATGGCCGCCGTAGCAACGCAGAAAATTCCCAGAACAACAAAATAAAAGCCACGGGAGGGCCGCAGGAGCTTATACAGTTTTTTGCTCATGGTTTCATCCTCCTCCACCGGGCTGACGCCCGAATTTCCCATACAACCGACGCCGGATGAGGTGAACGGCCAATGGGGACTTATAAGGTGTATTATACCAAATTCCGTGAAAAGGTGCAACAAGTATTTCCACTTTTCCCCGAAAAAGCCCGGAAAAATCCGCCGCAAAAAATAAGGAAAAAAATTGTGTACATTTCCGCGAGAATGTGGTATAATATTTTTGACAGGCGCGGGTGGGCAGACCCGGCATCACTTTCAGGCACGGCTTTTGCCTGATATTTATATATAAAGTAGGCGTTTTTCGGGAATACGGCGTTACAGGGCCGGAATACCGAATAGCGGCTGCCTGTTTTTCGCGGGCGTTTTTTCAGTGTCTTCCCGAAAAAGCGCCAAAAAACCGAATGATTTTGCCGTTTTTCGGCAATTTCCCTATTTGAAAGGAGTTTATACCCAAATTGGCAGAAAAATTGAAAATTATCCCCCTTGGCGGTTTGGATGAAATTGGCAAGAACATTACCGCGTTGGAGTATGGCAAGGACATGATCGTGGTGGACTGCGGCGTCGGTTTTCCGGACGATGATATGTACGGCGTGGATCTGGTAATTCCCGACTTTTCCTATCTGGTGGCTAACCAAAAAAAGCTGCGGGGTATGTTCATCACCCACGGACATGAGGACCACATTGGCTCTATTCCTTACTGCATGAAGCAGGTAAATTGCCCCGTCCACGGTACCGCCATGACCAATGGCCTGATCCGCCTGAAGCTGGAGGAGCACCATCTGGAAAACACTGTGAAGCTGATTACCCACAAGCCCGGGGAAGTGGTAAAGGCGGGCTGCTTCACCGTGGAATTCATCCATGTGAACCACTCCATTGCCGACGCAGTGTGTTTTGCCATTCATACCCCGGTGGGCACCGTGGTGATGACCGGCGACTTTAAGATCGATCCAACCGCCTCCGACGGCATGATGGATCTGGCCCGGCTGGGTCAGCTGGGGAATGAAGGCGTCCTGGCACTGCTGGCGGACTCTACCAACGTAGAGCGGCAGGGCTACACCCCCAGTGAAAACGTGGTGGCGGAGAGCCTGGACCGGCAATTTAAAAACTGTGACCAGCGGATCATCGTCACCACTTTTGCCTCCAATATGCACCGGGTTCAGGCTGTGATCACCACTGCCCAGCGTTACGGGCGGAAGGTAGCTGTCTCCGGCAGAAGCATGGAAAATATGCTGAAGGTTGCCCAGGAGCTTGGATACCTGAAAATTAAGCCCGGTACCATTGTGGACATTGCCGCCATTAAGTCCATTCCGAAAAACAAGCTGGTGATCGTCTCCACCGGCTCCCAGGGAGAAAATATGTCCGCGCTGTACCGGATGGCCTTCTCCACCCACAAGCAGGTGGAAATCGTACCCGGTGACCGGATCATCATTTCCGCCTCCGCCATTCCCGGCAATGAAAAGGCTATCTCCCGGATCATTAATGAGCTGTACCGTAAGGGCGCCGACGTAATCTACGAAAAGAGCGAGGGCCTTCATGTCTCCGGCCACGCCTGCCAGGAAGAGCTGAAAATTGTTCACGCCCTGGTAAAGCCCAAGTTCTTCATTCCCGTCCACGGTGAGCAGCGTCATCTGCAAATTCACAGCAAGTTGGCTCAGTCCATGGGGATGAATCCCAAGAATATCCACATTGGGGAAATTGGCACCGTGTTTGAGCTGACAAGCCGCACCTGTAAGGTTGGGACACCGGTCACCGCCGGGAAGGTGTTTGTGGACGGCACCGGCGTAGGTGATGTGGGCAGCGTGGTGCTCCGGGATCGGAAGCACCTGGCCCAGGACGGCATGGTGGTGGTTTGCGTCAACCTGTCCAGTCAGGACGGTTCCGTGATCTCCGGGCCGGACATCATCACAAGAGGATTTATCTATGTGAAGGAATCCGAGGATCTGATGGAGGATCTTCGTCAGGTCGCCCTGGAGGCCATTGATCGCTGCCAACGCAAGCGGGCAAGGGACTGGTCCGCCATCAAGTCCGCCATCAAAAACGATATCAGCGGCTACCTGTTTAAGACCACCAAGCGGAACCCCATGATCCTGCCAGTCATCATGGAAATCTGAACACCCAGGAGCGCCGCGTTTTCGCGGTGCTCTTTTTTGATTTGCCGCTGAGCGCAGCAAAACGACAAATAAAGGAATCAGCTATGGAAATTTACTTTGCCCCCATGGAGGGACTTACGGATCGAATTTTTCGGGAAGTTCATCGGAAATATTTCCCTGGGATTGCCCGGTACTATATGCCTTTCTTTTCCCCTACCCAGCACCGGGCTTTGACCCCCAAGGAAACCCGGGAGCTGCCGGAAGCCCGGCTGGAAGGTTACCTTGCGGTACCCCAGGTGCTGACGAAAAACGCCGAAGATTTTCTCTGGGCCGCTGGAGTATGCCGGAATCTTGGCTATCGGGAGCTGAATCTGAATCTGGGCTGCCCCTCCGGCACGGTGGTGAGCAAGGGCAAGGGTAGCGGAATGCTGGGAGATCCCGTCCATCTGGAAGCTTTTCTGGATCAGGTCTTTTCCCGTACCCCCGTTTCCATTTCCGTCAAAACCCGGCTTGGGCTAGACGATCCGGAGGAATTTCCCCGGCTTCTGGAAATCTTTAACCGGTACCCCATTGCCCAGCTCATTCTCCACCCCCGGGTACGGAAAGACTTTTACAGTAAACCGGTACGGGATGAATGGTTTGCCTACGCTGCCGGGAACTGCCGGAATCCCCTCATCTATAACGGGAATCTGTGCAGTCTTGAAGACATAGCCGCTTTCGAAAAAAAGCACCCCCAGACCCCAGCGGTGATGCTGGGGCGGGGGCTGATCGGGGATCCGGGAATGATCTGTCCCGGAGGAACCCGGCGGGAAACGCTCCGTGAATACCACGACGAATTGCTTCAGCGGTACCTGGATGCCTTCGGTGGATCCAGGAACGCCATGTTCCGGATGAAGGAGCACTGGAATTACCTGCTGTGCCGGTTCCAGGGTTCCGAGAAGCTGGGAAAGCGTCTGCG
The DNA here is from genome assembly GCA_964499615.1 of uncultured Oscillospiraceae bacterium. GTDB lineage: Bacteria > Bacillota > Clostridia > Oscillospirales > Oscillospiraceae > Faecousia. The sequence goes on from CAZCLX010000011.1 coordinate 12,742, forward strand.
GAAAACCACGGACATTATGGAGTACCGGGAAATTACATCGGAGATTTTGGTAACGCTTCCTATGGGGAATCACCTTACTCCAAATTGGTGACCTCTTTTCTCTCCCGTTTCAGCAGAAAATCCCAACCAAAAGGAGGACGGGGAAACCAAGGCGGCGAAAATTCCCTTTTTCAGGTTGTCCACAAAGGCAACGGATGCCAGATCCACCGCCAGCTGAAGGCCGAGTTGAAGGTAATTAATATTGTAATTTTCGACAGCGGAATACCGTAGGTATCCTGAACGGTCAGAAACAGTAGCGGAACAAAGTTATTGACAATGGCCTGAGCAATATAGCCTGCAAAGCAGGCGGTGATGGTTTTCGTATCCGGTTTTCAAAATGTTCTCTCCTAACAAAGGGGGGCAAAAATTCTAAGAATTCCGTCAAGAATCCGCGTCCCCAGCTTATAGCGGCTCTCCGGGCGTATTTCGGCACTTTTTCCCTGGGTGTCCAGGAAGTCCTCCTTCAGTTCCTCCAGAACCGGGGACTGATAAAAGAAGGTGTTGTTTTCAAAGTGCAGAAACAGGCTCCGGCAGTCCAGATTCACGGTGCCAATGGTGCCCAGCCGTCCGTCTACCACGCAGCCCTTGGCGTGGAGGAATCCCGGAGTGTATTCAAAAATCCGGACGCCGGATGCCAGCAGGGGCCGGTAATAGCTTCGGGACATACGGAACACCACTTTTTTGTCCGGAATGCCCGGCATCAGGATCCGCACATCCACCCCCCTCTGGGCTGCCAGAGTCAGGGCATCCATCAGCTGGTCGCCGGGCATCAGATAGGGGGTATAAAACCAGGCGTATTCCGTTGCCTGGGACAATAACTCCACATACAGATTGTTGCTCACCGCGTCGCCATACAGGGGCGAATCGAAATACGGGATCACCAGTCCGGTTCCCGCTTCCCCCGGAACCGAACTCAGATTTTCCACCGGCACCGGCTCCTGGTCGGAAAATGCGTTCCAGAACTCGGCAAACATTCTCGTAAAGCTGGCAACCGATGGTCCGGTCAGACGGTAGCCAATGTCCTTCCAGTGGCCGAAACGGAGCTTTTCATTGATATATTCGTCCGCCAGATTGATTCCGCCGCTGAAAACGACCCTGCCGTCCACGATCAGCATTTTTCGATGATCCCGGTAGTTCATGGTGCCCTTGATGGAAAGCATGGGGTTAAAGCACATACAGGCGATCCCCCGCTGCCGGAGATTCAGAAGATTCTTCAGAGAATAGGTGGCAATGCTCCCCACATCGTCATAGATTACCCGGACATCCACCCCCCGCGCAGATTTTCGCTCCAGAATTTCCACCATAGGATCCCACATTTTCCCGTCCTCAATAATGAAATACTCCACATAGATGAACTTTTCTGCCTGCTCCAGCGCTTCCAACATATCGGGATACATCTTTTCCCCAACGCTGTAATAGCGGACACGCGGGCAGGGATAGGTGGGAAAGCCGGTTTTCTTCTCCACATACCGGAATGTCTGAGCCACCCGGGGATCCGTCTGGCGCAACAGCTCCGGATCGGTCTTCGGCTTAGTAGGCAGCGCATTCTGGGCTTTTTCCAGCTTCCGGCGGATAGGCGTTGCCGCTCGCCGGTCTCCCACGGCAAGGTACAGAATTGCCCCCGCCACCGGAAATACCAGCATGACCATCAGCCACAGGCTTTTATAGGCGTTCTCCTTCCGGCTGGTGAGGATATACAGCACCAGGAACGCCGCCAAGAGGGAAAGAAACAGGCCAATGGGTGCGGCATATGGAGTCAGCCACTTCCACAGCAGCAGGAACCATAATAGCTGCACCAAAGCAGTGGGAACGACAATCAAGACCCGGCGGATTACTTTTTTCATAAAATTCTCCTGTTAAAATATCAGTGGGCAAACTGACTTTCGTACAGCTTGGCGTAGAACCCGCCCTTGGCCAAAAGTTCCTGGTGCTTCCCCCGCTCCACGATTTTCCCGTCCCGCATCACAAGAATCAGATCCGCTTCCCGGATGGTGGAAAGGCGGTGGGCGACGATGAAGGTAGTTCTGCCCTTCATCATGGCGTCGAAAGCCTTCTGGATTTTGATTTCCGTCCGGGTATCGATGGAGGAAGTGGCCTCATCCAAAAACAGCATCGGCGGCAGGCACAGCATCACCCGGGCAATACACAACAGCTGTTTCTGCCCCTGGGACAGGGAGCCGCCGGACTCCCCAATGGGCGTGTCGTACCCCTGGGGAAGCCGCTTAATAAAGCTATGGGCATAGGCCTGCTTGGCAGCAGCCACGATTTCATCCAATGTTGCCTCCGGGCGGCCCATGGCGATGTTCTCCCGGACGGTGCCGGCTTTCAGCCAGGTATCCTGAAGCACCATGCCTACGCACCGCCGCAGATCTCCCCGGCGCATATTCCGGGTGTTGATCCCATCCAGGAGAATTTCTCCCCCCTGGGGATCGTAAAACCGCATCAATAGATTAATAAAGGTGGTTTTTCCGCAGCCGGTGGGACCGACAATAGCAATCCGCTGACCGGGCAGAACAGTGAGGTTGAAATCGGTAATCAGGGGCTTTTCCGGAACATAAGAGAACCGAAGATCCCGGATCTCCAACCCACCCTCTACCTTTTCGGGCATTTGAGGATTCTCCGGCTCCTGGCCCCGATCCGGGGTCTCGATCAGCTCCAGCACCCGTCCGGCGCAAGCCAAAGCGTTTTGCAGTTCCGTGACGACTCCGGAAATTTCATTGAAGGGCTTGGTGTACTGATTGGCATAGCTGAGGAACGTGGTGAGGCTGCCTACGGAAATTCCACCGGAAATCGCTGTCAGCGCTCCGGTGAGGGCAACGCCGGCATAAACAACGGAGTTGACAAACCGGGTGCAGGGGTTTGTCAGGGAAGAGAAAAACACCGCCCGAAGGGAGCATTTTTCCAGCCGGTCATTTACTTCGTCAAACTGCTCCATGGTCTTATCCTCATGGGAAAACGCCCGAACCACTTTAATTTGCCCAACGGTTTCGTCAATCAGGCCGGTCTGCTCTCCCCGGGTTTTGGTTTGCAGGGTGAACATGGCGTAGGTTCTTTTCGCGATAAAGTTTGCCACCACCAGCGACAGGGGCGTCACCAGCACCACCACCAGGGCAATGCCGGGATGGATCCGGAGCATAAACAGAAGCGTGCCAAGAATGGTCATAAAACCGGTGAACAGCTGGGTAAATCCAAGGAGGAGGCCGTCGGCAAAGGTGTCCACATCCGCCACCACCCGGCTGACCAAGTCCCCCTGGGGATGCCCGTCCAGATAGCTGAGGGGCAAAACCTGGATATGCCGGAAGGCTTCATCCCGAATGTCCTTTGTCACCCGGAAGGTGATCCGGTTGTTGATTTCCCTCATCAGCCACTGGGAAAGCCCAGCCGCGGCGGCGCACAGCCCCACCCACAGCAAATACCGCTTCATTGCGGAAAAATCCACGTTTCCGGCGGAAACAATGCAGTCGATGGCTTTTCCGGCGTAAATCGGGATCAGGAGGGTCATCACCACGTAAACCACTGCCAGAATCAGGGAGAGGATCAGGGCGGCGCGATACCGCTTCACCCGGGTCAGCACCTTCCCCAGCACCGCCTTTTGAGAAATATCAGCCATGGTTTTCCGCCTCCTTTGGGAACTGGGAATAGTAGATTTCCTGATACACCGGGCAGTTTTTCAGCAGCTCCTCATGCGTGCCCTTCCCTGCCAGGAGACCGTCATCCAGCACCAGGATCTCATCGGCATACCGCACCGAGGAGGCCCGCTGGGAGACGATGAAGGTAGTAGGCGCGTTTTTCATGTGCCGGATCGCCATGCGGAGGTTCGCATCCGTCGCATAGTCCAGGGCGGAGGCGCTGTCATCCAGAATGAGGATTTTGGGCTTGCGGATCAAGGCGCGGGCAATTGTGAGCCGCTGGCGCTGGCCGCCGGACAGGTTTAGTCCCCGCTGTTCCAATGGCTCATCCAGCCCTTTTTCCTTGTCCCGAACCACCTGAGATGCCTGAGCGGTGTCCAGTGCCGCCCAAAGCGCCTCTTCGGAGGCATTTTCATTTCCCCACAGAAGGTTATCCCGGATGGTGCCACGGAATAGCTCCGCCTTCTGGGGCACCATGCCCACGGCTTCCCGGAGGGAACGAAGGTCGTAGTCCTCCGCCGGAACGCCGTCGATCAGCACCTTTCCTTCAGCCGGGTCGTAAAGCCTGGCAATGAGGCTGACCAGGGTCGTTTTTCCGGATCCGGTGCCGCCGATGACACCTACCGTCTGACCGGGCTGGGCGGAGAAGGAAATGTGCTCCAGGGAAGGCTCTCCCGCGCCGGCGTACCGGGCGGTCACATCCCTGAATTCCACGCCGCCCCGGATGGAGCTTCCGTCCAAAGCGCCCCATTGCTGATCGTTTTTCATTTCCAGGATCCCGGAAACCCGTCCGGCACAGGCACCCGCCTTGGTCATATTGATGATGAGATCCGCCATTTTGATCAGCTCAACCAGGATTTGGGACATATAGTTATACAGGGCGATCACCAGTCCCTGGCTCAAAGCACCGGACTGCACCTTTACCGCCCCCACCTGGATCAGCAGAATCACCGCCATGTTGATAATCACATATGTCACCGGGTTCATCAGCGCGGACACCCGTCCCGCCCGGGTCTGGCGGTGGGTCAGCGCTTCGGTCTGTTGGGAGAATTCCTCGATTTCCGCCTCCTCTTTGCAGAACGCCCGAAGTACCCGGGTGCCGGCAAGATTCTGCCGGGTAGCAGAGGTCACCCGGTCAAGCCCCGTCTGGACATTCCGATACATGGGCATGGTAATGAGCATAATGCCGAACACCACCAGGCACAGCACCGGGATCACCCCGACAAACACCAGCGCCGCCTGAACATCGATGGTGAACGCCATGATCATTGCGCCGAACACCACAAAGGGGGATCGAAGCAGCAGCCGCAAAGCCAGATTCAGGCCGCTTTGAATCTGGTTAATGTCGGAGGTCATGCGGGTGATCATGGTGGAGGTGCCCAGCCGGTCCAGCTGGCTGTAGCTGAGGCCGAGGATTCTCTCCATCACCGCGTGCCGCAACCGCATGCTGAAGCCCACCGCAGCTTTGGCGGCAAAATACTGGGCGGTGACGGCGCAGATAAGGCCCACCGCCCCCAATGCCACCAGCACAAGGCATACATTTACCACATAACGCTTGTCCCCAGATGAGATGCCCGTATCCACAATCCGGGCCACCACCAGCGGAACCAGCAGCTCAAAGGTTGCTTCCAGAAGCTTAAACAGCGGCCCCAAAACGCATTCCTTTTCGTAGCCGTGCAGATACCTGAGAAGTCGTTTCAAAATACTCACCCGATTTTTTAATTTCAGAAGACATTATACTATTCTTAATCAAATTGCGCAACAGAAATTTCCATCAGCATCAAAGAAAACCGGGATGTCCCGAAAGACATCCCGGAAATATGGATCCTCCATCCGCAGTGGCAGCGCAGCTAGGCTGCCCCGCCCTATGGAACCGCTACACGCTCTCCGCTTTTTCTTTTGCCTCCGCCTCCTGCTGGATATCCGGGAAGGCAGAGTACATGGGCTTCCGCTCTTGATGCTTCAGCTTTCTTGCCACGTAATTACTTGTGATCCGCATTACAAGGCCGCTGAGGCTGAGCACACCGATCAGGTTTGGGATTGCCATAAGCCCATTGAAAGTGTCGCTCAGTTCCCAGGCCAGATCCATTTTCATAGTTGCGCCTACCACGATAAAGGCGACAAAAATAACCTTATAGAATATGGTGGCTTTGGTACCAAACAGATACTCAAAGGCGGTTGCGCCGTAGTGGCTCCAACCCAGCACCGTGGAGAAGGCGAACAGCAAAATGGCAATGGCAATAAACGCCGCGCCAAAGCTGCCAAAGGTGGTGCCGAAGGCCTCCGCCACCATGGCGGTGGACTCGGTGGCGGTGAGCATTGCCCCGGTATCCAGATCCACAAGGCCGCTGGTGAGAACCGTCATAGCGGTAAGGGTGCAGACAATGATAGTGTCCGCGAATACTTCAAAGATGCCCCACATACCCTGCATCACCGGCTCCCGGACGTTGGAGCTGGAATGAACCATAACGCTGGAGCCGAGGCCTGCCTCGTTGGAAAAAACGCCTCGCTTCATGCCCCAGGTCACCGCCAGCTTGACGCCGCTGCCAACAATACCGCCCCCAACAGCCTTCATGGCAAACGCACCCTTGAAGATGGCGGCAAAGGCCGGCCCGATTCTGCCAGCGTTGCAGAAAACGATCACCAGCGCCCCGATCACATAGGCGATAGCCATAAAGGGTACCAGCTTTTCCGTCACCGAGGCAATCCGCTTCAGGCCCCCTACGATCACCAGAGCGGCAATCCCCATCAGGATCACGCCGGTAACCCAGCCAGGAATGTGGAATACGTTATTCATATTGACGGCAATGGAATTGATCTGGCTCATGTTGCCGATGCCAAAACTTGCAATAACACAGAAGCAGCTGAACAGCACCGCCAGCACGGTGCCAATGCCCTTACAGTACCGGTATCCCCCCAGGCCGTCCCGCAGGTAGTACATCGCGCCGCCGTTCCACTCACCTTTTACGTTTTTCCGGCGGAAGTAGATGCCCAGCACGTTTTCCGAATAATTTGTCATCATGCCAAAAATGGCAACGATCCACATCCAGAAGATTGCGCCGGGGCCGCCGGAGGCAATGGCAGCCGCAACGCCGGCAATGTTGCCGGTGCCGATGGTAGCAGCCAACGCGGTGCACAGGCTCTGGAACTGGCTGATGGAGCGATCCTCCTTGGAGGTATGGGCCGTGATTTTCTTATCGGTAAAAATGCCCCCAACGGTGTTTTTCATCCAGTGTGCAAAATGGCTTACTTGAAATCCTTTTGTCAGGACCGTCATGAGTATGCCGGTGCCCACCAGGAGAATCAGCATCGGCAGCCCCCACACAAAGCCGTTGACCGCGTCATTTACGCGCTTAATGAGTTCCATTTTTCCGCTTCCCTTCTTTCAAAAACATGGCGATACTATACCACATACAAAGCCGCCGCGCAAGGAGGGAACGCAAGAATCGTATAGTTATACAGGGATTTCCAAAATCTTATCCAAATTTTTGTAAAAAAGTGTCTATGTTGGTAGCACGTTTGTTCGCTGTTTGGAAACACGCAAGCCCGGATTCCCATAAATTTGAACCAAATTCTCGTTTTGGGGCTTTTCAAACAGGCAGTAACTGCTATAACAGAGCCAAAGGAGGGATCACGGAAAAACTGGCCGCGTCGCCCCGGAAACCGCCGCCCGCATTCAGCAGGAGCTGGAAAAAGGGAATATATTCCCAGCATGGCGGGGATTCTCCTTGCCCAGAACGACTCCCGGATCATCGGTGTGGCAATGAATAATCACCAAAAATACGAGGGGCACCCTCTGGAGGACTGCTTCATCTCCGCCTCCTTGAATGCCCTGTCCGCGTAGGTTGACCGGGCAGGATTTTTTCACATGATCAAGGTAGCGTCTTCTCTGGATGAGATTCCCAAATTTGCCTCCATGTGGAACATCTCAAAACAAATGATGATCTGGGGTGCCGCCGCTTCTGCTGTGCTGTCCGTGCTCCCGATCCTGCTGCGGGGGCAGTACGTAAAGCTGTTTCCTGAGAAGAAAACGGTGCGGGACATGACCCAGGGAATTCTGCTGGCCTACGCCATCGTCGCCCCGGTGAAGGTTCAAAATATGATTCTGGGTGGCGGCATCATCCGCAGCGGCGGAAAACCAAGTATACCATGGCAGTGGACATGATCGGCACCCGGTGTTTCGGGATCCCCCTTGCCCTGCTGGGCGGATTTGTGCTGAAGTTCCCGATTCATTGGGTGTATTTCCTGCTTTCCCAAGAGGAGCTGATTCGTCTGCTGATCTCCCTTTGGATTTTCCGTCAAAGAAAGTGGATGCAAAGTCTATCATAAGCTTCTCCTTTTTGGGCATACTGCTCCCGAAAGAGAGGTTCTTCCATGAAAGAGAAAAAAATCATCCTGCCCACGCCTATGGGCACTGCTCCGCTGCCGGTGAATATGGCCCACCCGGCCACAGATCCTCAGGGCAGCTACACCGGCGTTCCTGCCGACCACAGCGAAACTCCAGTCCAGGACGCGGACGACCTGTAAGCTTAGCCGGGACGGAGAGAGCCAGTATGTGAGAAAAGCCCTCTCCGTCAGCCCTTACGGCCTGCCACCTCTCCCATCGGGAGAGGCTTTTGCGTATTTAAACCGCGTTTCCGGTTGTTTCCTGACAGGATTTGTGGTATACTGGTTTCACCATTTATCAGGAGGACTGGATATGCCTTATACCTTTTCCCGGGAAAGCTGTGCCCGACAAGCTGCCTGGATGCCGGAGGGGCTGTCCCCTGACCGGAAGAATGCCATGGAGTTTCTCCGCACCCATCTTCCTGAAAGCGACTTAAGCTGCTATCCCGCCTCCCTGTTTCTGAAGTTTGCGGATCACGCCCTGATGCTTCGCCAGGCCCTCCCCTGGTGCGCCTGTTTGGAGGAGGAAATTTTTTACCACTATGTGCTTTTTCCCCGGGTCAACGACGAGGATCTGTCTTTTCACCGGAAGCTATTTTATGACGCGCTGCTGCCTCGGGTAAAGGGAAAGGCCACTGTGGAGGAAATGGTACTGGAAGTAAACCGGTGGTGCCACGAAACTGCCTCCTATCAGGCGGCGGATGACCGCACTGCCTCCCCCCTGACCGTGTGGAAAAGCGGCATTGGCCGGTGCGGCGAGGAATCCGCCTTCCTGGTCTGCGCCCTGCGAAGCGTGGGTATTCCGGCCCGGCAGGTTTACGCTCCCCGGTGGGCTCACTGCGACGACAACCACGCCTGGGTGGAAGCGCTGTGCGGCGGACAGTGGCGTTTCCTGGGGGCCTGCGAGCCGGAACCGGTGCTGGATCGGGGCTGGTTCAATACCGCCGCCTCCCGGGCAATTCTGGTGCACTCCCGGCTCTTCGGGGTAGGCGATTCTCCCCTTCATGGAGAATTCCTGGAACAGGAGGGCATTGTATCCTGGTACAATCAAACAGCCCGGTACGCCCATGTCCGTACATATACCCTCCAGGCGGTCCACAACGGTGCCCCTGCGCCTGGCGCAATATTCCAGATTCAGCTTCTCAACGAAGCCAGCTTTCACACCATTGCCACCCTGACGGCGAATGAACAGGGAAAGTGCCAAATCACCCTGGGCATCGGAGATTTTCATCTGCTTGCCGCCTGGTGCGGCCTGACTGCCGAGGGAGACTGCCGGGATGATACGCTGACCCTCTCCCTTACCCCGCCCAGTGCTGAAAGCCGGTGGAAAGAATTGGATATCCAGGCGCCGGAGCCTTCCCGTTCCCCGCTTCCCGCTTTTTCTTTTGAGCAGCAAAAGGCCCGCTCCCGGGTTCTGGGAACCGGGAATCTGCTCCGCTCCCGGCGTATTGCCGCCTTTTCTCCACCGAAATGTGGGGAAATCCTCCGAAAAGCCCGGGGAAACCAGGCGGAAATCGCCGCCTTTCTTGAGCGGGATTCGGATCCCCGCCGGGAAATGCTGGTTTGCTCCCTGACAGAAAAAGACCTGCTGGACGTGACCGGGGAAATTCTGGAGGATCATCTCCGTCACACGCCTGCTTCCGGGACGCTGCCGCCGGAAATCTACGAAAAAAATCTTCTTTGCCCCCGGATCGCCTGGGAGCCATTGACGCCCTGGCGGGGGAAGCTCCAAGAGGCGCTGCCGGACGGTTTGACAGAACCCATCGCGGTGTGGCACTGGCTTCGTGAGCGGGTAGATACAAACCCTTCCAGGGTCTACCGCAATCTTTACTGGACCCCGGCGGAGGCTCTTGCCGCGGGGCGGTGCAATGAAAAAAGCTTTTCTGTCCTATACGTGGCGCTGCTCCGTGCCATGGGGATTCCTGCCCGCTTGCGTCCCATGGACGGCACGCCGGAATACTGGCAGTCCGGCGCTTTCCATCCGGTTCTTTCCCAGAAAACCGGCGCCCTTCGCCTGGTCTATGATCCTTCCCTGGTATACGGACAGAGCTGGTCTCTCTCCCGGTTCCGAGGGTCTGGCTGGCAAAAGCTCCAATTGCCGGACGGTGTGACGGAGGTAGCGCTCCCCGCCGGAACTTATCGGCTAATTACAACCACCCGGCTGCCCAACGGCAACCAGTTTGCCAAAATGCGGGATATAGCGCTCCATCCGGGGAAAACAGAAAGCGTTTCCCTCTCCCTGCGGCCCTGCCGGCTGGAGGATATGCTCCGCCGGCAATCCCTGCCGGAAATTCCCGCAATGACCCTGGCGGGTGAGAAAATCTCCAATATTTTTATCAATGACGGACGCCCCACGCTGCTATGCTGGCTGGAAATTGGACGGGAACCGACGGAACACCTTTTAAACGAGCTGGATGCGGCGATGGATCCGCTTGTTCCGCTGAATGTGGGTTTTCTCCCACGCAGGCGGGAAAATCTGACCGATCCCACTCTCAAGCGGGTGCTTGACCGATTCCCCAATGTCCGGATTTTGCTGGATGCCTGGGTCTACGACCTGGAAACGGTGGCCCGTGCTCTGGGCTGCGACCCCTCCACGCCGCCCCTGGCGGTTGTTTGCGACGAAAAAGGACAAGCGGTTTACGGAATCAGCGGCTATAATGTAGGCTCCGGGGCAATGCTGATCCGGATTTCCGACCATATCCGCAAAAACTATAATTGACTTCTTTTTCAGGGTATGGTAATATATCCTAAAATCAAACAGTAGGAGGGTTACGTTGCGATGGAAATCAAGACTCTGGAAACCAGAAATCTGTGCGAAAGCGCCAAGAACGGCGGCTGCGGCGAGTGCCAGACTTCCTGCCAGTCCGCTTGCAAGACCAGCTGCGGCATTGCCAACCAGCAGTGCGAAAACAAGAAGAACTAAAAGCTTGCAAACAGGAGGGCGCTGTATCCGCAGCGCTCTTTTTTGATGATAGATATAGGGAGAGATATGGATGATTCACTGTTACAAGCTGGGCGGACTGAACATCGTGCTGGACGTGTTCTCCGGCTCCATTCACATCGTGGACGAAGTCGCCTACGATATTATTGAAATGTACGAGGACAACTCCCGGGAGAAAATTGTCTCCAACATTCTCGCCAAGTACCCAGGCCGAGAGGACGTAACCCGGGAGGAAATTATCAAGTGCTGTGATCAGATCGAAAACCTGAAAAAGGCGGGAAAGCTGTTCACCCCGGATACCTTCGCCCCCATGGCTGGAGCACTGAAGGAGCGCACCAGCGGCGTTGTGAAGGCGCTGTGTCTCCACGTTGCCCACACCTGCAACCTCAACTGCTCTTACTGCTTTGCCAGCCAGGGAAAATACCACGGTGAGCGGGCAATCATGTCCTTTGAAGTAGGCAAGCAGGCATTGGACTACCTGATTGCCCATTCCGGCACCCGGCGGAACCTGGAGGTGGACTTCTTCGGCGGGGAACCGCTGATGAACTTCGACATGGTGAAACAGCTGGTTACATATGCCCGGTCCCGGGAAAAGGAGTCCGGCAAGCACTTTCGGTTCACCCTCACCACCAACGGGATTCTGATAAACGACGATGTAATTGACTTTGTCAACCGGGAAATGAGCAATGTGGTGCTGAGCCTGGACGGGCGGAAAGAGGTTCATGACCGGTTTCGGGTGGACCACGCCGGAAAAGGCAGCTGGGAACGGATCGTGCCAAAATTCCAGAAACTTGTAGAAGCTCGTGAGGGCAAAAACTACTATATGCGGGGCACCTTCACCCACGCCAATCCGGATTTTCTCAATGACATTCAGGAGATGCTCCGCCTGGGCTTTACCGAGCTGAGCATGGAGCCGGTAGTTTGCGCCCCGGAAGATCCCTCCGCCCTGACGGAAGAGGATCTGCCCATCATCTTAAGCCAATATGAGCAGCTTGCGGAACTGATGAAGCGGCGGCGTGAAGCCGGAAAGCCATTCACCTTCTACCACTACATGATCGATCTCAAAGGCGGCCCCTGCATCTACAAGCGGGTGTCCGGCTGCGGCTCCGGAACGGAATACATGGCGGTGACCCCCTGGGGGGAACTGTATCCCTGCCACCAGTTTGTAGGCGAGGAGAAATTTAAGCTGGGGAATGTCTGGGAAGGCGTCACGAATACCGAAATTCAGCACGAATTTGCCTCCTGCAACGTCTATGCCCGTCCGGAATGCAAAGACTGCTGGGCAAAGCTCTACTGCTCCGGCGGCTGTGCCGCCAACGCCTACCATGCCACAGGACATATTACCGGCGTATACGAATACGGCTGCAAGCTGTTCCGCAAACGGATAGAGTGCGCCATCATGCTGGAAGCCTCAAAAGCGCTGGAAGGCTGACATGGATACACCGGTCTGTGACTTTGTAAAGGAATACCTTGCCCGGGACGCTGTGCGGCTACACATGCCCGGGCATAAAGGCGTCGCTTTCCTAGGTCCGGAGCCAATGGATATTACGGAAATCGATGGAGCGGATGTGCTGTACGATTCCCGGGGAATTCTCCGGAAAAGTGAAGAGAACGCCGCCGCTCTGTTCGGCACCGCCCGAACGGTCTACTCCGCCGAAGGCTCCTCCCTGTCCATTCGGGGAATGCTGTACCTTCTGATGCTCTACGGAAAGCGTCACGGAAAGCCTCCACTGATTGCCGCCGGGCGAAACGCCCACAAGGTTTTTCTGACGGCAGCGGCGCTGCTGGGATTGGACATCGCCTGGATCTATCCAAAACAGCGGGATAGCCTTACCGCCTGCGAGATCACCGGGGAAAATCTGGACAATTTTCTGTCCCGGATGCCGGAAAAACCCATTGCCGTCTACATCACCAGCCCGGACTACCTGGGAAATGTGACGGACATCCCGGCGCTTTCCTCTGTCTGCCACCGTCACGGGGTGCTTCTGGCGGTGGACAATGCCCATGGAGCCTACCTCCGCTTTCTGCTGAAGGATCACCACCCCATTACCCTAGGAGCAGATATCTGCTGCGACTCCGCCCATAAGACCCTGCCGGTGCTCACGGGAGGCGGATATCTCCACATTTCCAAAAACGCGCCGTCGGAATTTTCGGAACTGGCGGAAACCGCCATGTCCATATTTGCTTCCACCAGCCCCTCTTATCTGATCCTCCAATCGTTGGATGGGGCAAATCGGTATCTATCGGAGGGGTACCGGACTAAGCTGGAATGCTGCTGCCGAGAGGTTTCCGCGCTGAAACAGCGCCTTGCCTCAGCAGGCTTCTCCGTCGCCGGTTCGGAACCGCTGAAAATCACCCTCCGAATGAAGCCCTTTGGCTATACCGGGGTGGAAGCAGCCGAATATCTGGCGTCTCAGGGTATCGTATGCGAGTATGCGGATCCGGACTTCCTGGTGCTGATGCTTACCCCGGAATGCGGCAGCGTGGCGCTTTCCGAATTGGAAAAGGCGCTGCTTACCCTGCCCAGGAAAGCGCCCTTGCCGGAAGCGGCACTGCCCTTCCCTACCCCTGCGCGGAAGCTTCCCCCCCGGGAAGCGATGCTCTCTCCCAGCCAGGAAGTGTCCTTGGAGGAAAGCTTGGGAATGGTTCTGGCAGCCCCCACCGTCAGCTGCCCTCCCGCCGTTCCGGTGGTGGTATCCGGCGAAAAGATCGACAAAAACGCCATTCAAGTGATGCGGTATTACGGCATCACCGCCTGCCGGGTGGTGGTTAGCGGTTAGCTGTTAGTAATTAGAACGAGGCATCGGCGTACCCTACGTCTCCTAACCGCTAACTGCAAACCGCTAAATATTTTTTACGAGATACCTTGACAGACGAGGTATGTCATGATATTATGCACGCAAAGGAGGGGATCTGTCATGTCCATTGCCGGGGATCTGATACGGGGACATACCGATGCCATTATTTTGGCCCGGCTTCTCCGCTCCGACAGCTACGGGTACGAAATTAATAAGATCATCTCCACCCTCTCCGGAGGAAGGTTTGAACTGAAGGAAGCCACCCTGTACACCGCCTTCAAGCGGCTGGAAGACGCGGGGTGCATCGCCTCCTACTGGGGCTGTAATGGGCCTGGCGCCCGGCGGCGGTACTACACCATCACCCCCACCGGACGGGAAACCTGCTACCGGCTTCTGGCAGAGTGGAAAGAAACCAAGGAGATCATGAATCAATTACTGGAAGTGGAGGACGAAAAATGAGAGAGCAGCTAAGTCAGTACGTGTCCCTGCTGTTCGCGGGAACCACGGACTGCGACGATGTCCGTCAGGAAATTCTGCAAAATACCCTGGATCGTTACGACGATCTGATAGTTCAGGGGAAAACCCCGGAAGCAGCCTATCGGCTGGCTATCGCCGGGATCGGAGATATCGGGGAGATCCTAAACGGCGGGACATCCCCGTACACAGCCACAGACTCCGAAACCTACCGTCCGGAGGATCCTCTGGGCGAGGGAGACAGCTACGTAAAGAAGATTCTGCGAACCATTGCCATCGCCCTGTTTATTCTATGTCCGGTTCCTGTAATGATACTTAGTGACCTGAACATGCCTATTCTAGGTGTATGCGGGCTACTGACCTTTGTGGCCGCCGGCGTGGTGCTGATGATCCTGGGGAAGAAATCCCCCGCAGACATCCGGCAGTCCCATGAGACCCGTCGGGAAGCCCATTTTTCTCCCAGCGGAGAGCTTCGCAAAAGCGTAAAGAATCTGATCACTGCCGTCAGCCTTGCCCTGTACTTCATCATCAGCTTTGCCACCGGCGCTTGGTACATCACCTGGGTAATCTTTCTGCTGATCCCGGCGATCCAGGGCCTGGCGGTGGCGTGCCTGGATCTTTTGGGAGGGAAATAATATGAGAACCAACGCCATTATCCGGATCATTATTTTCAGTATCGTTATCTGCATTCTTTTGGCTCTTCTGATCCTGGGGATCCACTGGGACAACGGTGGGTTCCGGGTCTACCATCCCAGCCAGGAGACACAGCCCCGGCTTGTCGACATCGATGGCGGCGACACTCAGTCCGCAAACCTGCCCCAGGCCTCCGGAACCCCGGAATCTTCCGGCAGCGCCAAGTCCAGTTCTCTGGATAAGCTGTCCATTGATTGGGTGTCCGGCACCATCACCATCCGACCCGGGGACACGGACACTATCCTATATCAGGAAACCGAGGTCACCGACAACGAATATCAGATGGTGGTGCAGGAGAAAGGCAGCGCTCTAAAAATTCAATACTGTAAGGACGGAGTGAAACTGGGGTGGCCCATGAGCCTCCATAAGGATCTTACCATCACCGTTCCCCAGGACTGGCTCTGCCGGGAACTGGAAATCGAAGCCGCTTCCGCCACCGTGGAAATAGATGGCCTTACCATTCAGGAATTCGATCTGGACACCGCCAGCGGAACCTGCCGGATGGTAAACTGCAATGTGGAGGAAATGGACGTAGACACCGCCTCCGGGGATGTTGATTTCTCTGGGAATTTTAACAGCTTCGAATGCGACAGCGCCTCGGCAAAAATCACCCTGGTGCTGGACAACGTGCCAAAGAAAATTGAAGTGGATACTGCCTCGGGAGATGTGGATCTTACCCTTCCCGCTGACGCCGGATTCACCGCCACAGTGGATGGCCTCAGCACCCGCTTTACTTCGGAGTTCTCCACCACCACACAAAACAGCCGCTATATCTGCGGTGACGGCAGGTGTTCCATTAAGGTAGACGCCCTGTCCGCCGGCGTCACCATCCGAAAAGGCATCGATTCGCTTCCGGGGGACGTCTGACGGCAGCATGAACCGTTCCCTCCCTGAAAGTCGCTTGATATTATTGGCAGCGAAATCCTTCTTGGCGGCAGGCAAGCCCAAATCCGAAACATATATTCTGAAGTAACTATTCAGTTGTGGCATGTTCCGCAACCAAGTGCTCCAGGAAATTTTTACATCTTAGTGCTTTTGCGGGGATACCCAAACTTTTTAAAACTCAAATCATGGGCGACTGAATAGTTACCATTCTGAAAACGGTAATGTCCCGGCGGTTTTCCGTGGCTTCCCGACCTGCTCTCCTTATACATCCGCGATACGATACCGGACAGACAAAGCCATTCAATAGCATTTTCACCGCCCGGCTTTTTAAGCGTCGTGTACTGAAAACAGGTATTAATCAGATCTTTCCAGTCAAATATAAACCATCAGAATCGAATATCCGGATCCGTTTCCTCCCAGGGGCGGCCGGGGACGCCGAAGTGGCCTTGGGAAGCGGTAGCTTCGTAAATGGGGCGTCGGAGGTCAAAGCGGCGGATGATGCCGGCGGGGGTCATGTCCACCTCCCGGCGAAGGACAGCGGCAAGCTCTCCGTCAGGGAGTGCCCCGGTGCCGAAGCTGTCCACCAGCAGGGAGACAGGCTCCGCCACACCGATGGCATAGGCCAGCTGTATCTGTACCCGGTCAGCCAGGCCCGCCGCCACCAGATTCTTTGCCAGGAACCGAGCCATATACGCGCCGGAACGATCCACCTTGGTGGGATCCTTTCCGGAGAACGCTCCTCCGCCGTGGCTAAACCAGCCACCGTAGGTGTCAGAGATGATTTTTCGCCCAGTCAGGCCGGTGTCTCCGTCGGGGCCGCCGACAACGAACAGCCCTGTGGGGTTGATGAAAATTTTTTTCACCCCATCCATGGAGAAGCCGTACCGCGCCAGCACCGGGGCGATCACCGCCCGGCGGACGTCTGCCCGCAGATCCTGCACCCCGTAATTCCGGCTGTGCATCACGGAGATCACTACCGTATCCACCCCGACGGCATTCCCCTTTTCGTCAAACTCCACCGTCACCTGGGTCTTTCCGTCGGGACGGAGCTGCGGGTTTCTGGCCACAAACCCGGTCAGCTGATTGCTCAGCGCCCGGGCCAGGGCAGAAGGCAGTGGCATTTTCTCCGGCGTGTGATTGCAAGCACCGCCAAACATCATCCCCTGATCCCCTGCCCCGCCCACTTCGTCCCGGGTGCCCAGGGCAATGTCCGGGGACTGGCTGTGGATCCGGCAGTGAAATTCCATGCTATCGGCATCAAAGCCCTCTCCGGGATGGGTATAGCCGATTCGCCGGACAGTATTCCGTGCAATTTTTTCATAGTCCACTTTTGCGGAAGTAGTGATCTCCCCGCAAACCAGGCAGAAGTTGGTGGATACCATTGTCTCGCAGGCCACCCGGGCGTTGGGGTCAGAAGCCATGCAGGCATCCAGGATCCCGTCGGAAATGGCATCCGCCACCTTGTCGGGATGTCCCTGGGTGACACACTCTGAGGTAAACAGTTTTCTTTCCATAATTCGGTTTCTCCTTTTCTTATAATAAAAACCGCACACCGAAGATTCGATGTGCTTAGAAACCGAATCCTCATCTTTCGTTGCCGCCGGATTTGGCACCTTGTGTGCACACAGGTTGCCGGGTTTCATCGGGCCGTTCCCTCCACCACTCTTGATAAGGCGCGTATGCAGTTTTAGACACTATTCTATTCCATTTTTTTCGTTTGTCAAGAGGTGTTTTGGATTTTTCGATTGTTCATAATTCAGCTATGGACTTTTTACCACTTTGCTGGTAAAATACCTACAAAGGAGTTGAGCCACTTGAAAAATCTTCGCAGCCGCTTTGAGCGTTTCTGCTTCCGCAACCGGAACAAAGGCATTCCCAATTTGATGTTGTATATCAGCATAGGCACCGCCATTGTCTACCTGATCAGCATGATCTCCCAAAATTATGTGCTCTATAATCTTCTGTGCTTTAACCGGGAGTCTATCCTCCACGGGCAGATCTGGCGACTTGTCACCTACCCCCTGACCCTGATACAGGACAATATTCTTTTCCAATTTATCTGCCTGCTGTGCTACTACTCTCTGGGACGAGCCATGGAAAATCAGTGGGGCACCTGCAAATTTAATCTGTTTTATCTCACCGGCGTTGTGCTGATGGATATTTACTCTATGATTTTTAACACCACCGCCACCGTGTATTATCTGAACATGAGCCTCTTCCTCAGCTACGCGACCATGTATCCTCAGGCAAGCTTTCTGCTGTTTTTCATTATCCCCATCAAGGCATGGGTGTTTGCCCTGTTAGATCTGGTGATCATCCTGATCGGGCTGTTCTCCTCGCCTTATGGCCCCTGGAACCTCTTCCCGCTGATCGCCCTGGCAAACTACTTCCTGTTTTTTGGCAAGGATGTGCTGAACCTGATTCCTGTGTCCTGGGCAGTCAAATTCCGCCACCTGGTAAACCGGTTCAAGAGCAGGAAAAAGAAGCCTAAGGTGATTCCCTTCCCAGGCGCCGGATCCTATGATGCAGGCGTCCAGTCTGTAAAAGCTCCCTACACCCACCGGTGCACGGTCTGCGGCAGGACCGATGTGACAAATCCGGAGCTGGAATTCCGGTACTGTTCCCGGTGCAAGGGCTACTACTGCTACTGTCAGGATCACATCAACAACCACGCCCACATTCAGTGACTCGGGAGGCTGCTATGAAAAAATATATCATGGCTCTGGACTCCGGTACCACTTCCAACCGGTGCATTCTTTTTGACCGGGAGGGGAAAATCTGCAGCGTGGCTCAAAAAGAGTTTATTCAAAGGTTTCCCAAGCCCGGATGGGTAGAGCATGACGCCATAGAGATTTTTACCACCCAGATGGAGGTGGCGCGACAGGCGCTGAGTAATGTGGGCGCAACCGCCGGGGACATTGCCGCTATCGGCATCACTAACCAGCGAGAAACCACTGTGGTGTGGAACAAACGCACCGGACTGCCTGTCTATCCCGCCATTGTCTGGCAGTGCCGCCGCACCGCCTCCTACTGCGATTCCCTTCGGGAAAAAGGGTACACCGATACCGTCCGTCAGAAAACCGGTCTGGTCATCGACCCCTATTTTTCCGCCACCAAGATCCACTGGATCCTGGAAAATGTGCCCGGAACCCGGGAGCAGGCGGAAAAAGGCGAGCTGCTGTTTGGCACTGTGGAAACCTGGCTTATCTGGAAGCTTACCGGAGGCCGGGTTCATGTGACGGACTATTCCAACGCCTCCCGAACCATGCTGTTTAACATTAACACCCTTTCCTGGGATCCGGAAATTCTGGCGTTGCTGGACATTCCCGCCGGAATGCTTCCTACGCCGGTACCCTCCAGCGGCATTTATGGCTATGCCGACGCTTCCTTTTTTGGCGCCCCCATCCCCATTGCGGGAGCCGCCGGAGACCAGCAGGCGGCACTGTTCGGTCAGGGCTGCTTCCGGCCCGGAAACGCCAAGTGCACCTACGGCACCGGCGCGTTCCTGCTGATGAACACCGGGGAAACCCCCATTTTCTCCAAAAACGGACTGGTGACTACCATCGCTTGGGGCCTGAACGGAAAGGTGAATTATGCCCTGGAAGGCTCCATTTTCGTAGCGGGAGCCGCCATCCAGTGGCTGCGGGATCAGCTGCGGTTTATCGAGTCGGCGGCGGATTCCGAGTACATGGCCCAAAAGGTGCAGGATACCGGCGGATGCTATGTGGTTCCCGCCTTTACCGGCCTGGGCGCACCCTACTGGGATGCCTATGCCCGGGGCGCCATTCTCGGCCTGACCCGAGGGGTCAACAAGTACCACATTATCCGCGCGACTCTGGACTCCATCTGCTATCAGGTGGTGGACGTGCTGTCCGCCATGGAAGCGGACGCGGGGATGAAACTGTCCTCTCTGAAAGCAGACGGCGGCGCTTCCGCCAATAACTACCTGATGCAGTGCCAGGCGGATCTGTGCGCCGCTCCCGTATACCGTCCCAAATGCGTAGAGACCACTGCCGCAGGAGCCGCCTACCTGGCAGGACTGGCGGTGGGCTACTGGCAAAGCACCCAGGAGATTATCGCCAACTGGCAGTCTGACCGGGTGTTCTCCCCGGAAATCTCCCAAGAAGACCGGGAAAAACGCCTGACCGGCTGGAAAAACGCCGTAGCGAGAACAGGCAACTGGGACAGTTGACAGTGGACGGTGAACAGTGGAGCGGCGGAGAATACGACTTTCCAACAAATGGAGTTCCCTTCAGTCTCGTTAGCGGTTAATATTGCGAAGGGCTCGGCATCCCTGACGCGCCCTTCGGATCGCTTCCTGCGGCGGTTCTTTTCCTGCTCTCCATCCCATAGAATGTTTCATACTTCTGAAAGCTATGGGGTGGTACTTATGGAAACGATTGTCAATCAGGCGGTACTTCGGGGCTGTCTACGGGAGATGCCGGTGTTTTCCCACGAAAACCACGGGCGGCGGTTTTTTCGGTTCTATCTGGAAGTGGGTCGGCTGTCCGGCGCGGTGGACACACTGCCGGTGATTGCCGAAGAAACGGTACTATGCGGTATGGACCCCACCGGCGGGGAGATGATCCGGGTGGAAGGGCAGATCCGCTCCCACAATCTCCGGCAGGACGGAAGGCGGCGGCTGCTGATCTTCCTGTTTGCCGCTTCGTTGACGGCGGAGGACGGGGATCCCATCAACGACGTCACTGTGGAAGGGATTCTATGCCGGGAGCCGGTGTACCGCCGGACGCCTTTGGGCCGGGAGATCTGCGATGTAATGCTGGCAGTGCCCCGGGCATTCCAGCGGGCGGACTACCTGCCCTGCATTCTCTGGGGCCGCACCGCCCAGGAGGCTTCCCGGTGCCGCACCCGGGACCGGATAAGAATCTCAGGCCGGTTCCAAAGCCGGATATACACCAAGCTGTCCGAAGAAGGCGCCCAGGAGCGCACCGCCTACGAAATTTCCGCCCTCACCGCAGATATCCCTGAAGATCTGTATTAACGGAGCAGATAGCAGGTAGCGGTTAGCAGTTAGTGGGATCTGAACCTAAGGAAACTCTGAACAAATCGTCTGCGGCTGGATGGCGGATCTTTTGTCCCAT
>CAZCLX010000012.1:0-27515 GCA_964499615.1 uncultured Oscillospiraceae bacterium
AGGAATACTGTATGTATTTCCCATTTTTAACACTGCATGGATGGGACAAAAGATCTGCCATCCAGCCGCAGACGATTTGTTCAGAGTTTCCAAAGATTAAAAAGAAGTTAATTTTCCGGAAAAGGGCTTTACACCGCCCCTTTCATGGCGTATAATATCTATATTGCAATGAAAAGGAGGCTGAGACCATGACGGATTCCGACACGTTGACGTTTACCGTCCCCAGCGACGACAAAGAAAACATGCGGCGCATTCTCCGGAGTGTGTTCGACGCCCTGACTGAGAAAGGCTACAATCCCATCAATCAGATCGTCGGCTATCTTCTGACAGAGGATCCAACCTATATCACCAACTACGGCAGCGCCAGAAGCCTGATCTGCAAAATTGATCGGGACGAGCTGATGCAGGTGCTGGTTCGGGAGTTCCTTTTTCAGAACGGGGATTCTGAATCCCTGGCGTAATCTACCCGGCTTTTTTCAGGGGGCGCTGCGATCCGCAGCGCCCCCAACGCACCTTGAAATCTTCATATGTATCCTGTCTCTCCCGTAGGGATGCGGTGCCCAGCGCGCACGCTGGGCGGAGAAGGCGTCTTGGCTCCCCCAGAGGGAGAGCCTTGCCCTCTCAGTCAGCTTCGCTGACAGCTCTCCCAGAGGGAGAGCCTAGTGCCGCTAACTACCACTTGACTTTTCTGTAACAATATGTTACAATTCAATTACATTTTCACAGGAGGTTCTTTTATGGCTGATGAAAATAAAGTTTTGACCTACAAAGGCCGTCCGCTGATGCGGAAGGGCAATCTCATCTACTATGGCTCCATGGAAGACAGTCACATCGTCATGCTCCAGGTTCTGGAATCCAAGAAGCAGGGCGACACCGACATCGCTACCCGGGTTGCCATTCAGCTCCAGCTTACCGATCCCAACGCCAGAGGCCGTGACCGGATCCTGAAAAAGAGCGAAAAAGACGGGCTGTACACTGCCCTGGACCTTGGCTGCGTCTGGCTGGAGCGGGCGCTGGCGGGTAAATAACAAAAACCGTGGGATTCTTTTCGGGATCCCACATACCACGGAGGATACATATGAAGCTTTCCAAACGAATTCTTTCCCTGCTGATCACCGGTGTGATCCTGATTTCCTGTCTGTCCATTCCTGCCTTTGCCGCCGGAAACCCGGTGGAGGGCGTGGGCATAGTAAACGCCAGCAGCCTGCGGCTCCGGGAAGAGCCGTCCACCAGCTCCAAGATCGTTGCCACCGCGCCCCGGGGGGAACTGGTAGTGATCCTTTCCAAGGAAGGGGACTGGTATAAGGTTAACTACAATCTCCAGGAAGGGTATATGCACAGCGACTACCTGGAGGTCAAGACCAAGAAAAACGCGGAACTGGGCTACGGCGAAGTCACCGGCAGCTCCGTCAACATCCGCACCGGCCCCGGCACCAATTACCGCTCCCTGGGTACGGTAAAAAAAGGTGACAAGTGCTACATCATTGGCCTGAATGAAGGCTGGTACAAGGTAATCAGCGGCAAAAATGTATGCTACATCCGCAGCGACTATCTGGCGCTGACGGAAATCCCTTACGAAAACAAAGCATCCAAGAATAGCCCCCTGTTCTTCCGGGGCGGCAATTCCACCGGCGTGACGCCCAGCGCGGCAGCCCTCAGCGGCAGCACCAGCAGCCCCTCCGCCTCCTCCGAAAGCAGCTCCGGCAGCAGTGCCACCGGCAGCGCCTCCGGCAATCAGATCCTCAGCAAGGCCCAGGAGTATCTTGGCTGCCCCTACGTCTACGGCGGGGCCAGCCCCAGCGGCTTCGACTGCTCCGGGTTTGTGTACTACGTTCTGAAAAGCCTGGGCTACTCCCCCTATCGGACCCCGGCGGATCAGATCAAAATGGGCGTCAGCGTCTCCAAAGAAAACCTTCAGCCAGGGGACATTGTGTTCTTCTCCGGAACCGCCGGAAGCGGTATCACCCATGTGGGCATCTACGCCGGAAACGGCCAGTTTATCCACGCCCCCAATTCCCGCTCCACGGTTTCCTATTCCAGCCTTACTTCCGGCTATTGGAGCGAGCACTACTACGCCGCTCGCCGAGTCAGTGCGTAATTACTGCGATAATTCAGGTTCAGGAACGGGCAAGCGCCCGTTCCTTTTTTGTGGGGATGCTCCCGAATTTTCCGTACTTGCGGCGGTTCATCACGGATGCCGCTCCGCACCTATTTTCCTGGGAACGGTTGACAAATCCGGCAGAATTATGTATAGTATACAGAAAAAACGCGGTTTGTTATCTGAAAAATTTTACAGCCGCGCGGTTGCCGCGCGTGAAAAGGAGAAACGCCTATGAAAGGCATCATTCTTGCCGGGGGCAGCGGAACCCGGCTCTACCCTCTGACCTTGGTCACATCCAAGCAGCTGCTTCCCATCTACGACAAACCAATGATCTATTATCCCCTGTCGGTGCTGATGCTGGCGGGGATTCGGGATATTCTCATCATCTCCACCCCCCACGATCTGCCCAATTTTGAAAAGCTTCTGGGCAACGGCAGTCAATTCGGCATCCGTCTGAGCTACAAAGTTCAGCCCTCTCCCGACGGACTTGCCCAGGCTTTCATTCTGGGTGAGGAATTCGTGGGGGATGACCGTTGCGCCATGATCCTGGGGGACAATATTTTCTACGGCGCGGGACTTACCCGCCACCTCCGGCAAGCGGCGAAAAAGGAAGAAGGGGCAACCGTTTTCGGCTACTACGTGACGGATCCTCAGCGGTTCGGCGTGGTGGAGTTCGGCAAAAACGGCAAGGCCATCTCCATTGAGGAAAAGCCCCGGAACCCTAAGTCAAATTATGCCATCACCGGACTATACTTCTATGACAGGAAGGTCTGTCAGCGTGCCAAGACTCTGAAGCCCTCTGCCCGGGGCGAGTTGGAAATCACGGACTTGAACCGGATCTACCTGGAGGAGGGCAGCCTAAACGTGATCACCCTGGGAAGGGGCTACGCCTGGATGGATACCGGAACTGTGGAATCCCTCTATGAGGCATCGGATTTTGTTCGCACCGTGGTATCCCACCAGGGCGTGCAAGTGGCTGCCGTTGAGGAAATCGCCTGCAACAACGGTTGGATCACCCGGGAGCAGCTCCTTGCCGCCGCCGCTGCCTATGGGAAATCCCCCTATGGACAGCATCTGAGAAACGCCGCCGAGGGAAAATACAGATATTGAGGAGCGTACAATGAATTTTATCAAAACAGAAATTGAGGGTCTTGTGATCGTGGAGCCGAAGGTGTTTGGCGACCACCGGGGCTTCTTTATGGAAAGCTGGTCGGAGCGAGCATTTGAAAGCGCCGGCCTGCATTACACCTTCGTTCAGGATAACCACTCCTCCTCCACGGTGAAGGGAACCCTCCGGGGCATCCACTTCCAGCGGGGAGACAAGGCTCAGGCCAAGCTGGTGCGCTGCGTCCGGGGCGCTGTCCTGGATGTGGCGGTAGATCTCCGGCCCAATAGCCCCACCTACAAAAAGTGGGTGGGCATAGAGCTGTCGGAAGACAATAAGCGGATGCTGATGATCCCCCGGGGCTTTGGCCACGGATTCGTCACTCTTACCGACAACGTGGAGTTCCTTTACAAGGCGGATAACCCCTACGCTCCGGAGTCCGAGGGGGGCATCCGGTGGAACGATCCGGAGCTGAATATCGACTGGGGCGTGGAGCACCCGGTGCTCTCCGCCAAGGATGAGGGAAATCCCTTCCTGCGGGACGCGGTTACCGATTTTTAACAGGAGGTTCATTATGACCCTTATTGTCACAGGCGGAGCAGGCTTTATTGGCTCCAATTTTATTTTCCACATGCTGGAAAGCCATCCGGACTACCGCATCGTCTGTCTGGATAAACTTACCTACGCCGGGAACCTGAGCACATTGGCTCCCGTGATGGGCAGTCCCAATTTTCGGTTTGTGAAGGCGGATATCTGTGACCGGGAGGCGGTGTACCGCCTTTTTGAAGAGGAAAAGCCGGACATCATCGTAAATTTCGCGGCGGAGAGCCATGTGGATCGGAGCATTGAGGATCCCGGTATCTTCCTGCAAACCAATATCATGGGTACCGCTACCCTGATGGACGCCTGCCGGAAGTATGGCATCCAGCGGTATCACCAGGTATCCACCGACGAGGTGTACGGCGACCTGCCGCTGGACCGGCCCGACCTGTTCTTCACCGAGGAGACCCCCATCCACACCAGTTCCCCCTACTCCTCCTCCAAGGCGGCGGCGGACCTGCTTGTCATGGCCTACCACCGAACCTACGGTCTTCCCGTGACCATCTCCCGGTGCTCCAACAACTACGGCCCCCACCACTTTCCGGAGAAGCTGATCCCCCTGATGATCACAAACGCCCTGGCGGACAAGCCCCTGCCGGTATACGGCACCGGAGAGAATGTCCGGGACTGGCTGTACGTAGAGGATCACTGCCGAGCCATCGACCTGATCATCCACAATGGACGGGTGGGCGAAGTGTACAACGTAGGCGGTCACAACGAGATGCGGAACATTGACATTGTAAAGATCATCTGCAAGACCCTGGGAAAGCCCGAGAGCCTGATCACCTTTGTCACTGACCGGAAGGGCCACGATATGCGTTACGCAATCGACCCCACCAAGATCCACAGTGAGCTGGGCTGGCTGCCGGAAACCAGATTTGCCGATGGAATCCAGAAAACCATACAGTGGTATCTGGACAACAAGCCCTGGTGGGAAAATATTATCAGGGGAGAATATCAGACCTATTATGAGCAAATGTATGGAAACCGGTAAGCCCTGTATTGCCGTTTTGATGGCAATCTATGACCCAAACCCCACATGGTTCCGGGAACAGTTAACATCCCTCAACCGCCAGACCTACCCCAACCTCCGCCTCTATATCCGGGACGACTGCTCCCCAAACGTTCCTTCCGAAACCATACAGCAGACCCTCCGGGAGTGCGTCACCGCCTTTCCCTTTACCTACCGCCGAAACGAAGCGAATCTTGGCTCCAATAAGACCTTTGAGCTGCTGACGGAGGAAGCGGAGGGGGATCGGTTCGCCTACTGCGACCAGGACGATGTTTGGCTCCCTGAGAAGCTGGAAATTCTGGAAGCGGACATGGAGCGCACCGGCGCGGTAATGGTCTGCTGCGACGTTGCCATCATCGACGGTGCTGGAAACCAGACGGCAGACAGCATTGTAAAGGTTCGCAAGCACGCCGCCCAGCACTCCGGCACCGATCTGGCTCCGGGGCTGCTGTTCCGGAATTTCGTTTTCGGCTGTGCCTGCATGATGGACGCCCCCCAGGCAAAAGCTGCCCTGCCCTTCTGCCCCTATTATTTCCACGATCACTACCTGGCCCTATGGAGCGCCGCCCACGGCCTGCTGTACGCGGAACCCAAGGCACTGATCCAGTACCGGCTCCATGGCGACAACCAGACCGGCGTTATGCTGGGGGTTACAGATAAGGAAAGCTATGCCCAGGTGCGGATCCAGATCATTATCGACAGGCTTTCCTGGCTGGAAGCCCATTTTGACTGCGATGAAAATCTAAAGCAGGCCATTCAGGACGGCCTTTGCTGGGCAAGGGCACGAAAGCAAAACTGGCAGACCGGGAAAGGAAAAGCTGTCATGTGGCGCTACCGCCATCTGGGACTGCCCATCACTCTGTTTGAGCTGGTGGCGGCGGGGCTGCCCAACGGGGCGGTCATGGCCGTTATCCGCCTTCTGCGGAAAAATGTGATTTAGGAGAAAATACTATGAAGGTTTTTGTTACCGGTGTCGCCGGTCAGCTGGGCCACGATGTGATGAATGAACTGGCGCGGCTGGGGATAGAAGGCATCGGAAGCGATTTGGCTTCCCAGTACTCCGGCATACAGGACGGCTCCCCCGTTACAAAAATGCCCTACGTTTCCCTGGACATTACCGACCGGGAAGCGGTCAGCCGCGCCCTTACGGAGGCAAAGCCAGACGGGGTGATCCACTGCGCCGCCTGGACCGCCGTGGACATGGCGGAGGACGACGACAAGGTGGCAAAGGTTCGGGCCGTCAACGCCGGCGGCACCGCCAATATTGCCGCCGCCTGCAAGGCGCTCAGCTGCAAAATGCTCTACCTCAGCACCGACTACGTCTTTGACGGCCAGGGAGAAACTCCCTGGGATCCGGACTGCAAGGATTATAAGCCTCTGAACGTCTACGGTCAGACCAAGCTGGAAGGGGAAAAAGCGGTCAGCGGCACCCTGGAGAAATTCTTCATTGTCCGGATCGCCTGGGTCTTTGGCCTGAACGGAAAAAACTTTATTAAGACCATGCTTCGCCTCAGCCAGTCCCATGATACCGTCCGGGTGGTGTGCGATCAGATCGGCACCCCCACCTATACCTTTGACCTGGCCAAGCTGCTGGTGCAAATGATCCAGTCCGACAAATACGGCTATTACCACGCCACCAACGAGGGCGGCTACATCAGCTGGTACGATTTCACGTGTGAGATCTTCCGGCAGGCCCATCGGGATACCAAGGTGATTCCGGTGACCACCGAGGAATACGGAGAGAGCAAAGCAAAAAGGCCCTTCAACAGCCGTCTGGACAAAAGCAAGCTGGCGCGAAACGGCTTTACTCCCCTGCCCCTGTGGCAGGACGCCCTCCGCCGCTATCTCGAGGAGCTAAAGTCCCTTCCCCAGGCGTAATCCACTTCGGAGGTCTTATCTGTGAACAAACGTCAAACAAAAATCGTGGGGCTGGTGATGGCGGTTTACCTGGCTGTGGCAGGTATGTTTTTTCTGATTGCCAGGCAGCAGCTATACTATCGGGATTTTCACACGGACATGCTCTCCGCCGCCACCACCGTTGGAGAAATCACCGCCCAGCGGGAGATCCGCCAGCGGTTTGTTCCCCAGGGCGACTGGATCACCTCCGTTTCTCTCCGGATGGGTACCTTCGCCCGGGAAAATACCGCCCAGCTTACCGTCTCCATTGTGGATGAATCCGGGGCGCTTCTCTACAGTGTCACGGTTCCCTCCAGCGGTATGATTGATAACCAAGTGGTATCCCTCTCCATGGATACGCCCCTGGCGGTCTCCAAAGAGCAGCCCCTGTATCTGGTGCTTACCTCCCCGGATGGGGCGCCGGGAAACGCCGTTACCGTCTGCCTGGGCAATGCCATTTCCACCGGGAAGGCCGCTGTTGCCCAGAAAATCGCTCCGGAGGATCTGGCCATCGCGGATGGGGTCAGCATGGAAGGCTCTCTGTGCTTTCAGGTCTATGAGCGGGACGCGCTGCTGGTAGGAAAAGTCTACTGGTACGCCGTGGCAGCCCTTGGGCTGCTCCTGCTCGGCTACTGCCTGCACACCAGCCGTCTGGCATCCCAGGGAAAAACCAACCGGTTTCTCACCTTTGCCGCCACTTTCCGCAGGTACCGCTTTCTGATGAAGCAGCTGATCCTGCGGGACTTTAAATCCCGGTATAAGCGATCGGTTCTGGGTGTCCTGTGGAGCTTCCTGAATCCCCTTCTTACCATGCTGGTGCAGTATGTGGTTTTCTCCACCCTGTTCCGGGGGGACATTCCCAACTATGCCCTGTACCTGCTGACCGGTATCGTGTGCTTTAACTTCTTTAGTGAAGCTACCTCCGTTTCCTCCCAGTCCATTGTGGACAATACGCCGCTGATCACCAAGGTGTATGTTCCAAAAATCATCTATCCCACTGCCTCTGTGGTATCCTCCACCATTAACCTTCTTTTTTCCATCATTCCCCTGGTGATCGTTATGCTGATTACCGGCGCTTACCCAAAGCCCGCAATGCTTCTGCTGCCCTACGGGCTTCTATGCCTGGTTTTGCTCAGCACCGGCATTGGCCTGATCCTTGCCACCGGCATGGTCTTTTTCAAGGACGTTCAGTTCCTTTGGAACATTCTCGTCATGCTGTGGATGTACGCGACCCCGATTTTTTATCCGGAGTCTATCATCCCCTCTTCCCTGCTTCCCCTCTACCGCTGCAATCCCATGTATCAGGTGGTAACCTTCTGTCGTACTATTCTCATTGACGGGGTCTCTCCTGCTCCCAGCGCCTATTTTGCCTGCTTCCTGTGCGCGGTAATCCCCATGGCCATCGGGCTTACCCTCTTCCGGAAAAAGCAGGACGAATTCATTCTTCACCTGTGAGGCACCTATGATAAAAGTAGAAAATGTATCCGTTCGGTTCAAAATGCCCAATGACCGCATCGACACCCTGAAACAGTATGTGGTTCAGCTTCTGAAAGGCCAGATCCATAAGCAGGAATTCTGGGCACTCCAGGATGTCAGCTTTACCGTGGAGAAGGGGGAGGTTCTGGGCATCATCGGTCACAACGGCGCCGGAAAAAGTACGCTCCTGAAGGTGATCTCCGGGATCATCAAGCCCCGCACCGGGTCCGTGGAGGTGAAGGGGAACGTAGTCCCCATGCTGGAGCTGGGCAGCGGCTTCGACATTGAGTTCAACGGACGGGAGAATATTTTTCTCAATGGCTCTATTCTCGGCTATTCGGAAAAGTATCTCCGGGAGAAATACGATGAAATTGTGGAGTTTTCTGAGCTTCAAAAATTTTTGGAGGTTCCCATCCGAAACTACTCCTCTGGCATGCTGATGCGTCTGGCTTTCTCCATCGCCGCGGAAGTGAACCCGGAGATCCTGATCGTGGACGAAATTCTGGCGGTTGGCGACGCCAACTTCCAGGAGAAAAGCCGCAAGCGGATGATGGAACTGATGGGCGGCGGCACCACGGTGCTGTTTGTCTCCCACAGTCTGGATCAAATCCGGGAAATGTGTGACCGGGTTCTGTGGCTGGATCACGGGAAAGTAAAAATGATCGGAAAAACCGAGGAAGTGTGCGACGCCTATGAAGCAAGTCTCCAAAAAGAATAACACCAACCATCCCTTTCGGAAGCTGTTTCAGCTTATTCCGAAAACCGTTTCGTATCTGCGCCGATACGGTCCGATTATTACGCTGAAAAAGATTTGGACGCGGCTTCGGCTCTATCTGATCAAGCCTCGCTCGCTCCGAACCCCTCGCTTTTTCAGTGAGGAGCTGGAAAAGCAGCGCGGCACGGTCTTCCCTAAAAAACTGCTGTTCAGCGTTATCGTCCCTCTATACAACACCCCGGAAAATTTTCTCCGGGAGATGATATCCTCCGTTCAGAACCAGACCTATGGAGCTTGGGAGCTGTGCCTTGCCGACGGCAGTGACAGCGCTCACCCGGAGGTGGAGAAAATATGTCGGGAGTATGCGTCCGGCGATCCCAGGATCCTTTACCGCAGACTGGAAAAGAATCTCGGCATCTCCGGCAATACCAACGCCTGCCTGGCACTTGGCTCCGGCGACTATATTTCCCTCTTTGACCACGATGATCTCCTCCACCCCTCCGCCCTTTACGAGGTGATGAAAGCGGTTTGCGAAACCGGTGCGGACTTTGTCTACACCGATGAGGCCGTTTTTGTCGGGAGCTTGAAGCATATCTTCACCGTCCACTGCAAGCCGGACTTCTTCCCGGATAACCTCCGGGGAAATAACTATATCTGCCACTTCACCTCCTTCTCCCGGGAGCTGCTGGAAAAGGCAGGCCCCTTCCGCTCGGAATATGACGGTAGCCAGGATCACGACTTTGTGCTTCGGGCAACGGAAAAGGCAAGCAAAGTTGTTCATATTCCAAAGATCCTCTACTACTGGCGGTGCCATCCCAATTCCGTGGCAGAGGATATCAACAGCAAGCGATACGCCATCGATGCCGGCATCCATGCGGTGCAAAGTCAGCTGAACCGGCTGGAGATACCCGGGACGGTGGAAAGCTCCGAGGTTTTTCCGGCGATCTACCGGATCCGCTACCAGCTCACGGATACCCCCCTTGTAAGCGTCATTGTCCACGGGGAACGCGATTTGCGGACGTGCCTGGACACCGTTCTGAAAATCACAGATTATTCCCCGGTGGAAATTCTTGCCACGGCTCCGGACCGTCCGGAATTCCGGGAATATATCTCCGGCTTTTCCAATGTCCGATTTGTTCCGGCGCCGGATCCCTGGAACCCGTGGGATGCCTGCAACCACGCGGCCCGGTTCGCCTCCGGCACACAGCTTCTGTTTCTGGACAGCACCTGCGTTCCCACCCATTCGGATTGGATCCAGGAGCTTCTGATGTACGCCCAGCGGGATAACGCCGGTGCCGCAGCCGGAAAAATTTTCGACGGTAAGGATCGAATTGCCCATGCGGGCTTGATCCTGGGCTACGGTCCCCTCCGCACCGCCGCCTGTCCCTTCGTGGGGGTTCCGGACGGAATGGACGGCTACAACGGCAGACTGTACTATTCCCAAGAGTATTGTGCGGTTTCCCCGGAATGCGTCATGATCCCCCGGGCAGTTTGGGAGCAGACGGGAGGCTTCCGGGATTACCTTTCCCCGGATCACGGCGGGGCAGATCTGTGCCTTCGGATTCGGGATGCCGGTTACCGGATTCTCTGGACTCCCTACTCCATCCTCAAACAGGACCATACACCAAGGCTGCCCCCCAAAAAGGTCCTGGCAGCGGAAGCCCGGCGCTTTCGTGAAACTTGGGCAGAAGTGCTCCGGCATACCGATCCCTGCTATAACCCCAATTTCCAGGATGCGAAACCAGGCTTCTGGCTGAAATAAGGAAGCTCTGAATAAATCGGCAAGAGCTGGTGACAAAAAATCCGCCATCCAGCCGCAGACGATTTGTTCAGAGTTTCCTTAGTCTTTTTCTGGCGAATTCGTAACGCGCCACTATTCTCCGGGGTTGCCTCCAAATGTCAGCCGCATTCCGCGGCGCGTCGAGGTTGCCGTGCCGCCCGGGACGGTTGGCAGTGGGCAGTTGGCGTCATAAAAAGCCCTGGCGGTTTGAACCGTCAGGGCTTTTGCTATCCATATTTTCCAGGATCACGTCATAGCCGCGCCGTCCACCCGGAGCACTTCGCCGGTGATATAGGATGCCATGTCGCTGGCCAGGAACAGGAAGGCATTGGCAATATCCTCCGGCTCTCCCACCCGACCGAGAGGAATGCCGGCAGAAATTCTGTCCACCATCTCCTTGGGGAGCGACGCCAGCATATCCGTCCTGGTGATGCCGGGGGCAACCGCGTTCACCCGGATCTGATCCTTCGCCAGCTCCCGGGCAAGGGATCTTGTCATGCCGTTGACCGCGTATTTGGAGGTGGGATACGCCACGCCGGCGGGCTGACCGTACTCCGACACCATGGAACTGGTGTTAAGGATCACGCCGCCGCCCTGAGCCTTCATAATGGGCGCAGCCGCCCGGCAGGTATAGAACATAGCGTTTACGTTCAGCGCCATGGTCTTTTCAAAGTCTGCCGGATCATACTGGTACAGCGGGTCTCTGGCGGAAACACCGGCGTTGTTCACCAGGATATCCAGTCTGCCGTACCGCTCCTTCACCTGATGGATGGCCACCTCTACCTGGGCATAGGACTTGAGATCCGGCCACAGGCCCCAGGCGTCCCAATCCGGGTTTTCCTCCCGAAGGGTTGCCAGCGCCTTCTCCACAGTCTCTTGCCGGGAACCAAACAGCGTCACCTTGGCGCCGTTTCGGAGAAACGTTCTCACGGTTTCCAGCCCAATTCCTCGGGTGCCCCCGGTCACTATAGCGATTTTTCCTTTCAACAATTCCATAGTTTTACCTCCTTAATGGAATGATTATATTGTACCACGTATTCATCAAAAAACATGAACACGTTCCTTAGGCCTTGTTTGATAATTGGCAATATGCCCAAGGGCGAGAAATTTTTACGCCAGACAGGCGATTTGACGCAGGAATGCTTGTGTATTTCAAGGAAAAACAACGCGGTATGGCGGGAAAAGAGCCGCCATTCGGGCGTGTTGACAATTCTTAAACAAGGCCTAGTTTTGAGGCACATTGCCCCGAATGGCGGAATCCATAACCACATTGCAGTCAAACAGCCCGGTGAACATGGAGCTGTGCCATGCCATATTCTTGCCGGAGACCATCAGACGGTTCTGCTTAATATAGCTGCTGTTGCCCGCATCCACAGATGGCGTCTCCGCCTGATCCACGAAGATCCGGAACCCGGCGTCATACATGGCTGTGAATCCCGCTCCGGTGTAGTCGGTAATGCCCTGCTCCTGAGCGTAAACCATGACCTTCACCTGGACATCTCCGAAAGCCGGCATCACGTAGTTGGTCCAGTTGCGCATTTCCTCCTTGATCTGCGCGGCGCTGAGATTCCGATAATTGGCATTGGAATAGGTGAAACTGGCGAAGGTATAGCCCTTCTCGTCCAGCGCCTGAACAATGGCCTTGGCACCTGCCAGCTGCTCATCATAATAGCTCTGGCTGACAGAGGAAATGTAGGAGGTATTGCACCGGTAGCCGAAAATGCCCTGGTTCCCTGTGACTGCCAGAGTGGCCCTCGCTCCCCGGTAGCTGAAATCCGGATGCTGGGCAATGAAGTTCTCCAGAATCGGCACCAGATCATACGCCCCTGTCAGAGTCTCCCCCGTAGCATCCACATACTCTGCCTGAATGTCCCCGTTGTCATCCACCACCAGACGATAGGCGAACCCATCGCCGCCGGCGTCCGGGGTACCGTCATCGTTGCTGTCGATCATATAGTCCAGGTAGTTAACCAGAGTCTCGGTGATCATCACCGGTTTTTTGTCGGCGGGAAGCATAATATCCTGAACGAAATAAGTCTCCTTACCGTCCACGCCAATGCTGCAGCTCAGCCAGCTGTCATAGTCCACCAATATATAGCCCGCGGCATAAAGCTGATCCAGGATCCTGCTGAACTCATCGGTGGTGACGAAGTTCATATTGTACTTCCCCTTCAGCTCAATATTGCCCATGGCTCTTGACATATCCGCAATCAGGAGATGGAAGGAGAGGTTGGGGATCTGGGAATAATCCTTCCACGCCACCAGCGCCGACTGGGCGTTGGTATACTCCGCTTTCTTGGCGGTAATCTGCTGGACGTGGTCAGCATCGGTACCGGTGAAGCTATCCAGCTTCTCAATGGCGGCTTCATAATCATAGCCGGCTGCCAGTCTGTCCGCTTCTTCCAGGATGGAATTATATTCCACCTCTGCTGCGGCGGCATCCTGGGAGGCCTTGATGGACTCCTGCTGCTTTACCTTGTCGCTGTAATTCTTCCGCTTTACCGCGTTGGTCACAGAGCCAATGATAAAGGTAAGGATCAGCACCAGCGCCACGCCGGCGATGATTGCAGGCAGGTAGACTTCCTTGAAGATCTGTGCCTTGGTGGGCTTACGGCGGCGGCGGATCCTCCCGGAGGAATCCACGGTCTCCTCCCCGCCGGTTCGATGGAGCGGCTCCAGATACAGATCCAGAAGCTTGGAGAACATAGAAGGCTCCTTCGGCTTCTTTTCCCGGGGCTTCCGCTCCCGGCGGCGGATCGGCCGAGGATCCTCATCCTCCTGAGACTCCTCCTCTTCCGCTACCGCGTCATCCTCGCCGCCGGCCTCCTCCTCTTCGGGATCCGCCTGCGGCTCCTCACGGTAGACACGGTTCCGCCGCCGGATGGGGATATCCTCCTCCGGCTGCTCCTCCCCGCCGTCCATATCGTCCAGATCATAGTCCCCAAAGCTGTCCTGATCGGGGAAATCCTCCCCTGAGAAATCCTCTTCGGGCACGTCTTCCTCCGGCGCTTCGTCCTCTTCCGGCGCTTCTTCCCCGCCTAAAATGGAATCCAGGTCAAAGTCCCCTTCTCCCTCCACCGGCAGTTCCTCTGGCACCTGGCCGATATCTTCCGCCGGATCGGGTTCCTGTTCCTCTTCATTGGTATCCATAAAAAGCTTAGGGTCAAATCCATATTCCTTTTCAAAGTCAAAATCGATGTCGAAATCGTTATTATCCATAGCAAATCCCAGCCTTTATGGTAATCTAATTGTATTCTATCACCCCAAGCGAAAAAAAGCAAGCCGAATTGCCATAAAACCAAAAAAAACCTGAAGTTTAAACTCGCCTTAATAAACCGTGCCGCTGACGATGCGTATCATATGGACGTGCTGCGGATTGCAGCACGCCCATTTATCAGATGTAACGGATCTTGATCTCTCCGCAGTTTACGGTACAGGCAGCCCGAATGACGGTTTCCGCATTGGGATCAGGGCTTCCGGAATACTCCACCGAGGAAAGACTGCCCTCCCGATTGCAGATCACCCGGCAGCTTCTGGGGACCCGCACCTGCAATTCTCCAAAGGAGCAGTTCAGTTCCAGGGCGCAGTCGTTTGCAATTTGGCCGCAGGTTGTCAGATCCAGAGTCATTTCCCCGAAACTCATTTCCACCTTTCCTGACCGCAGCGTGGACAGCGTCACCTGGACATGATCCTCTCCAAAACCGGACTTGCAGAAGAAGCATTCCTTCTCCTCGTCCTCGGTATAGGCACTGCTTTCCTTGCCGCCATCCCCTTCAAGATTAAACGCGAACGCCGCTTTTATCGGTTTGCGGAACGCTTTTACCAGCAGGCTCAGGCCGAACAGGATCAGAAGCACCGGAAAGAGTAAGGATTTATCCACCCCGGGAGGGAGCAGATTCAGATTACACAGCAGGAAGAACCCGCCAAACAACGCGCAACAGAGACTGAAAAAGGAGAAGCTGTCCACCACGCCGGTGATGCCGAAGGCCAGAATTGCCGACGGCCAAAGAATGTCCCACAGGGAAGTGCCCCAGTGAAGCAGGGTGGATGCCAGGAGAAGCCCTCCCGTCACAAGCACCCACAGGGCAAATCCCATGGTCGACTTCCGGTCGGGGATATACTCGAACTCCGCTTTGTGTCCCTTCTTCTTCTCTTTCTCCTGAGGCGGGGCAACCACCTCCGGCACCAGAACTTCTTCCTGCTCCCGGATTCCCAAAAGGATGTCCGAGGATATCCCGAAAACTTCGCTGAGCTTTGGCAGCATAGTGATATCCGGGCAGGACTGGTCGTTTTCCCACTTGCTCACCGCCTGGGCAGTCACCCCCAGCCGGCTCGCAAGCTGATCCTGCGTCATCCCAAGGCCTTTTCTGTACCGCGTGATCCGCTTTCCCAATGTTTGCTCCATAGCAATACCTCCCTTTCGTTTTCTCTATCATGCCATATTTCCCCGAAAAAAGCTATCAAATAATCGTTTATTTCCCGTTTTTTCTTCCGCAACCGCTGGTTGTTTTTTCTCAACTCACGGTTGATGCTGATATTAATGTTTAATCCGCAGGATTGAACATTTTTATATGAAGATCATAATGAGACGGATTTTCGCTATTTTCCATTCCGAAAACAGCGAAATGGCAGCGCCGCGAGGCGATGTCTTCTTGGTAAATGTCCATGCCGCGCCCGGCGCCACCATGAATGAAAATCAGCAAAAATGTTCCGAGTCTATCCCATTTTTTGAGACTTTCACAGTAAAAATGAAACCATTTTATCAAGAAACAGTATGAGACCGGTTTTTTCGGCGATCTCTTGCAAATGCGGCTATCCTGTGGTATGATTTTCAAAAAGAATCGGCAAATGCCGGGAACAAGTGAGGGAACCTTATGGAGAAAATTGCCAGCTTTACCGTGAACCATCTTACCCTGATGCCGGGGCTGTACGTCTCCCGGAAGGATCGGGTGGGGAAGGAGACGGTAACCACCTTTGATCTGCGTCTCACCGCTCCCAACCGGGAACCGGTGATGAATACCGCGGAGGTTCACACCATTGAGCATCTGGGAGCGACCTATCTGCGAAACGACCCCCAGTGGGGCAGCCGGGTGCTGTACTTTGGTCCCATGGGCTGCCGCACCGGGTTTTATCTGCTCCTTGCCGGAGACCTGACGCCGGAAGCGGTGCTGCCTCTGGTGCTGGGCTGCTTCCGGTTCATCCGGGATTACCGGGGTGAAGTGCCCGGAGCCGCCGCCCGGGACTGCGGAAACTTTCTGGACATGAACCTGTCCATGGCAAGCTACTGGGGCAGCCGGTACGCCGCGTTGCTGGAAGCCATTCCGGCTGAGCGGATGCGCTATCCGGAATAAGGAGGCACAACATGAAAAAGCTTGGAATCATCGGAGCCATGGAAGTGGAAATTGAATCGCTGCTGGGGGAAATGGAGGACAAAAAATCCTTCACCCGGGCAGGTACCACCTTCTGGGAAGGTACGCTGGAGGGTCTGCCCGTAGTGGTAGTGCAGTGCGGCGTGGGCAAGGTCAACGCCGCGATCTGCACCCAGATCCTCTGCGACTGCTGCGGCGTCACCCACATCATCAACACCGGCGTAGCCGGTTCCCTGTGCCCTGCCCTGGACATTGGGGACTTCGTGGTAAGCCAGGACGCCATGTACCACGATTTTGACGTAAACGCCCTGAATCCAAAGTATGCCGTCGGTCAGGTGCCCGACATGGATGTGCTGGCGTTCCCAGCGGACGAATCGCTGATGGCCTGCACCTTTGCCGCCGCGGAGAAGGTACACCCCGGCCACACCAAGATTGGCCGGGTTGCCAGCGGGGATCAGTTCGTGTGCCGGAAGGAAGCAAAGGAGCGAATCATTGCCCTCACCTATGCCCTGTGCACGGAAATGGAGGGCGTCGCCGTCGCCCAGACCGCTTACCGGAATCGCGTCCCCTTTGTGATTCTCCGGGCAATCTCCGACAAGGCTGACGACAGCGCCGAAATGGACTACCCCACCTTCGAGCGAATCGCCGCCCACCGAAGCGCCCAGGTAACCCGGGAACTGGCAAAGCATCTGGCGGATATGTAGCACAGGTAGCAGTTAGCGGTTAGCGGTTAGTATGGAACCGCTACCTGCTCACATCCCCCCGCAGCTCGATGATCTGATCCCGTAGGATGGCGGCGTACTCGTACTCCATCATCTTGGCGGCTTCCTTCATCTGCTTTTCCAGGCGGGCGATCTCCTTTTCCTTCTCCACCCGGGTCATCTTCACCCCGGTGCGGCCCTTCCGCTCGGCGGTGGGGGAGGATATCTCGATCAGATCCCGGACGGACTTAATGATTGTCTTCGGGACAATCCCATGCTCCCGGTTGAATTGGTCCTGGATGGCACGCCGCCGCTCCGTTTCATCGATGGCAGAGCGCATGGAAGGCGTCACCGTGTCCGCGTACATGACCACCATGCCGTCGGCGTTCCGGGCGGCTCTGCCGATGGTCTGAATCAGGCTGGTCTCACTGCGGAGAAACCCTTCCTTGTCCGCGTCCAGGATCGCCACCAGGCTCACTTCCGGCAGATCCAGTCCCTCCCGGAGAAGGTTGATCCCCACCAGAACGTCAAATTTTGCCATCCGCAGATCCCGGAGGATCTCCATCCGCTCCATAGCGCCGATGTCGGAGTGCATATACCGCACCCGGATCCCCGCCTTTTGCAGGTAGACCGTCAGATCCTCCGCCATTTTCTTGGTCAGGGTGGTCACCAGCACCCGCTCATTTCTCGCCGCCCGGGTGTTGATTTCCCCAATCAGGTCGTCGATCTGTCCCTCAATAGGCCGCACCTCCACCTTGGGATCCAGCAGGCCGGTGGGTCGGATCACCTGCTCCACCGTCTGGCCGGAGCGGCTTCGCTCGTACTCCCCAGGGGTCGCGGAGACATAAATCACCTGGTGGATTTTGCTGTCAAACTCCTCAAAATTCAGGGGACGGTTATCGTAAGCCGACGGGAGGCGGAAACCGTAATTCACCAGGGAATCCTTCCGGCTCCGGTCTCCGGCAAACATGGCCCGGCACTGGGGCAGGGTCACATGGCTCTCGTCAATAAACATCAGGTAGTCTTCCGGGAAATAGTCCAACAGCGTGGTAGGCGGGGAACCCGGCGCTCTGCCCTGGATCACCCGGGAATAGTTCTCGATACCGCTGCAAAACCCGATCTCCGTCAGCATTTCCAGATCATAGGCAGTGCGCTGGGCAATCCGCTGGGCTTCGATCAGCTTGTTTTCCGAGCGGAAATATTCCACCTGGCGGTCACATTCCTTCTGGATTTCCAGCATGGCCCGCTGAAGCTTCTCCCGGGAGGCCACATAGTGGCTGGCGGGATAGATGGCTACGTGATCCACAAACCGCTCCTGTACACCGGATACTGCGTTGATTTCGCTGATCCGGTCAATTTCATCTCCAAAGAACTCCACCCGAAT
Organism: uncultured Oscillospiraceae bacterium; assembly: GCA_964499615.1. Taxonomy (GTDB): domain Bacteria; phylum Bacillota; class Clostridia; order Oscillospirales; family Oscillospiraceae; genus Faecousia. Next base: position 18,140 of record CAZCLX010000012.1, read on the forward strand.
GGCCCGGCCTGCCCAGTAGGCGGGATAGATTTCCAAGGTGTCCCCCCGGACACGGAACTTATTTCGGGAGAAATCCACGTCATTGCGCTCGTAGCGGATCTCCGTCAGTCTTTTCAGGATCTCGTCCATGGGGCGCTCCTGCCCCACACGGAGAGAAATGACCATGCTTTTATAGTCGATGGGGTCGCCCAGGCCGTACAGGCAGCTGACCGACGCTACCACAATCACATCCCGCCGCTCAAACAGGGACGAGGTAGCGGAGTGGCGAAGGCGCTCGATCTCCTCGTTGACGGAGGAATCCTTTTCGATATAGGTGTCCGTATGGGCGATATACGCCTCCGGCTGATAGTAATCGTAATAGGAAACGAAATACTCCACCGCGTTTTCCGGAAAAAACTCCCGGAATTCGGAGCACAGCTGAGCCGCCAGCGTCTTATTGTGGGCAAGCACCAAAGTAGGCCGGTTCAGCTTCTCGATCACCGACGCCATGGTATAGGTCTTTCCGGAGCCGGTGACCCCCAGGAGGGTCTGCTCCCGCAGTCCCCAGTTGACACCGTTTACCAGACCCTGTATTGCCTCCGGCTGATCCCCGGAGGGCTTATACTCAGATACCAGTTTAAAATGATCCATTTTCTCTCCTTAAATCATCAAGATATTGTCAAACCGGCTGCCAGACTGAGCCATAGAAACATAGTCCCCATCCGCGATGATCACATGATCCGCAAGATGCACCTCCACCGCCTGAAGCGCAAGCGCCACCCGGCGGGTGGTCTGAATGTCCTCATTGGAAGGAAGCGCCAGGCCGCTGGGATGGTTGTGAGCCAGCACAACCGAGGATGCCCCGGAAGAAAGCGCCGCCTCCACCACCCGACGAATGGAGATCCCGGCGGCATTGACGCTGCCTTCTCCGATCTCTCTGCAGCAGAGAACCTTGCACTTTGCGTCCATGCAAAGCAGGAACACGGTTTCCACCTTTCTGCCAAAGAAAAACGGCAGCAAATACTCCGCGCAGCTTTCCAGCGTCGGCAGGATCTTTTCCTGGGTGCAGCGACTGACCATATAGACCCGGGACGCCTCGGTGATGAGGTGGAGGAAAACCGCCGTATGATCCCCCACTCCGGGAACCTTTCTCAGCTCCTCCACCGGCGCTTCCAGCACTTGGGCAAGGGTTCCAAACCGATCCAGCAGGGCGTGTGCCAAGGGGTTGGTGTCCTTCTGGGGAATGCAGTAAAACAGCATCAGTTCCAGTGCCTGGATCTCCGTAAATCCATCCAGCCCCTCTTCCAGGAAGCGCCTTTTAAGCCGCTCCCGGTGTCCTTCATGTATCGACACATTTTCCACCCCCAAGCCATCTTTTCCTCTTGCTATTTTTCGACAAATCCTGTAAAATGGGTATAGAGACGAAACCCATCGAAATATACCCGGGTTAGTTTCTTCCAACCTGCGCATCCTATTACAGCGGGTCGGAAATCCGCCCCTATCTGTGGGTCAGGAGGAAACAAAATGCAAAAAGAGAATCTCAATTTTCTGGATCTGATCCCCTACCCTGGCTTCTGTGTCCGGGATCATAAAATCATCAAAACCAATTCTCCTGCTGCCCGCCTGAACTTTGTGGAAGGGATCGGCGTGGAGCCGCTGCTGCTTACCGGCAGCGCGGAATACGCCGAATTCCAGGGTGGTACGCTCCACCTGACCTTGCGGGCCGGAGTCGGGATCCGGGGCGCAAGCGTTACCCGGCTGGAGGGCGAAGACGTGTTCCTTCTGGATCCGGAAACGGAGTCGGATGTCCTTCGGGCGCTGGCACTTGCCGCCCGGGAACTCCGCGCCCCGCTCACCGGGATCCTGGCAAATGCCTCGCAGCTGTCTGAAAGTGAAGCGATGTCCCCGAAAAACCGGGAGATTTCTGCCCGGCTGAACCGGGGGATTTATCAGCTGCTCCGGATAGTTGGCAACATGTCTGACGCTGGCACCGGTTCCCTGATGTCCACCCAGGAGTATCTGGACGCGGACAGTCTCTTCCGGGAAATCATGGAAAAGGCCCAAACGCTTACGGAAGGCTCCGGTATTCATCTCTCCTACCAGGGACTGAATACGCCGGTCTACACTCTTGCCAATCGGCAGATGCTGGAACGCGCCGTTCTGAATCTGCTGTCCAACGCCATGAAATTCTCTCCCGAGGGAGGCGAAGTCAAGGTCAGCCTGATAAGGCAGGGGAAGCTGCTGTCCTTCAGTGTCCAGGACGGCGGTGACCGAATCCCTGAGGATATTCGCTCCCAGCTTTTCCGCCGGTACCTTCGTCAGCCCACCATTGAGGATCCCCGCCAAGGGATTGGCCTGGGGATGGTTCTCATTCAGTCCGCCGCAACAGAGCACCAGGGCGCGGTACTGGTAGATCGTCCGGAAGACGCGGGAACAAGGGTTACCATGACCCTCGCCATTCGCCAGGGCTGCCAGGCGTCTCTCCACTCCAATGTTCTTACCGTCGACTACGCCGGGGAGCAGGATCACACGCTTATTGAGCTATCCGAATTCCTGCCGCCGGAATTATATGAAAAGCTTTAGCTATTATGGCTTCCGCCCCAATGGGACGGGAGCTTTTTTATACTATTTCTGGATAAAATGGTTTCATTTTATCCAGAAGACATCGCCTGGCGGCGCTGTCATTTTTGGTATTTTCGGAATAGAAAATACCAGAAATTCGTCTTATATGATCTTCATATAAAAATGTTCAATCCTTTGGATTTCACATTTTATTGAATACAGTATTAAATCGTATCATTCCAGATATTTCTTTAAATACTGTCCCGTGTAACTTTCCTCCACCTGGGCGACTTCCTCCGGCGTGCCGCAAGCCACCAGGCATCCGCCGCCGTCGCCCCCCTCCGGGCCGAGATCAATGAGGTAGTCGGCGGTTTTGATCACATCCAAATTGTGCTCGATCACCAGCACCGTGTTGCCTGCATCCACCAGTCTTTGGAGCACATCGATCAGCCTGTGAACATCCGCCGCGTGCAGACCGGTGGTAGGCTCATCCAAAATATAGATGGTGCGCCCGGTGGATACGCGAGCCAGCTCCGTCGCCAGCTTCACCCGCTGGGCTTCGCCGCCGGAAAGGGTGGTGCTGGATTGGCCCAGTTTTACATAACCCAGGCCCACCTCACAGAGCATCTGAGCCTTCCGGCGGATCTTGGGCAGATTATCGAAGAACGATACCGCTTCTTCGGCTGTCATATCCAGCACCTGGGCAATGTTTTTGCCCTTGTACAGCACCTCCAAGGTCTCCCGGTTGTACCGCGCACCGTGGCACACCTCGCAGGGAACGTATACATCCGCAAGGAAGTTCATTTCGATTTTTACCAGACCATCGCCGCAGCAGGCTTCGCATCTGCCCCCCTTGACGTTGAAGCTGAACCGCCCGGGACCGTAGCCCCGCATTTTGGCGTCCGCCGTGGAGGCAAACAGGTCCCGAATGTCGTTAAATAGCCCGGTATAGGTGGCTGGATTGGAGCGGGGCGTTCTGCCAATGGGGCTTTGATCAATGTCAATAACCTTGTCCAGGTTTTTTAGCCCCTCCACACATCGGCACTTCCCCGGACGGGTCCGGGCGTGATTCAGCTTGCCCAGCAGGGTTTTATTCAGCACCTCATTTACCAGGCTGGACTTGCCGGATCCGGACACGCCGGTGACACAGATCAGTGTTCCCAAAGGAATGGACACATCTATGTTTTGGAGATTATTTTCACTTGCCCCACGGATCACCAGACTCTTACCGTTCCCCGCCCGCCGGGTTGCAGGGACGGGAATTTTCTTGACCCCGGACAGGTACTGCCCGGTTACGGAGCGGGGGCAGTTCATGATATCCGCAAGGGATCCGGCAGCAACGATCTCCCCGCCGTGGCTTCCCGCGCCGGGGCCAACATCCACCAGAAAATCCGCCGCCCGCATGGTATCCTCGTCGTGCTCCACCACGATCAGGGTATTGCCCAGATCCCGAAGGTGCTTCAGCGTCGCCAGAAGCTTGTCGTTATCCCGCTGATGCAAGCCGATGGACGGCTCATCCAGGATATACAGCACCCCCATTAGAGAGGAGCCGATCTGGGTCGCCAGCCGGATCCGCTGGCACTCGCCGCCAGATAGACTGCCCGCGCCCCGGGAAAGGGTCAGGTAGCTCAGCCCCACATCACACAAAAACTGGAGCCGAATCCGGATCTCCCGAAGGATCTGTTCCGCGATTACCGCCATGTTGCCTTCCAAATGGAGTCCCTCTACAAAAGCCAGCGCGTCCCGTATGCTCTTATGGCAGAAGTCCATGATGCTGACGCCCCCCACGGTCACCGCCAGGGCAATGTCCGACAGCCGGTCTCCGTGACACTGGGGGCAGGGCGCCATAGCCATGCACTCCTCCATTTCCTTTCTGGCAGCGTCGGACTGGGTCTCCCGGTACCTTCTGGAAATATTATTCAGAATTCCTTCAAATGGCTGCTCCAGAACACCCATGCCATTTCCCCGATTGTAGGTCATCCGGAGCTTTTCCCCTTTTGTGCCATACAGGATCACATCCATGGCATCCTTACTCAGGTTTTTCACCGGCTCCGTCAGGGAAAAATGATATTTCTGGGCCAGGGCCTCAAAGTACATCCGGAAAATGGAATCCGTCCGGGCGGAACGCCAACCGGAGGCCTGGATGGCTCCGTCAAAAATGGACTTCTCCCGATCCGGGATCACCAGATCCTCATCCGCCACCAGCCGGTAGCCCAGGCCGGTGCAGGCAGGACAGGCTCCCGAGGGGTTATTGAAGGAAAACATTCTTGGCTCCATCTCCGGCAGGCTGATGCCGCAGTCCTCACAAGCATAGTTCTGGGAGAAGGTCAGCTCCTCGTCCTGATCCGGGATCTGAACGGTAACCAGTCCTCCGGAGTGAGTGCAGGCAGTCTCGATGGAGTCCGCGAGACGGCGGCGCAATCCCTCTTTCAGAACCAGCCGATCCACCACCAGCTCCACGGTGTGCTTCTTATTTTTTTCCGGTTTGATTTCCTCCGTCAGGTCGTACAGGATCCCATCTACCCGCACCCGGGCAAACCCCTGCTTCCTGGCGTCCTCAAACAGTTTCTGGTGCTCGCCCTTTTTCCCCCGGATCACAGGAGATAGCACCAGAAAACGGGTTCCCGTTCCCAGCGCCTCCACCCGATCCACAATCTGATCCACCGTCTGGCGACGGATCTCCTTGCCGCACTTGGGGCAGTGAGGAATACCCACCCTTGCCCACAGGAGGCGGAGATAATCATAAATCTCCGTAACCGTGCCCACGGTGGAACGGGGACTGCGGGAGGTGGTCTTCTGGTCAATGGAGATGGCGGGAGAAAGTCCGTCAATGGAGTCCACATCCGGCTTATCCATCTGCCCCAGGAACTGACGGGCGTAAGAGCTGAGGCTCTCCACATACCGCCGCTGACCCTCGGCATAAATTGTATCGAACGCCAAACTGGATTTTCCGGAACCGGACAGCCCGGTAAACACCACCAGTTTGTCTCTGGGAATGGTCAGGTTCACGTTTTTTAGGTTGTTCTCCCTGGCCCCCCGAATCCGTATCGTGTCGTTCATACTTCGCTCCTAACGCTGTTTCTTATACTATTTCTGGATAAAATGGTTTCATTTTATCCAGAAGACATCGCCTGGCGGCGCTGTCATTTTTGCTATTTTCGGAATAGAAAATACCAGAAATTCGTCTTATATGATCTTCATGTAAAAATGTTCAATCCTTTGGATTTCACATTTTTATTGAAAATCAGTATTATTCCGCGATATTGTACCACAGAATCCCCATTGGCACAAGTATTTTTTTCAAACAAAATTTCGTGTACCCATTCAAAAACAGGAGCGCCACGGTACGAACACGGCGCTCCTGTTTTCTTTTCTTTTACTGGTCTTCCTGTGCGTCTGCCTCGGCAACCGCCATCAGCATTTGCTTGTTGGCTTCCACATCGGCGATCAGCACGCCGCTGGATACATCGTAAATCTCTACCATTTCGCCATGATAGGTACCCTCGGCAGGAATCTGCATGGACTCCAGCTTGATGCTTGCAATGCTGGGAAGCAGCTCCGCGGCGTAGGTAAGGATCACATCGTTGGGCATATCCGTGAGCACCATGGGCAGCAGCTCCGTCAGCAGGTTGTGAAGATCCACAATGCTCATAGTCCGGCACTTACTTACTACCGCGTTGATCACCCGTCGCTGGCGCCCTGTCCGGTTAATATCGCTGTCGGAATCGGAAGCGTGGCGCATCCGGGCAAAGGCCAGCGCTGACTGCCCGTCCAGGTGGTTCTCGCCCACAACAAAGCTGCCGGAAAGGTTGTCGAGATTGTTCATATAATTGGTTTCGTCCTCATCCATCTCCACTTCGATTCCGCCCACGGCGTTGATAATACTCTCGAACCCTTCAAAGTCGATTTCCACATTGTAGTCCACAGTGGTGCCAAACTGCTCCAGAATGAGCTGATCCACCATCTGCATGCCGCCCAGTTCGCCCTTCCATGCATAGCCCAGCGCATAGGCGGTATTGATCCGGTTTTTGCCGCATTTGTGCCCCCACATATCGGGGAGCTTGATATACAAATCCCGCTGGAAGGAAGTCATCGTCAAAACATTGGTTTCCCGGTTGAGGGTAAGCAGGATCATGGTATCGGCGAGCTTGGATTCCTCCCCTTCCCGGGAATCCTGACCAATCACCAAAATATTGATAATTGTCCCGGTTTTGGAATAATCAGGAGGCTCCGTCTCCATCGTTGTTTCCGAGGTCGCCTCCACAGTAGGCTCCGTCTCGTCATCCATATTTCCGATCAGCTGGTCGATCAGCGCCTGATCCGGATCCATGCTCTCCTCATTGGGATGCTGCACCAGCCCAAGCATGGAGTGCACATACAGAACCGCCGCAATGCCAACCACCAGAATCAGTACCAGAATCGTCCCCAAAATGATCCAGACTATTCTGCTTTTCTTTTTCCCCTTCTTCCCATGATTCCCACTGGAATATCGACCATTGTACTTCATTTTTTCCTCCAAATAGCCAGTTTTTCAGGAATACGCCGGAAAAGGATCACTTCTCAACGATCTCCAGGATCTCCATGGGGCACGCTTTGACGCAAATGCCGCAGGCGATGCACTTGGATGCAGGATTCTCCGGCTTCAAAACCATGACCTTCATGGGGCACGCTTCCACACACTTGCCGCAGCCGACGCACTTCTTCTTGTTGATCATGTACACGCCCTTGGGATTCTGGGTAATAGCCTCATGTTCGCAGGTGCGCATGCACTTGCCGCACTGAATGCAGGTATTTGGCTTTGCCCCGGTACCCTTCGCCACAATACGGATGCAGCTCAAATCCTGATGGAACTCTTTATAAAATGCTTGGGAGCAGGCACGGACGCACTCCAGGCATGCCATACACTCCCCGCCTTTTTTCACAGAAAGCTTTTTCATGATCGAATTGTCTCCTTTATGTTTCGTTTTCCGTCACCCATTATACACGCTGCCGGGAAAAATAGCAATGGTAAAAAATTAAATTCCGCTTTTTTCTTGGTCGAATTTACCAGGGTAAAGCCATCCAGGCTGGGGATACTAACGGAGCAGAAAGAAAATATGGAGGTAATGATTATGAAGAAGCTCTGCTTATGGATCTCTGCCCTGCTGCTGGTAGCGGCAGTTTGCGGAGGCTGCCGTGGCCGGGGGAACGTGCCGGAAACCACGCCGCCTTCATCCAGCACCGGTACTTCCGCCCCCACATCCGAACCAACCCGTGGAACAACGCCTCCCTCCAGCCTGGAGACGGAAGACACCACGCCCACCACCGACAATGGCAACGGCCCCCTGGACGGCACCGGTGAAACCGGCGGCGACAGCAACGGAGAAGGCGCCGGGGATAACGGTGGCAGCAGCACCGGCGAGAGTACCGACGGCAGTGCCCGCAGCAGAAGCGGCATGGGCGGCAACGGTGCGGCAACCAACGGCAATGGCGGCACCGGAATTGGCTCTGCCGGCGGCAACAGCGGCATGGGCGCCGGCATCGGCTAAAGCGCCCTCCGCGGGTTAGCGGGTAGCCGGTAGCAGTTAGGAGACGGGGTGACGGAGCCAACCAATAGCCGCTACCCGCTGGCCGCTTCCCCCGTACATACCTCCCAGTCCAGGCGGACAGTGCCATCCGGCATGACGATGCACGGGATCCCGATTTTCCCTTCCCGGCGGGGTTCGTCAAAGAGGGGATTTCCGTCCCGGATTTGGAGGAAGGCTTTGAGACTTTTCAGATCCGCTCCAAAATCCAGAAACGTGTATTCAATCCCTGCCCGATCCAGTGCCTCCCGGCATTGAACGCAGTCCGGGCATAGCATACTTCCATAAATCGTCATAGCGATCCCCCTACAAAATGGTAATGTAGCGCAACAGATTTTTATTGATCCGCTCAGCGGAAGCGGCGGCGGTGTCAAATGGATCTGTGCCATTGGGCGCCTGCTTCCACCCGGCGGTAACGGACAAGCCAACGCTCACTGCCGCCCCATGGCCCAGCCGGTCAAAAGCGTAGGAAGCGTTTTTCCCGTTGCCCCAAGGATAGTCCAGCCCGTCCACCAGGAGAAACTGTTTTGGGTATTTCTGCCGGAGGGAGCGAAGGCTGTCCCCGGAGCCGGCGGATGCCGCCAGTCCCACCCGGGAGTAGCCGGAGCGTCCCATCACATCATCCCCCAGCCGGCTGACCAGATCCGCCGCAGCGGTATGCACCACCCGGGATCCGGTGAGCAGATCCTGGAGGGCAGCAGCGGACCGGTTGGCTCCCCGAACCAAGGCGAACAGATCCTTCTTTCCCGTCTTGCATCCAGGCAGGAAAGGATGGAGCACATCGCTTCCGGGATAGGCAGACACCACCGCGCCGTCGCAGGGGAACCGGCTGTCTCCACCCCAAAACGCTTCGGCACACTGGGTGGCATCTTCCTCGGACAGCAGCAGCGGAGCGTCCAGAAGGATATAAAATCCCTGATTGGACGCGGCTTTCAGAAGTCCCGTCAGCGCCGTCAGTCCCTCCGGCCCCATCAGAGAGAAGGCGGACAGACTCAGGCGAATCCCGGGGACAATTCCTTTCAGCGCCGTCATCAGCTCCCGGCAATAGGCGTCCGTCCGGGCCAAAGGGCCATCCCCTTCCCGGTATTCCGGCGGCAGCGCCCCGGGATCCGCCGGAAGGCTGACAATCAGCGCGTTTTTCCCCTTCCGGATCTTTTCCTGCAATCTGTCCACTGACATGACGCCGCCTCCCTTTTTCCGATTTTTTGATAAATGTCCCTAAGGAAACTCTGAACAAATCGTCTGCGGCTGGATGGCGGATCTTTTGTCCC
>CAZCLX010000013.1:0-27189 GCA_964499615.1 uncultured Oscillospiraceae bacterium
AGTTTGCTTGCTTCATCATTATACCTGAAGGTAGAGCCATTGGCTCATCTTTTTTTCAATTTACACCATTATACGGCCATGGCCAAGATTGCAAAAAGGGCATGACAATACAGCTAAAAAGCTGTTTGTCATGCCCTAACTCGGGAAGTCTTGTTCTCACCATGTCTGTGGTGGATATAGGTACCTATCCGGCTTGCTTTACCATTCTATGATGGCGTGTCCGGCGGATGGATGCTATGTACAAACTTATTTTGTTTATCCAGATAGAATATAACTGGCCATGATTGCCCCACACTTGGGACATTTGAGGATAATCTGATTGCCTTGTTCTGATGGCAATTCATCGTGTACTAAGACAACCTTCACTTTTTGCTTATTGGCTTATCGCATAATCGGCCCTTTCTACGGACAAGGCAGGTTATTGAATCCCTTTCAGACCACATCGCTCGGTTACTTGTTTTACGACAGGCATTCAATCACATCCTCTCGGCAGTTCAGTGGTATTACCCGCTAAAAGCGGATAATATGAGTAATTTGTCAGATTACACCTAGGGTGAAAGAATTAGGGTGGTGCGCTCTCGCCCTGCCCTAATATAGCACACATTTCAGACACCCTTGATCTTTTCAATTTGCTTCCTAGTTTCATACCGATTGTGCCATACATTTCTGGGATCTTCCAGCAAGTCCTCTGTAGGAAGATCTGCTGCCATTACGACATCTCCCCAAATCAAATCCAGAATGTGCCATGCGGGGCGGTTTCCCTGCATCATTGCGCTGCGGCAGGTTGAGCAGTATGTTACAACAGGAAGATCCTCCAGGGTTTCCAGACGCCGGTTCAAAACACGGCGTGTCATTTCCGGGTTTACGGTGTTCACTTGTCCTCCAAAGCCGCAGCATTTTGTATTTTCGAACGATGCTTCGGATTCTATATACCGATACCCCAATTCCGATAATATCCATCGAATGCCATCCTGAAGCTTTCGGTCATACCGGGTAGCACAGGAATCATGGATGGTAAAAACAATATCAGAATGGGCAGCTTTGCCGCGAACCTCCTGGGGAAGTCCAATAAGGGGCAATATTTCCCATAGGGAATATGTCGGAATGCCGCTCTCCGCCTGGAAAGTTGCCTTGCAGTTGGGACAGGCGAGAATCATTGCCTCCACACCGACGTCCGCAATATCTTTCAGAAGTCCTTCAAACCGCTCCCGGAAAAGGGGATAGGCCCCCATGTCCTTCGTAGGCTTTCCACAGCATTTTAAGATTGCTGAGAAATTGGGAAGTACCTGGTTCAGATAAGCAACTGTCTTGCCAACTGCTTCGGGATTGTAGGATGACAGACTGCATCCGGGAAGAAAGCCAAAGTGTGTATGGATATTGAACTCAGCCATGATTCCTGCCTCCCTTAACTTTTGTCGTGTACATTGAATAGAAGCCCAGCTCCTGATGAATTTTGACAGCCCGGTGACCAGGGAGCGGGGACTGCCCACCGTTTGCCGCGGCAATCTCCTGGCGAACCGCTGACATAGCCCCCTTTGTATCGAGATCCTTCGGGCAGGTATGGACACAGTCTCCGCAATCGTTGCAGGAGTAGATATACAAGGGATCTACATTTCCCGCGAGAATATCGGAGAATGCTTCTCCAGGGCATTTGCGGCTGGTATCCATTAGCTCGCATTCCTTCACGCAAAGGCGGCACTCGCATTGCAGGCACCGCGAGGCTTCCTTTCTCGCCTGCGCTTCCGTAAAGCCGTTATCCACAGGCGCAAAGTCGTGGATACGCTCACTGACAGGACGCAGGTTTTTCATCATGCGGGGCAAGTCTTCCGTCCCGGCGGGAAGGGGAACATCCAGTTTGGTTTCGTAAGCCCATTCATGTGCCAAATCCCGGTTTTCCAATAGATCCTGCCCGCTCAAATAACGGTTAATGCTGATTGCCGCCTTGCGGCCCAGCGCCATGGCTTCAATTACAATTTTACCGCCGGCAGCGTCTCCGGCTACGAATACGCCATCTAAATCCGTAGCAAGGGTATCCCGGTTGCAGGAGTATCGCCCTCCTTGAATTTGCGGCAGCTGACCGTTTGCGGCATCCTGAACGACCTGCCCGGTTGCCATAATGACGGTGTCCGCATCCAGCGTAAGAAATTCATCACAGTAGGACGGATTAAACCTTCCGGCAGCGTCAAAAACAGAGGCGACCTTTTGCAGCCGAACGCCCGCAACATGACCGTCCTTGATCAGGATCTCCTTTGGACCCCATCCGGGGTGCATCTGAATTCCCTCTTCCAAAGCGCTTTCATATTCTTCTTTGCTGGCGGGCAGAATATCCAGGGACTCCAAGGAGCATTGCATCACTTGTTTTGCACCGATCCTTAACGTGCTGCGGGCGCAGTCCATTGCCACATCGCCGCCGCCGATAATCAATACAGCGTCACCGGCGCCATGGAATTGTTCGGTTTCCGCTATTTCCTTTAAATACTCAGTTGCCACATATACGCCTTGGGCATCCGCTCCGGGAACACGGATCAAATTGCCCTTCTGGGCACCAGGGGCCAGCAAAACAGCGTCATATTCCTGCCGGAGAGATTCAAAGCTTTTATCCTTCCCAATTTCGGTTTCGTAGCAAACGGAAATACCCAGTTTGTCCAGGTAGGTATATTCCCGATCGAGAACCTCCCTGGGAAGACGGTATTTGGGAATGCCATACTGGAGCATTCCACCGGCCTTTTTGTTCTTTTCATAGATGGTGACCTGATGCCCCGCTTTGCGCAGATCAATAGCCGCTTGGGCACCCGCTGGGCCGCTTCCAACGATGGCGACACGCTTTCCGGTATCCTCCTTGACGGAGGTATCCCACAGAGCCTCATCATCTGCCCGGTCAGCAGCAAAGCGCTTCAATGCGGCAATGGAAATTGCCTGCTGAAATTCCCGCTGGCGTCTGCATTCTTTTTCACATGGATGGGCACAAATGCGCCCCAGTGTGCCGGGCAAAAACAGTTTTTCCCGAATAATCCTTAAGGCTCCTTCGTAATCGCCCGCTGCGATCCGGTTCACATAAGCTTTTACATCCGTACTCATTGGGCAGCGCGCTTTACAAAAGGAGTCTTCTGTTCCCATGCACTCGGAAACGATTTTCTGGAGCTGCGCCACGGTGGATTCCTTTAATGTTACAGCGTTCATTCCGGCTTATCCTCCTTTGCACGGTTTTTCCAGAAATTGTCATTGTCGCATCCATCCGGTTTCAGACCGCGCTTTTCAGCATCATTGCGCATCTTTTTCAGAATGCGGGTAATGGGTATTTGCGCAGGACACACCAGCTCACAGCCACCGCACATCACGCACTTCCATAAGCCGGAATTCACAGCCTGCAGCAGCCGATCTCCGTGATCATGGGGATCCAGGTAGCGGAAGCCGATTTGCATCATTGCACCCGGACCAACATAGTCTCGATCACCTGCTTTCAGAGCGGCGCATACATCATAGCAGGACATACATTCTCTGCAATTATTTAGATATTCCAGGGTGTTCCAATAGAGGTCATAGTCAATATCCTCGGACTTGGTTACGGGGTTCAGCGTCTTTTTTGCAACCTCGGTTTCCACGAATTTCTGGTAAGTGGGTTTCCGATCAATCATCAGGTCACGAATAATGGGTTGGTTTTTTAACGGCTCAAAGGTATGATAACCGGGTTTCAGCGGAGCATAGCAAGCCAGCTGAGGTTTTCCGTCAATGACCATGGAACATCTGCCGCAGATACTGCCCCGGCAATTATAGTCATACACGATAGGCTCAATATTCTGATAGATATAATGCAGCACCTGCAGCCCGGTCATGATTCCACTTTCATCCGCTGTGAAGGGAACCTCATACTCCTTGTAATAGGGGGCGGAATCGGTGGTCGGATCATAGCGGAATACATTTGCAATGATTTTATCCATTACACATTCTCCTTTGCTTTACGGTTGATCGCGTCATTGGCAGGATCGGCAAAGGTATCAAGACCAATGTCCGACGCAACCATCCTCTCTAGAATATAGGAAGGAATGATCTGATCCATTTTTGGCGCAAACTCGGATTGGAAGTGCCCGTTTGCGTCTATCCGTGTGACCGTATTCTTCAGACCGTAGCTGTTGTCCGGATTGGGATAGTCGGTTCGCATCTGAAAGCCCCGGCTTTCCTTACGGATAAGTCCGGCATAGGACGCACCGAGGGCACAGTAGAGCATATTCTCTGCTTCAAAACAATCCCGCCATTCCACATTCATCCGCCTGGACTTATCGGGGGTGTACATCCGGGGAAGATCTTCATCGCGAATCTTTTCCAGCTTGGCGATGATTTCCAGGATTTTCTGTTTGTCCTTCAGCGGACCGTTTTCCCGATCCCAGTAGGTCGTCTGAATTTTGCGCATGATTTCGTTTGCGCGAATGGGATTTGGCACCTCTTTTTCCAGGTAAGAAAACGCTTTCTTGACGATGGAATCCACCTGGTCTCCGGAGATTTCCGGCAAGGATGCTTTCTTCGCAATTTCCACCGCGCCGTTTGCCGCAATCCATCCGCCGGATTGGGCAGCAATCTGGGTCATGCCGCCCAGAGCACCGGGGGCGGCTCCGGCGAAGAACAGACCGGGAATGATGGTTTCGGAGGTTGCGGACAAATCCCTGGGGTGGCCGGCGGAATCCCAGGTTTCGGGAACGACCTCCACGTACTGAGGCAGTTTATATTCCAAAACCTGCTCTTGCCGTTCCTCCACTCGCCGGAAATAGCGGGGCGCTACCGGGGCGGCATCTTTGTTGATGTAGCAGCCGCCGTTTTCGGTTGTGCGGCCGTTTTTCCGAAGACCGTAGAAGACTCGCATACTGGCTCCCATATTGACCATGGGATGCTCATCGCCCATCATATCCTGCCAGGATACCATGTTTTTGTCATAGATCATATTCCTGGGGGTTTGACTTGCGTCAAAGTTGAAATTTCCCATGGTTTGACGGACGCCCATAGGTGTCCACTGGGAGGCATCTCCGCAGTATTGCTCCATATCCGCCATAGGGACTCCATGCCGCAAAAGCATGGCGATACCGTCGCCGGTGTTTTCCTTGCCTGCCATGGATTCCGCACCCATACCGTTATAGCCGGTGATCCAGCAATAGCTGCCGGTTGCCATGATGGTTGCTTTGGCGCGGAATACATGGGGGATGCTGTTTACCAGATCGATGGCAACCACACCTGCCGCTCTGCCGTCTTCGGAAAGGAGAATGTCCACAACATACATCAAATCCAGAATTTCGGTGACGTTCCCATTCCGCTTGCACCACTGCGCCATCATTCTGGGCCAGAACCCCTGATCGTGGGTGACTGGAAACTGGGGATTCACTGTGTTGTGGGAAAGAACCGTGCCGTCCTCGTTATACAGAGGAATACTGCCGTATTTCAGGCCATTCTGAATAATCTTTTCTTCCTTATGCGCCTTTAGCAAATGATAGAAATAGGGTTGATTCAGAAGGCCTTCACATACCATATCCATTACAGCAATGGTGTTGGCGATGGTAGCGTCATCATCGGGAGAATATTCCATACTCTGGTAGGTATGTCCCCAGTTCATGCCCGAGGTACCGGAGTGACCGAAGATCCCTTTGTCAAGAATGATTGCGGTCTGCCCAAGGAAAACAACTCTGAGAGCGGCCTCCATCCCGGCAATTCCTCCGCCGACCACCAATACATCGCAGGAATGGGTTATGACGTCATGCTTATGTTCTGCCATTATGTTACCTCCATTTGCAATTCATAAGAACCATATCTCGGCGTTGACTGTAATTCTACCAGATACCGGGGAAAAACAGTATCAAAGATTATAGAAATATGGCAATATTTCTATTGACTTGAAATAAAGAGAGATTTATAGCAGAAAAGTGGAATTTCTGACAGGTATAAAATTAGCCCAGCATATCAGCTGGGCCAATGGTTTATCTTTTTTGAGCAGCTGCAATTTTTTGAAATTCAGCTATGTGGCTTCGCAGGAAGCTTTGATAACCGCAAAAGTGTTCCCCAGGGGCGCAGCAGATCTGTCGCTGCATCCGTTTACAGTTTCCTCCGCAAAGCCTTTGAAATCCGCAGTCATGACATAGCTCCGGTGTAACATGGGGGCGGTTCAGAAAGGAGACCATAGAATACGATTCAAACAGCGCACGAAGACCGGTTTGTGTGAGACTGCCCAGCTTGTATTCATCCGTGCAGCAAAAATCGCAGGGATAGGCGCTGCCGTCCGCTTCCACCACCATATGAGGGCGGCAGGCCCCGTCAATTCCACAGGCAGTGGGTATCCCGTAGGCGAGCAGATTCACAATATCATCAAAAAGCTTTACACTTCGGTACTGACCCCTACGGTAATCCTCGTACCACAATTCAAAAATTCGGTTGAAAAAGGAGGCAAACCGCTTCGGAGCCAATGCGTATATGCTTTGCCCTGGTTTGTCCAGCTCATCCAGACACGGAGTAAACTGGACATAGCGGATATTGTGCTGAGTCAGCTGCTTCCAAACCTGATTGGGGTGCCGGGCAACAAAGTTGGTCAGCGTGCAAAGAATGTTATATTCCACGTGCCATTTGTTGAGCAGTGCAATTCCATCCAAAACTCTGCGATGGGTACCGTTTCCCGCAGGATCTACCCGGGCGGAATTGTGGCATTCCGGTAGAATGTCCCAAGAAACACCCACAAGGAAGCGGTGCCTTTTTAGAAAATCGCACCAATCATCATCCAGCAGGGTGGCGTTGGTTTGCAGCGCATAGCTGACACGAATTCCATCCCAGCCATTTGTGATACCTGTGAAGGCCTGGAACCACTCAAGACCTGCTATAGTAGGCTCGCCCCCTTGAAAGGCAATGGTTATTCGATCCCCAGGGCAAAGATCTGATCGAATGTTTCCGAGGACGGCCTCCATGGTCTGAAGCGGCATAATACCATAGGAGCGAACCTCCCGGTGTTCGATGACATTGGCATAGAAGCAGTATTTGCACCGCAAATTGCACAGGCTCGATGCGGGCTTGATCATAACACTTATATTTCTCATGGGATCCCCTTTGCTTTTTTGCAAATCCAAGTATCCATATAGAGTTAGCTGCCAAGCAATGCAGCGGCAAATCCAACGATGCCGCATAGCGCCATCACAAGAATGGGGTTCCATTTGTACTTCCGCAAAACAAAAAATGCGAGAATAAAGCTGATTAGCTGGAGCCAGCTCACATTTTCAATGGAAATTGCCTGCTCCGAGAAAACAGCGGTCTTTAGAATGGATAGACCCGCCGCGGCAATCAGCGCCACCACGGCTGGGCGCAGACTGGAAAGAATGCTTTGCAGTGTCGATACGGTCTTATATTGATAATAGCTCCAGGCAAGAATGGAAACGATCACAATAGAGGGCAGGATACATCCGAAGGTCGCCACAATCGCGCCGGGAATCCCCGCGATGCGAATGCCTACAAAGGTCGCAGAGTTTACGGCAATTGGGCCGGGTGTCATTTCCGCGATGGTAATTAAATCGGTAAATTCATCCATGGTGATCCAGTTATGCCCGGTGACTACCTGCTCCTGGATCAGTGGCATAGCCGCATATCCGCCGCCGATGCTGAAGCAGCCAATCTGCAGGAAGGAAAGGAACAGCTGAAGTAGAATCATATCCGCCCCTCCTTTCTCTGTGTGTAAATCTCCAGAAGAATGCCAAAGACGGCAGCGCAGACAATAATCAGGACTACATTGACCTTTAGAAACCATGTAGCGGCAAAAGCAGCGGCCATGATAACAATAAACGCAGGCTTTTTTAATTTAAACACGTTTGCCGCCAGGTCACAGACAACATCGAAGATCACAGCGGCGACTCCGGACTGCATGCCCTTGAGCACGGCGGCGACATACCGGTCGGAAGCAAAGGCAGCATAGAAAAAGGAGACAACCGTCAGTATCAGGATTGGCGGAAGAATGGTTCCAATTACGGCAACGATCATGCCGATGGCTCCGCCTACCCGCCAGCCGACCAGAATCGCCGCATTGACTGCGATGGCTCCGGGAGAGGACTGGGCAAGGGCGGCCAAGTCCAGCATCTCATTTTCATCGATCCAATGCAGTTCGTCCACAAACTTTCGCTTCATGAACGTGATAATCACGAACCCGCCTCCAAAGGTGAACGCACTGATATACAGGGTGCTGAGCAGCAGTTTCCATAGCTTTTTCACGTCCGGTTTTCTATTCATAAGCGGTTCCCTCAGTCCGCCCGGGAGACGGTGAGCATGAAATAGAGAATTTGTTGCTGCTGCTCCGGCGGAAGCATGATTTTTACCGCGGCGATTATATCATCGGGGGAAACCGGCGTATTCGAATGGGCAGCGTGTATCTGTCCGATGATCTGCCCAGCGGCGGTAAGCGCTTGGGGAGGCATCATTTTCGACCATGCGCGCCAGATGTTTCTGGCCTCAGGCGTCCACTGAAGTCCTGGCAGCACATCCGGTGTCTGCACGGACGCTTCATGGGCATGAAATTTGGTGATGTCCTCTGCGGTAATGGTTCTGTCTGCTTTTATCCCCATACGGACAAATTGTTCCGCCGGTGCCCCAGCCTTCCCAATTTCGTCAGCCAGCCGGTTCGCCAGCCTCGCTTCCGTTTCAGGATCCTCCAGTGGATGCGCCTGGGCAGGATCCCGCTCTACATCAAACAGCTTTGTGCCAAAGTTCACGGGACTTACATAGCTGATTTTGGCAGGAACCTTTAAGACGCGGCAGCCTTTGCTATTGGGCAAGGGGTCTGCGAACTCAGCTTTTTGCAGGTCGGAGACGCTAAACATTTCCCGCATACGGGTGGGCATCAGCGTGTAATCGTAGCAGTTGCTTTCCTGCTCTGTCGCCGGCGCACGGAAATAGGTGTACTTTCCATCGGTCATTGCGGTGATGCCTGCGTGGAATCCAAACAGCGCCGTATCCCGAACGGCTCTTTCTTCCCGAATCACCGGAAGCAGGCTCCGCCCCTGCATATCGGGGGGCAGAGGCAGGCCAAAGAAATCCAGTACGGTGGCGGGCAGATCAATGGCGCTGGTCAACTGGCTCCGGCGCTGTCCCTGAATGGCACTGACGGGGTCATAGATAAAGAGAGGTGTGTGGCTGATCTCCTCATAGGCGGGCATTATGGACTTTCCCCACCAGTCGTGCTCTCCCAGCAGGAAGCCGTGGTCAGTATTTACAATCAGCAGGGTGTCTTTCCACATGTTGTGTCTATCCATCACATTCAGCACTTGCCCTAAGTAGTGGTCGCACATGGATACCAGTGCGGCATACAGCTGGCGCACATAGCGGATATCCGCCGGCGTTTCGTTGGGGCGTACCGGATCGTAACCGGGCCAGTCGGACTTACTGCCCATATACTGGGCAAGCTCAGGATACTTTTCCTTCCACGCAGGCTGGGTAAAGAAGGGCTCGTGAGGATCAAAGGTTTCTATTTGCAGAAACCAATTTTGAAGATCCGCATTCTCCTCCAGAAAGGCAATCCCGTCCGCGAAGGTTTTTGCCTGGGGCATTTCTTCCTCTGCCTGCTGATGGCCGCGGTTGGCATTGTCCTGCACATGGGTAAGTTGAGCCCGGATCTGAGGATCCTTCACAGTGCTTCCCAGTTCTCCCACCCGCTGCACACAGGCATGGTCGCCCCGGCAGAAGTCTCCCTCCTGACCCCGATGGGCGATCCAGCTGTTATAACGGTTGTGGTAAGTGCAGCCACCGTCCTCCCAGTAGTGATAATGGTCGCTGACAAGAGCGGTGTAGATTCCATTCGTTTTCAGAATTTCCGGCATAGAGTCGTCATAAGGCTCCAGAGGACCCCAGTCCCGCTGCAAAAAGTTCACTCTGCCATTGTGCAGATCCCGGCGCGCGGGCATACAGGGCAGGCTGCATACATAATTCTTGTCAAAAGTCACGCTCTTTGCTGCCAGCCGGGTAAAATTGGGGGTATCTACCCAACGGTTCCCGTAGGGCTGCAGAAAGTTCCGGCACAGGGTATCATACATAACCATGATTGCACGCATGTTTGCACACCCCTTCCTTCATGTAAATATATCATAACAAAACAGTCCCAAATGGCAGTATCAATTTCTGCGTATTTTTGTTATAAATTTGTCATAAAGGCAAAGAAAATGATTTTTTGCTAAAAAGAAAGAAAACATGATACCACAAAGCGCGGAAAACACGGTATAATATGCGCAAAAAGATCATTAGGAGGCAGCGTTATGAAGCAAGCATTCAACCCGTATCTTCCCAGCTATGAGTATGTTCCGGACGGAGAACCTCATGTCTTTGAAGACCGGCTATATGTGTTCGGCAGCCATGACGGCTTTAATCACGAGGAATTTTGCCTGAATGATTACGTGGCGTGGTCCGCACCCCTGGACGATTTGTCAGACTGGCGCTATGAGGGAGTCATTTACAAAAAGACCCAGGATCCCAAAAATCCGAAAGGAACGTCTCACATGAACGCGCCGGATGTCTGCCAGGGACCGGATGGAAGATATTATCTTTACTACCAGCTTCATGATAAAATGTTTACTTCCGTTGCCGTGGCGGACCGTCCCCAGGGACCCTATGCGTTCTACGGCCATGTACATCATAAAAACGGAAAGCTGTACAGCATGAAACGGGGCGATTCCTATAATTTTGATCCGGGGATGCTGGTAGACGATGACGGCAGGGTCTATATGTTTACCGGGTTTGCGCCCAATGCCAAGTTCCCCAAGATTTTTCAGTTTATGATGGCGCTCGGCGGCGCAACCTTCAAGGGCGGCTGCTGCGTGGAACTGGAGCCGGACATGGTCACCTTGAAGGACGGGATAACTCATTCTCTCATTCCCGGCGAAAAGGACGCGGCCGGAACACCATTTGAAGGCCATGCCTTCTTTGAAGCGTCCAGTCCCCGGAAAATTGGCGGGAAGTATTATCTGGTCTATTCTTCCAGCCTGAGCCATGAACTGTGCTATGCCACCGCGGACCGCCCCACAGGACCGTACACCTACGGCGGGACCATTATCAGCATTGGCGACGTGGGACTGGATGGCATTCAAACGGAAGGGGAGGCAAGGAACTATACCGGCAATACCCACGGCGGGCTGGTGTGCGTAAAAGGACAGTGGTACATTTTCTACCACCGGCAGACCAACCTCCGCAAGTGCAACCGGCAGGGCTGTGCTGAGAAAATCACGATTCTTCCGGACGGCAGCATTCCTCAGGTGGAAATGACCTCCTGCGGCCTAAATAACGGGCCGCTGATTCCCCAGGGAAAATTTGAAGCCCGGATCGCCTGCAATCTGTGGGACAAGGAACCTTCTTTCAGCTATGACGCCTACATGAAAGGAACCTACGATTCTCATCCCTATTTTACCCAGAGCGGGGAGGATCGGGAGGACAACCCCGACCAGTATATTGCCAATATGCGCGATGGGGCAGCAGCGGGATTCAAGTATTTTGATTTCAATGCGGCAAAGCCCACCAATATTCGTATCAGGATCCGTGGCGTCGCAAAGGGTACGATCAAAATCGGCCTCCATGAAAACAAAGACGGTTCTGTAGCCCAAATTCCTGTTGCATTGAATGATATTACGCAATGGCAATCTGTTCAGGCTTCGTTTCCCGTGCTTAACGGTGTTCAGGCACTCTACTTTACCTATCACGGGGAAGGCTCCGTTGACTTTGACTCCTTTGTGTTCGAACTTCTCTAAATTTGACCGCCCCAGCAATTGCTGGGGCGGCAACGTTATGCCTTCATGCTTTTATTCTGGTACTCATTTGGTGTCATACCGGTATATTGGCGGAATACCGAGCCAAAGTAGCTGGGAGAGGAAAAGGAAAGCTGCTCGCTGACCTCCACTGCCGATATACTGGAACTGCCAAGCATGGTTTTCGCCAACTCCACCTTTTTCTGCTTGATGTAACTGGAAATGGACATACCCGTTTCTTTTTGAAATTTCCCGCTGAGGTAATAGCTGGCGTAGCCGATTTCCCTCGCCATTGCATCCAGCTGTATTTTTTCCAGGATATGGGTCTCGATATATTCCATGCAGGAAGCAATGGGGGCGGAATACCTGCTGTTGGTTTTGCATTGACGCACTCTGGCAACGGCAGTCTGAAGCATCTCCGATATGCAGTTCTGCACGGCTGTTACGCTTTTTGCCGTTTCCGCACGCTGGATATAATAATCCGCTATATTATATCCGCCCTCGGGGGAAACGCCTCCCTGGATCGCGGCCCGGGAGCAAAGCACGGCAAAGCAGATCATCTCATCTTTTGCCTGGCGCAGGGGATCGTCGGGACACATGGTGCCAACCCGTCCGGCACCGAAGCGCTGGGCAATTTCCGCCATGTTATCCATGCTCCCATCCCGAATCATGCGGAGCATCTGCTGCTCCGTCTCCCAGGTGCCATGGTAGCTGGTGTTCTCCCACTGGTTTTCGGAGGCATCCGGAATTCCCGCGTTTATAAACGTGATTTTATTGGCGTCAATTTGCAAGCCTGTCACGCAGTAGTGCATCATAATTGCGTAGTGGATGGCGATGTTCAGCAGCACCACGGGAACCAGAGAAAGCTGGTTCAAAAGCTCGTCCAGCAGGACGTTGGACAGTTTCATTTTTCCGCACAGGCTGCGCAGATAGCTTTCGTTGGCTTCTACAGTAAACATGGGCCCCAGCAAATGAATGGCAGTCAGCGCCTCTCCGTCAAACTGCCCTGCGGCGATCCAGGCAAAGCCCACCTGATCTGCCAGAAGCACCGGGGCAGTGTCTGCTTTCAAATGATTAATGCAGTTGGCGGCGCAGGGGCTGGAGATAAACAGATTGTAGAAAAACTGAGGGCTGGGGCAGTTCGTGTACAGCATTTGCGTGTCCGGCGTCAGGCACCAGCTGTACAGGCGGTTGGAATAAAGAAACATATCCCGCATGGTTTCCAGCCGGGAGGCAGCGTCTACCATAATGGACTCCTTTCACTTTCCTGTTTAGGGACGCAGATACTCTGTAAGCAGCAATCCATCCGTGTCGTCCGTCCACTTCACCACACCGCTGGGAAGGACCGAAATGGATGGAGAGGCGGCCGCCGCCAGAAAGATGTATTTGGACAGCTGGCTTTTTAGATTCAGAATATCGCCGTCCTCCGTTTCAAAGGTGACCTCTCCGGCGCAGCGGTCTACAGCCTGCAGGAACGCGGGGAGATCGCAGTTTTCGCGCAGTTTCATAATCTTCTCCTGTTCTGAGATTTTGGGTGCCTGTATCATACCATCCCCATTCAGTTTTACTATATCATGAATTCATGGAACCTGTCAATAATTTTCTGATATTGCAATTGAAAACGAAAAATTGCCAGATTAAAGGAAATCCTGTTAATAGGTAATTCAAAAAGTTCGGTATGATACGGGTGTCGCAGGGAGAACCTGCTGAAGAAAAATATAGGAGGGAAAAACATGGCAAAAAAGTCTAAAGAACCCAATGCCCTGAGAGCCAGGGACTATTGGGGAACAACATTCATGGGCGCCAACAATTCTCTGATCGCGGCGCTGATGCAGTCCTACTTTCTGCTGTTCCTGACGGACTACGCGGGACTGGGCAGCTGGGCGGCATCTCTGGGAACCGGCGTCCTGGTGTTTGCCCGTTTCTTTGACGCAGTTAACGACCCCATTGAAGGATTTATCATGGACCGGGCACGGCCCAACAAGATGGGAAAATTCAAGCCCTTTATTATCCTGAGCATTCTGCTGACCACAGTAGGTGTCTTGGCCCTGTTTATGATCCCCTCCGCAGTGGCGGAATCCCGGGTCGCCACAATGATCTGGATCGTTGTGTTCTACCTGGTATATGACGTTGGCCTTGCGTTCTTTGCTCCCGAGCTGATTTACCGGGGCATGACCCTGGATCAGGCGGAGCGGGCAAAGCTACCCATTGGACCGCGTATGATGAATATGGCGATGGGCATCATTTGTTCCGGTATTGTGACTGTGGTGAATGTGATCAACGGTTCCGTCAATAACCTGCGGCTGTCCTTTGGCCTTGTGGTTGCTGCACTGACGCTTGTGGCGGGTGTTGTATCCCTGATCGGTGTCGCCCCAGTTAAGGAGCGGTATATTCCCGAGCAGACCGAGGAAGCAAAAATCAAAATCGCGGATATTTTCCTGCTGTTCAAGGAAAACCGTCCCTACCGCATCCGCTTTACATCTTCCATCTTTGTTGGCTTCATCTGGACGCTGATGTTTGCCGCTATCACATACTACGCGAAGTGGGCGTACTGCGTGGACATGACCACCGGCGAAGTCAATCAAGGGCTGTTTGGCACATTGAATCTGTTGATTTCCATGATGATGTTCAGCCCCCTGATCCTTGGAACCCTGATCGCGGTGCCCATGATGAAGAAATTCAAGAGCGTGATCAGCTTCTACCGCTTCCTCCTGTTGTTCCAGGCAATTCCCCTCGGCTGTATGTTCCTGCTGCACATTCTTGGCATTTTGCAGAAAAGCTGGGTGATTCTGCTGGTTCTCATGGTGCTGCCCGCCGTCAGCATGGGCGCTATGTTTATCCCTCAAAATGTGCTGACCATTGAGGTGATGGACTATGATGTATGGAAGAATGGCAAAAACCGTCAGGCTCTAAGCATTGCGGTTTCTAAGCTTTTGGAAAAGGCCAGCAGTGCGCTGAGCGCCGCTTCCATTGGCATCGTCCTGACCTCTGTGGGCTATGTGGTAGATTCTGTTACCGGCAACTACCTGGGCGATCTGGCGAATATTCCCAGCATGCTGACTTGGTTTACGGTGATCAGCGGCTTAGCACCCTGCATCTGTGGCTTCGTCGGTTGGATTATTCTGAAAAAGTATCCCATCACCAACGAGATTCGTGTGGAGATGCGCGCAGCGCTTCAGGCACAGGCGGATAAAGCCCATTCCTAAATGACATGATAAAAGACCGCCTGATGAAAACAGGCGGTCTTTTAGGAGGATTACTATGACAGAATTAGAACTTTTACAGCAAGAACTTGGGCAGGAAACCTTCCAAAAGATCCAAGGGCTGGTCATGCAGGCTTTTGAGAATCAGGCTAAGGCGGAAAAGGAACAGAAGGTGGAGCGATTCCGCCGGCTGAACCGGTTTATCACACCGGGACAGATCCTGTTTGCCGGTTCCAGCTTAATGGAGCAGTTTCCAATCAATGAACTGCAGCAGGAATATCTGATCCCTCTGCGTATCTACAACCGGGGCGTGGGAGGCTTTACAACTGCGGAAATGCAGGAGGTGATGGGGCCTTGTGTTTATGATGTAAGTCCCAAATATATCTTTCTCAATATTGGCACCAACGACCTGAATGATCCGGCCTTTTCCATGGAATCGTTTTTGAGCCGGTACGGAAAAATTTTGGATGGGATTCGGGAGCATTTGCCGAATGCCAAGCTTACCCTTCTTGCTTACTATCCGGTCAATGAAGCGGTCGGACGGAGAAATCCCTTTATGGCGGAAATATTTCGGTATCGAACCAACGCCAGGATCCGGGAGGCAAACAGCCAGGTCGCGGGACTGGCAAAGCGTTATGACGCCGCGTTCCTGGATGTAAACGCCGGGATCACCGACGCATCCGGCAATCTAAAGGCGGAATACACCGTTGAAGGGATGCACATGTACGCGGACGGCTATCACCAGGTGCTAAAGCTTCTCCTTCCCGCACTGCAGGAATGTAAGTAAAGGCAGCGCCCCTTCGGATTTCCGAAAGGGCGCTAATTCAAACCAAATTATCCTTCCAGCTTCTGGCGGAAGGTTTCCAGCAGCTCGTCCGTCATGATCTCCGGCGAAAAATGATTCATTACAGTCAGGGAGTACATACCGGCCGAAGGCGCCTGCTCCAGCATGGCCTCCACCTGGGGCATGACCGACAGAATGATTTCTCTGCACCGGGGATCTTCCATCAGATTTTTCAGCGGAGTGTTGATTCCCAGCTCATCGATCTTCATACCAAGGCCGGGGGCATTGTTATTGCATTCAAAATCGCCCCAGATTTTGGTGAGAAATTCGCAGCTTTCCCGGAACCAGCCCTGTACCTCGGGTTCCACCATTCCCGGTTTTCCGCCGGAGGTAACCGCTTTTGCCAAAGAAAGACCATGAGGGCCCTCGGGGAATACATGGAACTCAAAGGGAACATGGTACGCATCCAGTTTGGAGGCAAGGGCAAAACTGTTCCGTACTGGAACCAGTTCATCGGTGCAGGTGGTAAAAATATAGGCAGGGGATGTGGTCTTATCCACGAAATCCGGGATATTGGGCAGATTCTTTTTGACATCCTTGCCAAATTCCCCCAGAATGACCGGATAGCCAAGCACCATAGCGGATGGCCTGGGATCAGCCATCGTCCCCATGCAGGCAGCCAAATGACCGCCTGCGGAAAAGCCGGAAACAGCAATTTTGTCGGTGTTGACACAAAGCTCCGCTCCATTCTGCCGAATATAGGCAAGGGCTTCTTTGGCGTCCTCCAATGCCGGTTCAAACGGTATGTTCTGTCCTACGGTATAGCGCAGGACAAAGGCTTGATATCCCTCCGCCATATATGCCAAGGCGATGGGTTCGGCTTCACGGTCGGAACACATGAAGTACCCGCCGCCGGGGAAAACGACCATTGCCGGGCGGAGATCCGCATTGCTCAGTTCCGGACTCACGTCATGAAGATAGCACGAGAGTGTCACTCCCTCACGAGACAGTTTTTTTACAAAATAACGCATAGAAGAATCCTCCTTTTTGTTTCCATTATAGCAAACGGATGTCTTTTGAGATAGCAAAAATTACGGTAAAATAATAAAAAATCAATTCTATTATATTTTTGACGAAAAAAGGACAGATTTGGAGAATTCCTTATATCTCGTTTCGAGAAAATGGTATAGAATATCTTTAGAAAAATTTTTTGTGGGTGGTGGACAACGTGAAATTCCCTGAAATTTATGGAGATCACATGATTTTGCAGAGAGACCAACTTTTGCGGATCCCCGTTGTATCTGCCGGGGCGAAGCATGTTCGCCTTTTGCTCAATGGTGCGGTGGTCGGTGAGCAGAATGTTGACACAGGAGAGGCATTCCTGGAGTTGCCGCCGCAGCCGGCTTCCACTGACTGCGAGTTGGTTGTGGAATGGGAAGACGGGGAAAAGGAATTCCGGGACGTCTCCTTTGGCGAAGTTTGGATTGCCGGAGGCCAGAGCAATATGGAGTTTCCCTTGGACTATGATCAAACTTTCACATCCGTTGTGCAGATGAATGACCCGTTGATTCACTACTATGAGGAAGGGAAATATGCTTTTGAAGGAGAGAGGGAAGAAGGGCTTAAGGTTGACGCCCCCTACTGGAATCGCTGGCTCCCGTTTTCCAGCGAATATACTCCGCGTTTTTCCGCGGTAGCCGCCTACTTCGCATTGGAGCTTCGTAAAAATCTGCCAGGGGTTCCAATTGGAATCGTTAGCTGTTGCTGGGGCGGGACATCCGCTGCCTGCTGGTTGGCAGAAGAAGATCTGGAATCGGATCAGGATTTGAAGCGGCTTTACCTTGACCCTTACCGGGAAAATCTTAAAAGGCTGGATGTGGAAAGCTACATTCAGCGGGACCGTCAGGAGCGGGAACGCGCCCAAACGGAGGGAGCACGAAAAGGGACTGCCAATGTGATGCGTGGAAGCCCGGAATTCTTTATGAAGCTGATATCAAAGCTGTACGCAAACGCACAGCCAATACAACCTGGCCCACGGGCAGCGGAACGCCCAGCCGGACTGTATTCCACAATGCTCCTGCCGATTGCGGGTTATCCCTGCGCCGGTGTGATTTGGTATCAGGGAGAATCGGATGACAGCAGGGCAGAGGTATACGACAAGCTGTTTGCAGCAATGATCTGCCGATGGAGAAAGCTGTGGAACCGAAACATTCCGTTTCTGTTTGTTCAGGTTGCGTCGTTTCAAAAGAAAAGTGGCTTGCGGTTACCGCACGAAATTACCCGCTTATTCGAGCCCAGCAGAGTAAGGTGGCGGATTTGGTGCCCGGATGCTATATGACTACTGCTGTAGACGTCGGTATTCGAGATGATATTCATCCAAAGAAGAAGCAACCTGTTGGACAGCGCTTGGCGCGTCTTGCGATGAGGTATGTTTATCGGTTGGATGTGGAAGCGGACTGTCCGACATTTGACAGAGCGGAGGTATCGGAAGGTTGCCTGACAATCGCTTTCCGCCATGGAGAAGGGCTTCACACAAAAAATAAAACCATTCAATGCCTTTCTGTCTATGTGGATGGAAAGGAAATCCTTGGAGAAAGAACACTGGAAAACGGAAAAATCAAAGTGAAAAATCCGCACATTACGTCCGAGGGTGCTGTTTCGGTGAAGTACGCATGGGAAAACTGGTGCCCGGTGAATTTGTATAATTCGGCGGAACTGCCCGTGCTGCCTTTTAAATGGGATAGCCCCAAAATGTAAAATTCTATGCAGGAGGTTAAAACATGAAGCGAATTGCGTTTAATAACAATTGGAGCTGCAACGGGTCCCCGGTGACCCTGCCCCATGACGCCATGATTTCAGAAAAAAGAACGGCGGATACTTCCGATGGTGGTCATGGCTATTTTCCAGGTGGTGTGTATACATACGAGAAAAAATTTACACCGTCTGCCCAGTGGGAAGGCAAGAAGGTGATTGCCGAGTTTGAGGGCGTGTACAAAAATTGCAAAGTTCTTCTCAACGACCGCGAAATTGGAAGTCATAAGTATGGCTATACCACCTTTACGGTCAGTCTGGATGGGCTGAAGTTTGGCGAAGAAAACACTGTCACTGTGTTGGCGGATAATTCCAAACTTCCCAATTCCCGGTGGTATTCCGGCTCCGGCATCTACCGCCCGGTTTGGGTGTATGTGGGAGATGAACGTGGCATCGCTTACCGGGGCGTAAAAATCACCACGATTTCCGTGAAACCTGCTGTGGTCAGGGTGGAGACCAAAGCGGGATCGGATGTTTCTTTGGAGATTCTGGACGGGGAAAATGTGGTCGCCGCTGGCAGCGGTGCGGTCTGCGAGCTGGAAATTCCAAACGCCAAGCTGTGGAGCGATTTTTCTCCGAATCTGTACACCTGCCGGGTCACGGCTGGCGGCGAAACGGTTACGGAATCTTTCGGAATCCGGGAAATCACATGGAGCAGCAAAGGCTTTTTTGTGAATGGGATCGAAACCAAGCTCCGGGGCGGCTGTATTCACCACGACAACGGCGTTGTAGGTGCCGCCGCCTATGATGAAAGCGAATGGCGCAGGGTACGAATCATGAAGGAATGCGGTTTCAATGCCATTCGCTCCTCCCACAATCCTTGCAGCCGAGCCATGCTGGAAGCCTGCGATTACTACGGCGTGTACATGATGGACGAGGCATTCGATATGTGGTACAACCGCAAAACCAAGTATGACTACGGCAACGACTTTGCCGACTGCTGGAGGGACGATATTCCCGAAATGGTGGAGCGTGATTACAATCATCCCTCTGTTATTCTCTACTCGATCGGAAACGAAGTGGCGGAGCCCTACGAAGAAAAGGGTGTCCAAACCGGAAAAGCGATCATCGATTTCATTCATAGTATGGACAAGACCCGCCCTGTGACCTGCGGTGTCAATTTGATGATCATCAGCCGGGCGGCAAAGGGGCAGGGTATTTACCAGGACGGCGAAATGAGTGAGGCCGCTTCCGGGGGCAAGAAGGCCCAGAAAAAGCAGGAAAATCAAAACGCCAGTATGATGTTTAACATTATGGCATCCTTGATTGGCTCCAATATGAACAAGGCGGGCAACTCTTCAAAGGTGGACGCGCTGGCATCTCCGATCATCGACGCTTTGGATATTGCCGGATACAATTACGGCTCCGGGCGGTATCCCTTGGAGGGGAAGCAACATCCCCAAAGAATTATTTTTGGCTCTGAGACCTTCCCCCAGGACATCGGCAAAAACTGGGCGATGGTGAAGCAGTACCCCTATCTCATAGGAGATTTTATGTGGACAAGCTGGGACTACCTGGGCGAGGCAGGACTGGGAGCCTGGAGCTATACCGGCGGAATGCCGTTTAATCGCCCCTATCCCTGGGTGCTGGGAGGCGCTGGCGTCATTGATATTACGGGAAGGCCGGATGGCGAGTGCCGCTATGCCTCTACGGTCTGGGGGCTGGAAAAGAACCCCCGCATTGCAGTGAAGCCGGTGAACCATCCCGGCGTAACACCCTCCAAATCTTCCTGGCGGGGAACCAATGCTATGGAGAGCTGGGCATGGGCAGGCTGTGATGGAAATAAAGCGGAAGTAGAAGTTTATTCCGATGCCCCGGTGGTGGAACTGCTGGTGAACGGTAAGAGCGTCGGTAAGAAAAAGGTCAAGCAGTGCCAAGCGATCTTTAAGATCAAGTATGTTCCCGGTACGCTGACTGCCGTTGCTATGGATCAAGTTGGAAAAGAACTTGGCAGGCGGGAACTGATTTCCGCATCCGGACCCTTGACAATTGCAGTGAAGTCTGAAAAAGAGGCAGCCAAAGCAGGCGAAATTGTCTATGTTCCTATAGAAATTGTGGGAAGCAATGGCGTTACTGAATCGAATAGGGACGAAAAGCTGACGGTAACCGTGGAAGGCGGCGAACTTCTGGGCTTTGGTAGTGCCAATCCATGCACGGAGGAACAGTACCACACCGGTACGTTTACAACCTACTATGGCCGCGCGCTGGCAGTTGTCCGCTGCGGATCTGAAAACGTAACGGTTACGGTCTCGGGAGAGCATCTATCTGCGACCACCGCTTTCATCCGGGTTAACAACTGCAAAGGATTTTAGAGATGAGGGAAGAAAAATGCTGATTCCTGTATTATTATTTGCGGTTGGACTTGTATGTCTGATCAAGGGCGGCGACTGGTTCGTAGACGGTTCCACCGGAATTGCCCGGCGGTTTCACATCCCGGAATTGTTAATTGGTGCTACCATTGTTTCCATCGGCACTACACTGCCTGAAGTTATGGTTTCCACTACCTCTGCCATACAGGGGCACAGTGAAATAGCATACGGAAACGCCATTGGATCTATTATATGTAATACTGCCCTAATTGCCGCAATTACCATTGCGGTTCGTCCCGGCAAGGTTGAACCCAAGTCTCTGCGTCTTCCGGTTGCTTTCTTCTTTGCGGATGCGATTATCTACAGTGCGGTTGCCTATGGGCTTGGCTATTTCAGCCGCCCGGTGGGGATCCTCTTGCTGGCAATTTTTGCAGCCTATATCGTCGTGAGTACAATTCAAATGAAAAATCGTTTCCAGCCAGAGGAAGAAACAGAAGAACCCATCGAATCGAATACCCTTATAAAAGATTTGCTTCTTCTGGTCATTGGTGCGGCTTTGATTGCTGTTGGAGCGAATCTGCTGGTGGACAATGGGACCCTGATTGCACAAGCGCTTGGTGTCCCCGAATCTGTTATTGCGCTTACATTTGTTGCCCTGGGTACCAGCTTACCGGAACTTGTTACTGCAATCACTTCTCTTGTCAAAGGACATAGCAGCCTTTCTCTCGGCAATGTGATTGGCGCAAACTTGTTTAATTTGGTGCTGGTCAATGGCATGGCTGTAACTGTGGCGCCATTCAGTGTGCCCCAGAGCGCGACGATTGCCGGAATGAACGCATCCCTTGTAATGGAAATCCCACTAATGCTATTCGTCATGGCGTTCATGACAGTTCCCGCACTGGTTCGACGCAAACTGTCCCGAATCCAGGGAATTTTACTGCTTGTCATTTACGCAGCATTCTGTGTTGTACAATTTACTCTGTAGAGAGGAGAACTTATGAAAGCGATTCATCTGCAAACGGAATATCTCACGGAACCGATTGGTCTTGGCATTGCTGCACCCCGGTTCTTTTGGAATTGCGAGGACGGAATTACCCAGACAGCCTACCAGATTATTGCCAAGGCAGGCTCGGAAACCATCTGGAACAGCGGTAAGGTGCTGTCTTCTCAAATGACTCATATCCCCTATGCAGGTCGTGCGCTGCACAACCGGGAGCGCGTGTACTGGAGTGTGAAGCTCTGGGATGAAAACGGCGTGGGAGGGGAGATCGCTTCCTCGTTCTTTGAACTGGGATTGTTGGATGACTCCGACTGGAAAGCAAGCTGGATTTCCGGCGCTTATAAGCCGGAAAAGAACGCTCGCTATCCTGCGGACTATTTTCGGAAAGAGTTTACCCTCAAAGGGAAAATATCCCGAGCCAGACTGTATGCCACAGCCTGCGGTGTTTACGAACTGACTTTGAACGGTGAGCGTGTAGGCGATTTTGTTTTGGCTCCTGGCTGTACGGATTACCGCAAGCGGATCCAGTACCAAACCTATGACGTAACCCGGCTTCTCAAGGGGAAGAACACGCTGGATGCGGTTCTGGCTGATGGCTGGTACCGGGGCAGCTTAGGCGCTTACGGTCAGACTGGGGTATATGGTCATCAGACCAAGCTGCTGTGCCAGCTGGAGATTACTTACGCCGACGGAACCACCGAAACCGTCTGCACGGATGAAAGCTGGCGCTGGAGCAATGACGGGCCTATTCGTTTTTCGGATCTGAAGGACGGGGAGATTTACAACGCCAATTGGATCCCCAGCTATTCCGGGTTTGCCACGGCTGCCCGGGAAACCGTAGCCCCCTCTGCTTCAGATAATGTAGCCGTAAAAGAAATGGAGCATTTCAGGGGCAGAGAAATTATGACGCCTTCCGGCAAGCGTGTGATCGATTTCGGTCAAAATATAGCAGGCTTTCTTTCCTTCCGTGCCAAAGGACAAAAGGGCAGCACCGTGCTGCTGCGCATGGGGGAAACACTGGATGATCAGGGGGAGTTTACCCAAGCCAATTTCCAAAAGCGGAAACCCATTCACGAATGGGGGAAAGCAAAGGAAATGCTGATCATCATGGGCATTGGAGATAAGGTGCTGAAGGAACCCATGCAGCTTACCCCCTTGCAGGAGGTGCGCTTCACCTGCTCCGGCAAGGAAGACCGCTACAAAACCGCGTTTGCGGTCTTTGGATTCCGTTATGCCCTCTTGGATGGGGATCCCGATGTGGAGATAACGGATATCGAGTCCATCGCCGTGTACTCCGATCTGGAGCAGACAGGCACATTTTCCTGTTCTCATGATGGAGTCAATCGGCTGCTAAGCAATACCCTTTGGAGCATGAAGGGAAATTACCTGGATATCCCCTCGGACTGCCCCACCCGGGAGCGGCTCGGATGGACAGGCGACGCACAGGTGTTCTTCAACACTGGTGCGTACCTGATGAATACGGCTCCGTTCTTCCGCAAATGGCTGAAGGATATGAACGAGGGCAGAATGAAAAACGGCATTTCCCCCTCTGTGGTTCCCATGGGAGGCTGCACTGCCATGTATGAAAACTCCGGGGCTTCCGTGGGCTGGGCGGATGCCATGGTGCTGATACCCTATCGCTACTGGAAGCGCTACGGCGATATTCAAATCTTAAAAGATCACTACGGCATGATGGCGGACTACGCCAAATTCCTGATGGCACATACCGGACACCGCAGCGGTAAGGATGCAAAACAGAATCCGTATAACAAGTACGTATATGAAAAGGGAATGCACCTGGGTGAGTGGCTGGAATCCGGTGAATTTCAGGAATCCGGCTTTGATAGCCAGAAGCCCCACCCCGAAGAAGCAACCGCCTATCTGCACTATACGATGTCTTGCATGACGGAGATTGCCGCTACGTTGGGAAAGACGGAGGACGCAGAACTTTATCGGGAGTATGCGGATGGATCCAGAAAAGCATACCAGTGGATGTTCCTCCAAAATGGCGCTCCGGATACGGATCGGCAGGCAAAGCTGGTTCGCCCCCTGGCGCTTGGCCTTACGGAAGGAAATCCAAGCCTGACAAAAGCACTGCGGAGCCGCCTTGCAAAGGCAGCGGAAAACCGGAACTATCAGATCACCACGGGCTTTTTGTCCACAGCCTTCCTGCTTCCGGAATTGACAAAGGCAGGATATGCGGATATTGCCTATAAAATGCTGGAAAACAGGGACGCCCCAGGCTGGCTTTACCAGGTGACCCAGGGCGCAACCACGGTTTGGGAAAACTGGGAGGGTGGCTTTGACCCCGACAACGGCAGTCGGAACCACTATTCTCCCGGCGCAGTGTGCAGCTGGCTCTTTGACACCGTATGTGGGATATCTCCCCTGGGAGATCGGCAGTTCCGGATCGAGCCGGTCCCCGGCGGAAGCCTGACATTCGCCCGGGCTTCCTACAGCAGTCTTTACGGCAAGGTGGTCAGCAGCTGGGAAAAAAGAGGGGATGCCACGGTATTTCATGTGGAGGTTCCCGCCAACTGTACCGCCCAAATCGTTCTGCCGGGCCGTGCGCCCCAGACGGTTGCCAGTGGAAAATTCGATTATGAGGTGAAAAATGTATGAACGATTATGAAGTGAAAAATAACGCTTTCCTACGGGAGCATGGTGCGGAATGCACGGTTCTCCTGAAAAAGGACGGAAAATTTCCACTGGAAAAACCCGGCAAAATCGCCCTTTACGGAAGCGGTGCCAGAAATACGGTGAAAGGCGGAACCGGTTCCGGAGAGGTCAATTCCCGTTTTTTTGTGAATATCGAGGACGGGCTGCGGGACGGCGGCTTTACCGTTACATCCAAGGCTTGGCTGGATGGATATGACGCAGAAAAGGCTGCGGCAAAGCATAAATTTGTAAAAGAGGTTCAGGCGGAGGCAAAGGCGCTTCATGTGAATGCGGTGACTATCTGCATGGGACGAACTCCGGCGGAGCCGGAATACGATCTGTCCTTAAGTGGCGAGGGGGATACCGCCGTCTATGTGCTTTCCCGAATCTCCGGAGAGGGAAGTGACCGTGAGGCGATTCCCGGTGAGATTATGCTATCCGATACGGAAAAACGGGATATCCTTGCCTGCAATGAAAAATACCCCAACTTTATGCTGGTGATCAATTCTGGCGGAGTTGTAGATCTGACAGAAGTAAAGGATGTAAAAAATATTTTGGTTCTTTCTCAACTTGGGGTGGAAACCGGACACATTCTTTCGGATATTCTGTTGGGAAAAGCCAATCCCTCCGGCAAGCTGGCTACCACCTGGGCAGCATGGAAGGATTATCAGAGCATTGGCACGTTTGGAGATCCGAATGAGACCCGTTATAAAGAGGGGATCTACGTCGGTTACCGCTACTTTGATACCGTGGGGATGAAGCCGCTGTTTCCCTTTGGATACGGGCTGTCCTACACGGAATTCCGCGTGTCCGACGCTAAGCCATCGCTGGATGGGGAATGCTGCACTGTGAAGGTCACGGTGAGCAATGTGGGAAACCATTCTGGCAAAGAGGTGATACAACTGTATGCCGCCAAGCCGGAGGGAAAACTGGATCAACCGTATCAGGAGTTGGCAGCGTTTGATAAAACGTCCACATTGCGCCCCGGAGAGAAGGAAACCCTATCCGTATCCTTCCAAATGTCTAATATTGCCTCCTATGACGAGGAGACGGCAAGCTACATCTTGGAGTCCGGAGATTATGTCCTTCGTATCGGGACTGGCAGCAACAGTACCGTGCCCTGCGGGATCATCCGACTATCAGATAGAGTTTGCGTCCGAAAGGTAAAGAATTGTTTTGGGAAACCCGACTTTGAAGACTTTAAGCCCGTCCGAAGAGCGGAAACCGTGCCAAATGTGCCGGTTCTGGAGTTGCACGCTTCCGCAATTCAGACGGAAACGGTGGATTATACATACCCAGAGGAAATCGACCCTGATGTTGAGCGTCTCAGCGATGAGGAACTGATCCGCATGAATATGGGTACCTATGATCCGAAGGGCGGCGTCAGCGGTATCGTTGGAAACGCCGGTATCACAGTCGCCGGTGCGGCAGGGCAGACCTCTCTGGAGGTGGAGAAATATGGTATTCCCTCTCTTGTTATGGCGGACGGCGGTTCCGGACTTCGGCTTGCCAGAGAATATGCCGTGGATCAAAAGGGCGGCGTCCATACGCTGGGCATCAATTTCCCGGAATCTCTGCTGGATTTCATGCCGAGAATTTCCCGATTCCTTGTAATGCGGATGGGGTATCATCCCAAGAAAAAGGATGTTGTTCGTTATCAGTATGCCACCGCCCTGCCCATCGGCACCGCGATTGCCCAGAGCTTCAACCGGGACTTTGCGAAAGCCTGCGGGGACATTGTGGGCGGAGAAATGGAACTGTTTGGCGTTCATCTTTGGCTTGCGCCTTCTCAAAATATTCACCGCAACATTCGGTGTGGACGGAACTTCGAGTATTACTCGGAAGATCCCTTAGTCAGCGGCCTGATTGCCGCCGCCGTGACAAAGGGGGTTCAGAATCACCCGGGCTGTGGGACCACCATTAAACACTTTGCTTGCAACAATCAGGAGCTGAACCGCAATCAGAACAACAGTCAGGTCAGCGAACGGGCATTGCGGGAAATTTATCTGAAGGGATTCGAGATCACCGTGAAGGAAGCGCAGCCGAAGGCGATAATGACCTCCTATAACCTAATCAATGGAACCCATACCTCTGAGCACCGTGGCCTGATTATGGATGTGCTCAGATGCGAATTTGGCTATCGGGGAATCGTTATGACTGACTGGACCATTAAGGGCTATGCGGGAAGCAAAGGCAGCACTTATCCCATTGCCGTAGCGCCAAATACGATTATGGCGGGAAACGATTTGTTTATGCCAGGCAGCCGGGATGACTTTGCGGAGGTCTTGGAGGCGCTGAACTCCGGAAAGGTGACAAGGGAGCAAATGAAAAAGAATGCCACCAGAGTGTCCAGAATGGCAAAGTCTATGGTAAAAAGCAGGCGGGCTCAATAAAATTTTCCAACGATTATGCCTTCTTTTGGGTTCTGACCATGGTAAGTCTATTTTAATGACCAAGATATTCTAAATCTGCTATGAAAAGGCATACACGATTCTAGAACATCATCTCCCACATTCAAATGTAAAAAGGTACAAATATTGCATGATAACAGACGCACTGCCAAAAGCATTCCCCCAAGTGCAAGAGCAGCAAGAATGAATTTTCTACTACATTGCGGATTATTTCTGTTATTTTACTCAATGTGCATATCGGCTTAACTCAGCAAGAGCCTAAAAAGGCCTAGAAAGTCCGA
>CAZCLX010000014.1:0-24668 GCA_964499615.1 uncultured Oscillospiraceae bacterium
GGGTTAATCGCTTGCAGGTCCTCTTTGGCTATTTTGTGAATTTGCTCATTTATAGCTATATAATTTGGGAACAAATGCAAAAATGCCGCAGCATAATGCTGCAGCGGTTAAGGACGTTCTGAATAACACCCGGACGCGCGTTCAAAGAATTTGCTTCAAAACAGTGGAAATTCAAGCGCCGTTGTGGTATAATATCACGCGGTTAATTCAGAACCGCGCATTCCAAACGATGATATAAGGAAAGGAAGCCTTGCTATGTGGTTGCTGCTTGCGCTTGGTTCAGCGGTGTTTGCCGCTCTGACCTCTATTCTTGCCAAGGTTGGCATTGAGGGCGTGAATTCCAATCTTGCCACCGCGCTGCGGACCGTGGTGGTGTTGGCTATGGCCTGGGGAATGGTATTCCTCACCGGAAGTCAGAAGGGGCTTTCCGGGATCAGCCGGAAAAGCTGGCTGTTTCTGATTCTCTCCGGACTTGCCACCGGCGCGTCCTGGCTGTGCTACTATCGGGCGCTTCAGCTTGGGGAAGCATCCAAGGTGGTTCCCGTGGACAAGCTCAGCGTGGTGATTACCCTGATCCTTGCCTTTGTGTTTCTCCATGAGAAATTCACTTGGCGCTCCGGCGTTGGGGCGGTGCTGATCACCGCCGGGACACTCTTTATGGTACTATAAATAATTGGAGGTATACAAGTATGAATGCGGTTACAAAGAAAGCTTTTTCCACCTACAACATCGTCTACATTGGGCTGTTTGCCTGCCTGATCGCGGTGTGCTCCTGGATCACCATTCCCGGGGCGGTGCCCTTCACCCTGCAAACCATGGGGGTATTCCTGGCAATCGGTCTGCTGGGAGGCCGCCGGGGCACCACAGCGGTGCTGGTGTACATCCTTCTGGGCGCGGTAGGTGCGCCGGTGTTCTCCGGCTTTAAGGGCGGCGTAGGCGCGTTGCTGGGGCCCACCGGCGGGTACATTATCGGGTTCCTGGCCTCTGCCCTGCTGATGTGGGGCATGGAAGCAGCCTTTGGTAAGGGGAAATGGGTGCTGGCAGTATCCATGGTGCTGGGACTGATGGTCTGCTACGTCTTCGGCACCGTCTGGTTCCAGGTGGTTTACACCCGGGGCGGCAATGCCATTACGCTAGCCAGCGTGCTTCTCAAGTGCGTGGTTCCCTTCATTCTTCCGGATCTGGCAAAAATCGCCGTGGCGCTGGGGCTGACCAGCCGCCTGCGCCGGTTTGTGAGACCCTGAAAACACAATCTGCCGCCCCGGTTATTTACCGAGGCGGCTTTTTATTGCGTGGGGCAACCACTATCCGCTAACCGCTCCACTACGGCAACCGGTACTTTTGAGAGAAACGGGCGAAGACTTCCCGGTAATCCTCATTATCGGAGCGAATGCCACTGAGGTATTTGTGGGTATCGAAGGAGCTGTGGGACAGCTCGATAACAGCGACGGCAATATTGGAGCAGTGGTCGGAAATCCGCTCCAGGTTACCCAGCACGTCCGACAGGATAAATCCCAGTACCGTGGAGCACTCCCCCTCCTGGAGGCGGCGGATATGGCGGCTGCGGATGGCGTTTACCAGGCCGTCTACGGTTTGTTCCAGCGGCTCAACCGTCATGGCTCCAACCACGTCGTCCTCCCGGAAAACCCGCCCTGTGGTCCCCAGGATCTCCCGGATTCAATGTCTTCTTGGTAAATGTCCACGCCGCCCGGCGCCACCAAAAATGGAAGTGCTTGACGCATGGACATTTATTGTGCATCAGCGCCGGTTGCCCGTAAGGGGCGAGGCGCTGGCACTTAAATAAGTCTTACTGTGAAAGTCAGAAAAAGTTTGAAATTTCGCATCTTTTCTGAGACTTTCACAGTAAAATGAAACCATTTTACCAAGAAGCAGTATTACAGATCTACAATGGTCAATCCTTGGCAGACGCCGAGGGCTTCGCTGTGACCCATCACGCAAACGCCGGCTTCCCGGGCCATGCGCGCCAGCATATCGCCCCAGGATACCAGATCCTCCTGAGTTGCGCTCAGCAGCTCCCGGCGCTCCTGAACCGCGTCTTCATAGCTCAGTCCAGCAAACCACCGGCTATCCGCAATGGCGCCTTCCTGCCGGGGGCTGACCAGAGGCTCCGTTCCGGCGACGGTGCTGATAATGAATTTCGTCAAATCCTCGCCGCTGTCGTGGAATGCCTTTACAAAGTCACCGATGCCCTGGTAAGTATTCAGAGTCTTATCCGGAGAGGGATCCCGGTAGGAATAGCAGAAGATGCTGCCGCCTCGTCCGCTGTGCATCCCCGCGCCGTAAGCGCCACCCTGAACCCGGACCATATTCCACAGGTAGCTCAGAGAAACGATATTGCTTAGGAGACGGATGGTTCCGTTATATTCCGCGCCGCACTGTGCCAGATGGTAGCCGGTGCAGGCGAAGCTTACCTGGGCAGGAATCCGGATGCCCAGC
The DNA here is from genome assembly GCA_964499615.1 of uncultured Oscillospiraceae bacterium. GTDB lineage: Bacteria > Bacillota > Clostridia > Oscillospirales > Oscillospiraceae > Faecousia. Next base: position 2,458 of record CAZCLX010000014.1, read on the forward strand.
TTCTCAGGCAGCGCCGTTTTGTAGGCGGTTTCCTGGGGCGCGGTGGTTCCCGCTGGCAGCTCTTCAACAAAGCCCGTCATATCCGTGGGAGCATCCTCCGTAACGCTGAGGATCAGTCGGGCGGCACAGACCGCATTTTCCAGCACCCGGGCGGAAAGAGCGGTGAAACTGCCAATCTTTTCATCAAAGTTCTTAACAAAGTCATGGATCCAGCGGATCAGGCTGTACCCGCTGACCGCCTCGGTGACCGCGTTCTGTGCGGAGAAGTGAGACTGGGCGCAGGCAGCGGCAAAGACATGGCCGCCCATAATGGCTGCCTGCTGAGCCTCCATTTCCGTCTGCATCAGGATCTCCCGGATCCTGACCGGCTCGTCCAGCCGGGTGCCGGTAAGAATCTCCGCCACCAACGCCTGGGCAGTGGCCAGGTTCTCTCGGAGAACGCTGCACTGGGCAACCAGCCGGGGGCGGCATGCGTCCACCTGACCCGCCTTGGCAACGGCGTCCAGGTCAAAGTCCAGGCTGCCGATATGGGTCTTAATGGCGGTTTGCAGCGCTGCGGCATCGTAGTTTCGGGTGGGAAGCTTGCCGAGAAGCTTTGCCAGGAAGGAGGCTGCGGTCAGTTCCTCCAGGGAAAGATCTGTCAGATAGAAATAGGCGGTGAAATGGACGATCCCATTGGTAGAAGCGGTGTGCCGCAGCACAGTGACTCCGGAAACCGTTTCCTCGACGGTATTGAGCTGGGCAGGCTCTGTGGGAACCTCGTCCAGGCTGAGAACCGGCAGCGTGGCAATGGCCCCGGGGCTGTCGGGGGTCTGCTGCCAGGCACTGAGGCTTTCGTTTTCTGCTCGCAGCCGACCAAGCTCGGCATCCGTCATCGCTTCCCACCGGGCGGCAAGTCTGTCCGACTCCTCCTTCCGGCACTCCTCGCCATAAGTCACGGAGGGCAGCACGTGGAGCACACAGATCCCGTCTTCCTCCAGCAGCAGGGATGCCAACAGCCTTTCAAAATCATCTCCCGCCGCCATTTCCCGCAGAGCGGCAAAGCCATCGTCAAAGGTCAGGTACATCATGGGGTCACCGCCGTAGAGCCAGGAATTCATGGAGAAAATGCAGCGGATCAGCGCCTGAGGCTCATCCATGTCCTTCAGATAATATTCCAAATGGTTGATGGAGGCGGTAAGCTCCTGTTTGTCAATGCCCTTTTCCACCAGCTCCCGGACGGTGTCCGTGACCATGGTGCGGAGGACTCCGGCGTTTTCATCGTCGGTATTGTGAACCCGAAGGACGAGCCAAGGCTGATCCACACCGTCCTGTACGGTCATGGTCACGTCCTGGCCCAGGCCGGCGGCAAGGATCTTCCGCTTGAGGGGAGCGTCGTTGGAGCCGGCAAGGACGTCGCACAGCACCTGAGCCGCCAGACATTTGGTCTTATCCCGCCAAGAGCCAAGGATCTTTCCCAGCACGATCTGAGTCTTGCCGGAAAGCTCCTCCTGGGAGGATACCTCATAGTACACGGTCTTCTCCGCCGCCTTCGGCGTCTGGGAAGTGATCTCCTGCTTGTAGCCCAGGTCAAACCGGCTTAAATACCCTTCGATCAGGGCTAGGGTCTTTTCCAGAGGAATGTCGCCGTCCAGGAAGATCCGGGCGTTGGAGGGATGGTAATTTCTGCGGTAATTTTCCAGGAATTCTTCGTAGGTCAGGTTGGGGATTTCCTCCGGGTCGCCGCCGGAATTGTAGCCGTAGCTGTTGTCCTGAAACAGCAGCTGCTGCAAATTTCTCTCCACCACGTCATCCACGGAGGAAGTGGCGCCCTTCATCTCGTTGAACACCACGCCGTTATACAGGAGCTTGTCCCCATCCTCCTCATAGTGCCAGCCCTCCTGGCGGAAGATGTTGGGATTTGTCAGAATCTTCGGGGCAAACACCGCGTCCAGGTAGACGGAGGTCAGGTTCAGAAAGTCCTGCTCGCTCCGGCTGGAAACCGGATACATGGTCTTGTCCGAAAAGGTCATGGCGTTGAGGAAGGTATTCATGGAGCTTTTCAGCAGCTCCACAAAGGGCTCCCGGACGGGATACTTCTCCGACCCGCAGAGAACGGAGTGCTCCAGGATATGGAATACGCCGGTGCTGTTGTCCGGCAGGGTCTTAAAGGTAATGGAAAACAGCTTGTTTTTTTCTGAGCTTTTGACCCATGCCAGCTCGGTTCGGGTCTTTTCAAACACCATCTCCACAAGCTTTGCGTCCTTGCCGGGAATATCACGAACGCGGGTCACGGTAAACCCGCCGATTTTTGTTCCGGGGAACAGATTCATGCTTACGCCTCCTAAAATTGATTTCCTGACCATTATAAACAAACGGGGAGGGAAATGCAATGTTTTTATTTTATGCATATCGGCTTTCGTCAGCAAACCAGTGGAGTTTTGCGTAGGGCGCGGCGACCTCGACGCGCCGCGGAATGCGGCTGACATTTGGAGGCAACCCCGGAGAATAGGGGTGCGTTACGAATTCGCCAGAAAAAGCCTAAATTTTCAGCTTGGTACTGCCGGAACGCCGGGGTCGGCGTTCCCTACGCAAAGACGGCTTGCTGAGTTAAGCCGATATGCGCATTTTTTTCCAGGCGCGTCAGGATGCCGTGCTTTACTACCTGCTGCCTGCTACCCAAGCCGGACGGTGACGGTGGTGCCTTTGCCTGGGGCGCTTTGGATGGAGACAGTTCCGCCCAGATCCTCGGCGGCGTGCTTGACGATGGCAAGTCCCAGTCCAGTGCCTCCCAGCGCCCGGGAGCGGCTTTTATCCACCCGGTAGAACCGCTCGAAAATCCTGGCCAGATGCTCCGCCGGGATGCCGATGCCGGTATCCGCCACGGTGAGCACCGCGCTTTTCCCCTCCCGGGTGAGTGTCACGTCCACCTGTCCGCCGGGGACATTATATTTGATGGCATTGTCGCACAGGTTATACAGGATCTCCTGAAGGAGCCTGGGCACTCCGTTTACGGTAACTTCCTCCCCGTGAAGGGAAATGGCGACGTCCCTCGCCTGGGCGGCGTTTTCCAGGGCGCTCAGCTCCCGCCGGGCCAGGGCAGTAAGGTTTACCTCTTCCGCCGGGATCGGCCCCTGCTCTTCCAGCTGGGACAGGCGGATAATGTCATCGATCAGCGCCAGGAGCCGGTTGGATTCTTCCCGGATCTTCCTCACAAATTTTCCTGTGTCCTCTGGCTTTACCAGTCCGTTTTCCAGCAGCTCCGCCGAGCCCATAATAGATTGCAGCGGCGTTTTCAACTCATGAGACACATTAGCGGTGAATTCCCGACGGGCATTTTCAGCGGCCATTTTCTCCGTCACGTCCAGAATCAGCAGCACCACGCCGCCGTCTGCCACCCGGGACAGCCGCAGGCGGTAAAACCGATCTCCCCGGGCCTGGGAAAGTTCGCTTTTTCCCGTCTCCCGGGCAATGCTGATGGCATCGTCCAACGCCGGATCCCGGTCTACGGAAAGGAAGTCCTTCCCAGCGCAGTCCTCCCCCGCGTCAAAAAAGGCGGAGGCCGCCGGGTTCATGCTCAGCACCATGCTCTCCCGGTTCAGCAGCACCAGCCCTTCGTTCATATTGGCAACCACCGTCTGAAATTCCTTCTTCCGGGTCTCCAATTCCTGGGACTGACGGCGGATCTGCTGGTGGGACTGCTCCAGTCGGGTGAGAATGGGACTTAGCTCCTGGTACACGTCGTTTTGCAGCGGCTGCTCCAAATTCAGACTGCTCAGGGGCTTCACAATGCTTCTGGACAGTCTGTCCGCCAGCACCCCGGAGAGAATCAGCGCCGCCGCCAGCACCAAAAAAATACTTTGCAGCATCGCCAAAATCAGCGCCGCCACAGTCATCCGGCTGGAAGATACCCGGAGCACCGTACCGTCGCTTAACCGCCGGGCAAGGTAGATGGTCTGCCTTGTCAGGGTTGCGGAATAGCGGATGCTCTCCCCCTCGCCGCTGTCCAAGGCCTCCCGGATCTCCTCCCGGAGGGCGTGGTTTTCCATAGCTGAGGCATCGGACTGGGAGTCATACAGAACACTGCCGTCGGCTGCCACCCAGGTCAGCCGGGTATCCCCCGCGGACAGGCCGGTGAGGTAATCCATTCCCCCCGCCTCCACGGCGGAGGACGCCAGAGACAGGGCGGTTTTCAGCTGGGAGGCCTGCACGTCCCCAAAGTAGCCGTACAGCACCCCCAGAATCAGCCCCAGGCTGGCAAGGAGCACCACCAGCGCCACCAGTAAAATAGACCGGAATATTTTCTTTGTCATTCAGTCCGCCTCCATCCGGTAGCCCACGTTCCGAACGGTGCGGATCCACGGGCCGTACTGCCCCAGCTTCTGCCGGAGGGTACGGATGTGCATATCCACCGTCCGGGTTTCGCCCACGTAGTTTTCTCCCCAGACCTCGACAAACAGCCGGTCCCGGGTAAACACCGTCCCCGGTTCCGTAAGAAACAGCCGTAGAATTTCGTACTCCTTGTAGGTCAGCTCCACCCGGACGCCACCCACGGTGACAGTGCGTTCCCGAGGGTTCATTTCCACTCCTCCCAGCCGGAGGACTTCCGCGGTTGGGGCACACCGGCGCAGCACCGCCTTTACCCGGCTCACCATCTCCATCATCCCGAAGGGCTTTACCAGATAGTCGTCCGCCCCCAGATCCAGAGCACTGACCTTATCATACTCTGCCCCTTTGGCGGTGGCCATAATCACCGGGATGTTCCCTTTCCCGGGCATAGCCCGAAGGCGGCGCAGCACCGCCACGCCGTCCTCTCCGGGAAGCATAATATCCAGAATCACCAGATCCGGCGTCTCTTCTTCCAAAGCGGCGAAAAATTCGTCTCCGGTTTCCAATCCCCGGGCGGAAAAGCCGGTGGATCGGAGGGTATACACCTCGATTTCCCGGATGCTGGCATCATCCTCTACGCACCAAATCATTTTTCTTCCCCCTCGTGCTCGTCGTGGATCCCGGTGACAGAAAACACCACCCACTCCGCAATGTTGGTAGCGTGGTCGCCGATCCGTTCCAGGTATTTCGCAATCATCAGCAGATCCAGACACAGGTTTTCAATATCCCGCTCCATCCGGTCAATTTCCCCATCCACAGCGCTCACTTGGGCCGCCAGGGTAAGATCGCCGGACGCCAGCGCCCGGGACACCAAGCTCAACGCTTCCTCGCACCTGGCTCCCATGCGGATCAGCTCCCGGCTGAGAAGGTTCAGCTCCGCGTCAAATTTGCTTCTCATCATCCAAACCTCCCGGTAATGTAGTCCTCGGTGCGCTTATCCGCTGGGCTGCCGAACATCCGCTCCGTGTCCCCGTACTCGATCAGCTTTCCCAGGAGGAAAAAGGCTGTGCGGTCAGAGATCCGAACCGCCTGCTGCATATTGTGGGTCACAATAATAATAGTATACCGCTCTTTCAGCCCCATTGCAAGCTCTTCGATTTTGGAGGTGGAAATGGGATCCAGGGCACTGGTGGGTTCATCCATTAGCAGCACATCCGGCTCCACCGCCAGGGCTCTGGCGATGCACAGCCGCTGCTGCTGACCGCCGGACAGACCCAGGGCGCTTTTTTTCAGCCGATCCTTGGTTTCCTCCCAGATCGCCGCCCCCCGGAGGGAAGTTTCCACGATCTCGTCCAGCTTTGCCCGGCTGCGGATCCCGTGGGTTCGGGGGCCGTAGGCCACGTTGTCGTAAATGCTCATGGGGAAGGGATTGGGTTTTTGGAACACCATGCCCACGTTTTTCCGCAGGCGGTTGACATCGGTGCCGGGGGCATAAATATTTTCTCCCCGGTAGCATACTTTTCCCTGGATCCGTACCCCGGGAATCAAATCGTTCATCCGGTTCAGAGTTTTCAGAAAGGTGGATTTTCCGCAGCCGGATGGCCCGATCAGGGCGGTGATGGTGTTTTTCTCTACTTCCATATTTACCCGATACAGTGCCTGATTCTGCCCGTACCATAGGTCCAGGTCCCGGACGGCAATAATACTGTTTGTTCCCATGATCACCCTTCTCTCTTTTTCCGGAAATATTTTCCTAAATAGTCGGCGGACAGATTAAACAGCGCGGATAAAGTAAGCAAAATGACGGCAATGGCATAGGCCGCCTGAAATTCTCCCTGCTCCTTGGCATAAAGGTACAGGGCGACGGTGAGGGTAGCACCCGAGCTGCCAAGGCCGGAAACGATGTTATTTACGGCGTGGGCGGTTCCGGCGGTGAACATCAGAGCGGCGGACTCTCCCAGGATCCGCCCGGCGCAGAGAATGCATCCGGTGAGCACCCCATCCACGCATCCGGGAAGCACCACCGTGCGGATCACCCGCCATTTCCCCGCTCCCAAGCCAAAGGCGCCCTCCCGGTAGGACTGGGGGACGGTAATCAGGCTTTCCTGGGCGGTGCGCATCATGGTGGGCAGGTTCATGACGGTGAGGGTCAGGGCACCCGCCATCAGGCAGGTGCCCATCTTCATTTTTTGGCAGAAGATCAGCATACCCACCAGACCGTAAATGATGGAGGGGATCCCGGAAAGGATCTCCGCCCCGTAAGCAATGACCTTTGACGCCCGGCTGGTGCCAGCGTACTCCGTCAGATATACCGCCGCTCCCACTCCAAGGGGGAGCACCAGCAGCAGAGTGGTCAGAAGAATATACACAGTGTTCAGAATGTCCGGGAGGATCCCCACGGTGCCCGCTGTGTAGCTGGGCTTTCGGGAGAGGAACGCCCAGGAAAGGCCGGGAACGCCCCGGATCAGTACATAGGCCACCAGAAACAGGGTGATTCCCGCTGTTACCCCGACGCACAGGAGCATCAGGACTTTCATGGCCACGTTATATATTTTTCGGCGCTCCATTTCAGTCTTTCCCTTTCAAGAAGAAATTCAGGATCCCGTTGATCAGAAGAATAAACAGATACAGCACCAGAGCCACGGAAAACAGCGCTTGCCGCTGCAAGCCGCTGGAATAGGACATTTCGCTGGCAACGGCGGTGGTAAGGAACCGGACGCTTTGGAACAGCTCCGGCATATTAGGGGCGTTGCCGGAGACCATCATCACCGCCATGGCCTCCCCAATGGCCCTGCCCGCGCCTAGCACCACCGCCGCCGCGATGCCGGATCGGGCGGCAGGAACGCTGACCCGGAACCAGGTCTCCACCGAGGTAGCCCCCAGGGCCAGGGAGCCGTCCTCATATTCCTTGGGAACCGCTTCCAGGGCGGTGAGGGACACTTTGACGATGGAGGGCAGGATCATCACCGCCAGCACGACAATCGCCGCCAGCAGTCCCGCCCCGTCAGGCAGGTGAAACAGCTTCCGGACAGCGGGAACCAGCGCCATCATGCCCACAAGGCCGTATACCACCGAGGGAATCCCCGCCAGCAAGCTCACGACGCTTTCCAGTACCCGGCGGACTTGAGGCTTTGCCGCCTTTGCCAAATACACCGCCGTAAAGAAGCCCACCGGCGTCCCCAGGGCGATGGCCCCGGCGGTGCCGTAGATGCTGGTGAGAAGGAAGGGCAGGATCCCGAAGCTGGGAGGCGTGGCGGTGGAGGCCCACTTTTTCCCAAACAGGAATGGAATCAGGCCAATCTCCCGGATGGCTGGGATCCCGGCGGCAATCAGGTAGACCGTAATCAGAACCACGCAGGCTACGGTGATCATTCCCAGCAGGAGAAACACCCCCTGCACCGCCCGCTCCCCGGCATTACTATTTTTCATATCAGTTGGCGGGAACCACGCCGGCGGATACGATCAGCTCCCGGGCATCCGGGGAGAGGATGAAGTCCATAAACGCCTGGGCGTCCTTGGAAAGGGCCGTGCCCTCTTTCGTCACCAGAACGAAGGGCCGCTGAACCAGATAGCTGCCGTCCTTCACCGTGTCCTCTGTGGGGGCCACCCCTTCCACCTTCAGCGCCTTTACAGTTTCTTTTACGGCGGAGAGGGAGGCGTAGCCGATGGCGTCGGGATTGGCGGCGACAGAGGCGATCACGTCTCCGGTGGAGGTCAGCTCCTGACGGTACTGACAGGCGTCCTCGGTGCCGGTGATGGATTCAAAACCATCCCGGGTACCGCTGCCTGCCTCCCGTCCGATGAGGACGATGGCCGCGTCATTCCCGCCTACGTCCTTCCAGTTGGCCACTTCGCCGGTGTAAATCTTTGCGATCTGCTCCAATGTCAGATCCTCCACCGGATTTTCGGGGCTTACCACAATGGCAATGCCGTCGTAGGCAAGGACGGTTTCCTTGAGTCCCTGAGAAAGCTCCTCGTCCTTCAGTCCCCGGCTGGATAGGCCGATGTCGCAGCTGCCTTCCAGTACGGCAGTGATGCCAGAGGAGGAGCCGGTTGGATTATAGGTAAAGGATTTCCCGGTTTCCTCCTGAAAGGCCTCTCCCAGGGTGTTTATCACTTTCTCCATAGAGGTAGAGCCGTCGGTGGACACGCCGGTTTTCCCGCAGCCTGCCAGCAGAGAAGCCACCAGCAGTGCGGCAAATGTCATAGTCAAAAATTTTTTCATGTTCATATCTCCTTTTCTTTCATTGGAACTTTCGTTCTCACGGCTTCATCCTACCGCCGGAAAGTAAAGTCCGAAATCAGAGGCATGTAAAGATTTTGTAAAACGGGAAAATGAAAGCAGCCTCCCATTCCAGGAAACTGCTTTCAAATAGATCATATAAGACGAATTTTTGGTATTTTCTATCCCGAAAATACCAAAAATGAAAGTGCCGCAAGGCGATGCTTTCTGGATAAAATGAAACCATTTTATCCAGAAACAGGTATTAATCCTCCACACGGCGGATTTCCGCGCCGAGGGTGGTGAGTTTGCCAATGAGATCCTCGTAGCCCCGTTCCACGAAGTGGATCTGATCCACAGAGGTAATGCCCTGGGCGGCAAGGCCCGCAATAACCAATGCAGCGCCTGCCCGAAGGTCATGGGCGCACACGGGAGCACCGTACAGCTGCTCCACACCTGCCACAGTGGCAGTCTTGCCGGTAATGTGAATATTCGCGCCCATGCTCTCCAACTCGGTACAGTAGCCAAAGAACCTGGTCTCGTATACGCTTTCCGTCAGGCGGCTAATGCCTTGGGCAAGGGACATACATACGCAGACCTGAGCCTGCATATCCGTGGGAAAGCCTGGATAAGGCTGCGTCTTCACCGTAGTTCGGCGAAGAGGCCCCGCGCGGGAAACCCGCACCGCGTCGTCATAAGGGATGATTTTCGCTCCCATTTCCTGGAGCTTGGAGGAGATGCACTCCAAATGCTTGGGGATCACATTCCGTACCAGCAGATTGCCGCCGACAGCGGTAACGGCTGCCATGTAGGTACCTGCCTCGATCTGATCCGGAATAATGGTATAGGTTCCGCCGTGGAGGGCATTGACGCCCCGAATTTTCACCGTATCTGTACCCGCACCGGTGATCCGTGCCCCCATCGTGTTGAGGAAGTTGGCAAGGTCCACAATGTGTGGCTCCTTGGCCGCGTTCTCGATCACCGTCTGACCGGGAAGCAGGGTGGCGGCGAGCATAATGTTCACCGTGGCGCCAACACTGGAAATATCCAGGCTGATCCGCCCGCCCCGCAGGCCCTCTCTGCCAGGCTTCAGAGCAACGTAATCCTCGGATTCATCCACCTCTGCCCCCAAAGCCAGGAAGCCCTTGATGTGCTGATCGATGGGTCGGGAGGCAAAGTTGCAGCCACCGGGAAGGGCCACATGGGCTTTCCCGAATCTGCCAAGAAGCGCACCCATCAGGTAATAGCTGGCACGCAGCTGCCGAACCAGGGAGCCATCCGGCTCAGAGCACTGTACAGCAGTGCAGTCGATTTCCACCACGTGGGGTTCTGGGATCTGTATGGATGCGCCCATTTCTCTCAGAATATCCAGGAGAAAGTGCACATCGGAAATTTGAGGCACGTTTTCGATCCGGCATTTTCCACCAACCAGCAACGCGGCAGGAAGAATCGCCACCGCCGCGTTTTTCGCGCCACTGATAGAGACCGTACCGCTGAGCGGGTGGCCGCCACTTATTTCATATCTTGCCAAGGAATATCCTCTCCTTGTCATAAAATGAGGGGAACGTCATACGGAAGCTTTATTATTCTACCACAAAAGTTATGTCCTGTAAAGGATAATTTCCGCTCTGCGTTTTCCCGTCCATTCTACGCCGGAAAGGCAAAAAAAGTACCCAAGGCGGAAAGCAGTTAGCGGATAGCAGTCAGTCAGGCGTCGTTATCCCCACTAACTGCTATCCGCTAACTGCTGTCTGCTAACGCTATCCCTTCGCTTCGTCCAGGGCAAACTGGGTGGTGAAAGTTTCGCCGTTCCGGTAAATAGAAACGGATACGGTGTCTCCCACATCATGGCTGAAAAGAATCGCGTTCAAGTCGTCGGACTCGGTGACAGCTTCGCCGTCGATTGCCAGAAGAATATCTCCCTCACGGATCCCCGCCTGCTTCGCTGCGCTGCCGTCGGATACCTGGGTAATGTACAACCCGTTAGGCATTCGGTAAAAATGCTGGTAAAACTGGCTGAGCGCTTCCGTCTGCAAGCCCAGGGTGGGCCTTCCTGGCACATATCCATAAGCGATAATATTTTCCACTACTGTCTTCACCGTGGCGCTGGGGATGGCAAAGCCGATTCCTTCCACTCCGGCGGTGTCCGCAAAGGCGCCGATTTTCATGGTGTTGATGCCAATGACCTGCCCGTAGCAGTTGATCAGCGGCCCACCGGAATTGCCGGAGTTCAGTGCCGCGTTGGTCTGGATCAGGTTCATGGTTCTGCCGCTCATTTCCACATCCCGGTTGATGGCGGAGATAATTCCGTCGGTCATGGTACCTCGGAACTTAATTCCCAAAGGATCGCCGATGGCAACTACCGTATCCCCCACTTGGATGGATTCGGAGTCACCGAACTGGACAGGAGTCAGATCATCCCCAAGAACCTGAAGCACTGCCAGGTCAGAAACCGAATCCTCCCCGATCAGGCTTGCATTCAGTTCCCTGCCGTCGGTAAGCAGTACAGAGATGGCGGATGCTCCGGAAATCACATGATTATTCGTGACGATATAGCCCTGCTCTGAGAAAATGACGCCAGAACCGGAAGCGGTTCCTGAGGATGTCGTGCAGGTAATGGATACCACCGAAGGAATGTTTCGCTTATAAATCTCCTGCAGCGTCAGACCCTCCACTGTTTCCCCAGCATCCCCCTTGGGAGTAGACTGGAGGTTCACGGTCACATCCTCCCGTTCGGGAGACGTGGTTTTCTCCGCAGCAGGCAACGTTTCCGCCTGGGTGGCTTCTACGGCAAAGGACACGCCAAGAGAATTATTTTCCTCATAGCTGAGCCGCCGGGATAGACGAATGTTCAAGATTCCCAGCACGGAGACAATGCCGCAGAGAAAAATCACCATGATCAGCAGGATCGCCAGCACAGTCCGGTAATTTTTCGGCGGTTTTGTCCGTCCTGTAGCGTATTCCCAATCCTCCCAGGGATCCATGGAATTACGGTTGTGATCGTTCATAGCTTGCCTCCAAAGGGATAATATACGTAGGATGCGTCACCCATCAAATGCTCCGAAAGGCATTGCGCTAGCCATTCCAAGTGCCTCCCATCGGAATGTGTGCGAACGCAGTGCGTCATGCTGTGCAGAAAACTTTTCCCCGTTCACTGTTGCGGAACAGTGGAAGCAGTGAAGTGGATGTTGCTTTGCGCGGATTTCGTCCGCGTCCTCAGTTCACCAGCGGCAACGTGAAAGTGAACTCCGTTTTGCCGTCCCGGCTGGTGACACTGATGTCCTCGCCGTGGCTGCAGACAATGGTTTTCACAATATACAGCCCTAAACCCCAACCGTCCCGGTTCTGGGAACGGCTCTTATCCAGCTTGTGAAATCGGTCAAACACCAGCGGCAGTTCCTCCGGCGGGATAGTCTCCCCCTCGTTGGATACGGATACATAAGCTTTGCTTCCGCCCTCCCGGATGGTCAGTTCCAGCTTTTTTCCATCCGGGCAAAACTTCACTGCGTTGTCCAGCAGATTATAGATCACCTGAGTGATATAGTCCTGGTTGGCAAAGGTCATTACCGGGTGGCTGGGCATTTTCACATTTACATCAATATGCTTGTCCTCTATTTTCTTTTCAAAGGTCAAAAGCACCTGACCGGCACAGTCCTCCAGGTCAAACTGAATTTTTTTCTCCTCCGGGATGCCGCCCTGGCTCTGAAGCTGGGAAATATCCAGCATACTCCGCACCAGGCGGCTTAAGCGCTTCGTTTCATCGGAGACAATGTGCAGGTAGTGATCCCGCCGTTCCGGCGGAATGGTTCCGTCCAGGATCCCGTCGATATATCCGGAAATGGTGGTCATCGGCGTTTTCAGCTCATGGGAAACGTTGGCAACAAACTCCTGCCGCTGGTACTCACTTTTTTGCAGAGAGGATGCCATATTGTTAAATGCCAGCGCGAGGTCATCCATTTCTTCGCTGTAGCTGTCATCCAGCTTGACCCGAGCTTCCAGGTTCCCGTGACCGAATGCGTTGGCAGCGGCGGCCAGATCCCGGAGAGGCCGGCCATCCCGGCGCTCTAAAATCGTCATGACCGCCACAGACACGATAATTCCGACCAAGGAAACGGTAAAAAAGATCCGAACGATCCGATCCATAACGCTTTCCGTCAGGGTAACCGGCACGGAAACAATGACAACTCCAGCATAGCCCAATTCGTTGGCAGCAGCGATCGGCATGGATACCAGGTAGCGGTTATCCGTATACAGTCCACTAATGATCCCGGTGTCCGTTTCCACACCACTGTTCACCACCTGATTCAGGTATTCCCGATTCAGCTGCAGCCCCTGATGCGCACAGCCGAAGGGAGAATCAGAGCAAAGCACTACCCGCCCGCCGCTATCGCAGATCACCGCGTCTATCCCGGAGATTTGGGACGCCACATTCAGGTTGAGAATAAATTCCTGACTGGAAAGAGATCCATCGACACAGTAGGAGGCTGCCAGCGTGGATATCACCTGAGCATCGGATTTCAGGTTGGAGAATGCCTGCTCCCGGAGATAACTCCGAACCAGAGCCAGAATCGCGACCCCAAGCACCGTCAGCGTAACCACCAGAATGGCAAGCGTTTTAAAGAAACTGCGACCGAAGGCGGATTTCATACCTTACAGCACCTCGAATTTATAACCAACGCCCCAAACAGTTTTCAGATTCCACTGGTCGCTGACCCCCTCCAGCTTCTCCCGAAGCCGCTTCACGTGAACATCCACCGTCCTGGAGTCACCGAAGTAGTCAAAGCCCCACACCTCGTCCAGCAGCTGGTTACGGGTATAAACCCGATTGGGGGAAGAAGCCAGGTAAAACAGCAGTTCCATTTCCTTTGGAGGCGTATCCACCTTTTTCCCGGCAACCGTCAGTTCGAAAGCGTCCATATCAATAATCAGCTTGTCAAACACCAGCCGCCGAGCTTTCTTCTCAGTAACAGCGCCGGAGGAACGGCGAAGCACTGCCTCGATCCGAGCTAAGACCTCCTTCATTTCAAAAGGTTTTGTGATATAGTCATCGGCGCCGGTTTTCAGTCCCGCCACCTTATCATCGGTCTCCCCTTTGGCGGTGAGCATGATCACCGGGGTTTGACTCTCGGCACGGATGGCACGGCAAACCGCCCAGCCGTCCATCACCGGCATCATCACATCCAGCAGAACCAGGTTCGGGTGGATGGAGCGAAATTTACTAAGTCCCTGCCCGCCGTCAGACGCTACCGTGACGGCGTATCCCTCCTTCTCCAGATACAGCTGCAGCAGCTCCGCGATATTGCGGTCATCCTCTACGATCAATACGGAAACAGCCATCGCAAATTCCTCCTTCGTTACTTTCTTAGTCTCTATTATAGCGTTTTTCTCGGGATTGGAGTGAATAAATTGTAAAGACTTTCGCCAAATCTGGCGAAAGATTTTACTTGCATTGCGGGGCGCTTGCGTGTATGATAGAAGCAGTTAGCGGGTAGCGGATGGTCGTTCCCCCGTCTCCTAACCGCTAACTGCTAACGGCTTAATCGCTAGCAGCTAACGGTTTGCGGATCATTAGGAGACATTTTCATGCTGGAAATATTGAAGGCAATTCTATACGGGATCGTGGAGGGTGTCACGGAGTGGCTGCCTATTTCCTCCACTGGGCATCTGATTCTTCTGGAGCAGATGGTGCCTATGAACGTGTCTGATGAATTCATGAGCATGTTCGACGTGGTGATCCAATTAGGAGCGATTCTCGCGGTGGTGGTGCTGTTCTTTGGAAAGCTGTGGCCATTCAGCCCGGATCGGGAGAAAAGCAAGGGCGCCTGGATATTATGGGGCAAGGTGGTGGCGGCAGTGATTCCCTCTGCCGTTGCCGGCTTCCTGCTGGACGACTGGATGGACGAGCATCTGTATAACGCCTGGGTGGTCGCTCTGATGCTGATTATCTATGGCATCGCTTTTATCCTGGTGGAACGGCAAAATCGGGGTGGCAAGCACCTGGTGAGCACTGTGGAAAACCTCTCCATTCAGGACGCCCTGATGATCGGCGCATTCCAGTGTCTTGCACTGATCCCCGGCACCTCCCGTTCCGGCGCGACGATCTTAGGAGGCATTCTGCTGGGGGTCAGCCGACCAGCAGCGGCGGAATTCAGCTTTTTCCTGGCGATTCCTACTATGGTGGGAGCCAGCGGACTGAAAATGGTAAAATTCTTGGTTAACGGCGGCGGCTTCACCGGGCAGGAGGCGGCCATTTTGGCCGTCGCTTCCCTGGTATCCTTCCTGGTGAGCCTGGCTGTAATTCGGGGGCTGATGGACTATGTCCGTCGCCATTCCTTTGCTGCCTTCGGCGTCTACCGGATCGTCCTGGGCGGGTTGGTGCTGGTGTATTTCCTGGTTGTGCGATAGAAGTTCGTAGGGTGCGACAGGGTCGTCGCGCCGCTGTGGAGCGACCACCTCGTTGTCTCCCACTATGCCGCAATAGGGGACGGGGGTAAGGCTCTCCCTTCGGGAGAGCCGGCGGCAGGTGCAAGCCTCTGCCCTACGGAACAACCGGAATTCCTCCGTAGGGCGCGTCGAGGTCGCCGCGCCCTACGCATCCTTCCGTTTGCGCCGGGTAACAGGATCGCAAAAATTGTAATTCACGGCAAATAGATATATAGGAGGAGCAATTATGGAGTACGTACTGGAAAATGAATACCTGAAAGTCACAGTGACAACCTGGGGTGCACAGGTCAAAAGCGTTATTCGCAAATCTGACGGCGTGGAGCACATCTGGCAGGCGGACAAAACCATCTGGGGCTATCACGCGCCCATTCTATTCCCCCACACCGGCAAGGTAGTGGACGGGAAGATCCTCGCCAAGGGGGCGGAGTACGAATCCGGGCAGCACGGCTTTGCCCGGCTGATGGAGCATTCTCTGGTATCGGAAAGCCCCGATCGGATCATTCTGGAGCTGCGGGACAGTGAGGAAACCAAAAAGCACTTTCCCTACACCTTCCGGCTGCTGTCCACCTTTACTCTGGATGGGGCGGCGGTCATCCACACATTGACGGTGGAAAACCACGACGATGCGGCAATGCCCTACGGCATTGGCTTCCACCCTGCTTTCGCCATTCCCTTTGACGGCAGCCACACCGCCACGGATTACGAGCTGCGGTTCTCTGAAATGGAGTCCCCCCTGTGCATTGGCTGCCTGCCCAACGGGTTGGTTCACGGCAATTGCTACTACCTGGGCAGCAACATCATCGCCATTCCCATCGACGAGAAGCTGTTCTCCCATGACAGCCACTGCATGGGGAACCTCCGTTCCAAGACCCTGGGCGTTTACGAGCGGGGCACCGGCAGAGGAGTGGTCTGCACCATTGAGAATTTCCCCTACACCCTGATCTGGAGCAAGCCCGGAATGCCAAAATTCGTGTGCATCGAACCCTGGGAGAGCCTTCCCAGCCCGGAAAAAGGCTCCACCGACTGGCTGCAAAAGCCCGCCGCCGCCATCCTCGCCCCGGGCCAGTCCCGGGATACCACCCTCCGCACGGAGTTTGTGCGGTAAAATTGCTGCCGTTCGCATCTATTGCAGGGAACGACCATCCAGCGGGAACAGTAAAAGGAACCACGATGGACGGGAGAAATCTTGGTACGTCCATCACGGTTCCTTTCGAGCTTTTTGCTGGTGACGGCGGCGTGGTCTTTTCCCCCGCCCTACGAATAATAATACTGCCACCCGGTTTCTGTTTGGAACCGGGATATTTTTACGCCGAAGACTCGGTTTAGGGTGCCTCGGGAAAATACTTCCTCCGGAGTTCCCAGGTCTGCCAGGGCGCCGTCTTCCAGCACCGCCACCCGGTCTGCCCACCGCATCATCAGGGGCAGGTCGTGGAGAACCATTACCACGGCTTTCCCCTGGGCGGCAAAATGCTTTGTCATTTCCAGCAACCGAAGCTGATGGGAGATATCGAGATACGTGGTAGGCTCGTCCAGCAGCACCGTCCCCGCATCTTGGGCAATTGCCATGGCCAGGTACACTTTCTGCCGAGTTCCTCCGGACAACTGCTGGATCCGGCTGTCCGCCAGATCCGCAATCCCCATATCTTCCATGGCTCGCTTGGCAATCAAAATATCCTCTTTTCGGTACTTTCTTGGGTAGTGGAGGTAGGGAAAACGCCCGTGAAGCACCATGCCTTCCACAGTAATGTCCGGCACCGGGCGGCTCTGGGGCAGATAGGCGATTTCCCGGGCAACGCCATCCTGGCGCAGACTCTCCCAGCGCTGCCCATTCAGAAGAATCTCCCCGGAATGGAGCGGTGCCAGCCGCACCAGGGTTTTGAGGAGGGTGCTTTTGCCGCATCCGTTTGGCCCCACCAGAGCCAGCACCTCCCCCTCCCGGAAGGAAAGACTGATTCCGTGGAGAATTTCCGCCCCGTCATAGCCTGCCCGGACATCCTTTAGTTCAATCATCCCGCCGTCCTTCTTTCCGTTTGCTCAGCAGATACAGGAAGAAGGGGCCGCCCAGCAGTGCCATTAGGATCCCCACCGGCAGCTCGTAGGGGGCGAACACCAGCCGGGACAAAGTGTCACAGAGCGCGACAAAGGCAGCGCCCCCCATAGCGCACAGGGGAAGCAGCTTCCGGCTCCCGCTGCCCACCAGGGAACGGGCCACGTGGGGAACGATCAATCCCACAAATCCCAGCAGCCCGGAGAAGCTCACCGCGGCTCCGGCCAACAGCGCCGCCAGAAGCAGAAACACCAGTCGCGTCCGCTTCACGGTTAAACCAAGTCCCTGGGCGGTTTCCTCTCCCAATGTCAGCACGTCCAGATCGCTGCACAGCGTCATCAAGATCCCCAGAGCCAAAAGAATCAGAACCCCTGCCGGGAGAAGCCGGGTATGGGCAACAGAGGAAAAGCCCCCCACCCGGAAGTCCGCGCTAAGCACCCCTGCCTCCGGCACCAGATTCCGCACCGTCTCCGACAGGGCGTTTAAAAAGCTGTTCACCGCTACGCCCCCCAGAATCACCGTGGAGCGGGAAGCGCCGGTTTTCTCCGCCGCCAGGGAAACCAGCAGCACCGCCGTCAGTGCGCCCACGAAGGCGGCCCCGGCAATGGCCCAGCCGGACAGCACCCCCAGGGCGCAGCACACCGTCACCGCGAGTCCTGCCCCGGCGTTGACTCCGATGATTCCCGGGGAAGCCAGCTTATTTGCCAGCACCCCCTGGATCACCGCTCCGGATACCGCCAGCGCCGACCCCGCCAGAATGCAGGCAGCGGTGCGGGGTGCCCGGACATACCAGAAGATATAGCCCGCCGGGTTTGACGGCCCGGATCGGATAGCTGCAAGGACTTCCCCCAGGGAAAGCTTTGCCGCCCCCAGGCAAAGGCTCAGCAGCGTCGCGGCGGCAAGAAAAACAGCCGCTCCCACAAAAGCCGGCTTACTCCTCACCGGACAGAATTTTTTCCACATAGGCGTATGCTTCTCCCCAGCGGTCATTGGGTTTCAGGTTGTACAGGGCTTTGTCCAGGTAGTATACCCGTCCTTCCTTTACGGCGGTCAGCTGCTGCCAGGCAGGGTTCTCAGCGAAGAAACGCTGCAAATTTTCCTCCATGCCCTCCAAATTGTCCCCGGAAGGAACAAAGAAAATGTACTCCGGGTCTGCCTGGAGAATGTGCTCCATGGAGAGATTTTCCAAAAGGGTGTCGTCGCTGTCGGCAATGTTTACGCAGCCCAGAGCTTTCAGCATCTCGCCAAGAACGTTATCCTGACTGTTTTTCGCCCGGATCATGGAGGCGGAGGCCCGGACAGACAGCACCTTTGGGCCCTCCTGCCCCTGGAGCCGCTGTACACTGTGGGCAATTGCCTCATCAATTTCGCTCTGAACCTGGACGCCCTTTTCCTGATACAGATCCTCCCGGCCAAGAATATCGGTGCAGATTTTCAGCATCCGGAGATAATCCGCAAAATCCGTTACGTCGAAGTAGGCAAGCGGGATGCCGGTTGATTCCAATGTTTCCTGCCACTGGATGTGCTGGGAGGTGTTAGCACTGGCGATAATAAAATCCGACTGGGCCGCAAACAGCTTTTCCAGACTCAGATCCTTGGTCATGCCTAAGTTTACCGCGTCCTCGGGCATAGGAAGCTGGAAGTCGTCCCATGCGTCGTCAGCGGAAGCGATCACCGTCCCCCCGGCAAGGTACCACACCTGGGCAAAGGAGCCAAGAAGCGCCGCCACCCGCTGGGGGTTATCCACAGTCACCGTCCGGCCCAGATCGTCGGTAAAGGTATAGCTTTGACTTGCCGCCTGGGTGGGTATTTCCGCCGCTTCCTCATCGGGAACGAAGGAGGGCTCGGTTTCCTGCTGAGCAGGCGCGGCGCATCCTGCCAGCATCAGCAGACCAAGAAACAAAGCAATCATTTTCAATTTCATTGTTTTTCTCACTTTCTAGTAGAAATTTGTATTCGTAGGACGCAAAAACGCTGCCGGACTGGCTCATGAAAGGGTTACGTCCCTCGGGTACGGGGCAACGCCGGTGCCAAAAGCACCGGTGCGCCCCGGAAGAGGAATACGTTTTAAGGCCTTTCACTGTCTCACGCAGTCCGGCAGATTCCAATTGGGAAATGATTCACTTAGCAGGTCGCGCCGCCCTTGACCGTCTTTTGCATGGCGGCTTCCTTGTCAATTTTGTGATTGATAAGCTTGTCGTTTACATAGTCGAAGCCCAGGCGATCCACCGTGTCGGCAAACCGTTCGCCGGAGATGCCCTCGTCCCGGAATAGCAGGATGGCGCTTTCCACCACATCCAGCACCTCTTCCTGGTCGGTGAAAATCTTGGTGAGAGGTCTGCCGTGGGCAACCCGCTTGCCCCAGCGTCCGCCGATGTAAACCTTATATCCGTCCTGGTACTCCTCCAGTGCGCCGAAGGGACACTTGCCCTTGCAACGTCCGCAGTTGTTGCATTCGGCGGGGTCGATACGGATCTTGCCGTCTACCATATGGGCGGTGTGGACGGGGCAGTTCAGTTCCACCTGACACTTCTTGCAGCCCCGGCACTTACTGAGATCCACCATAGGCACCCGCTGTCCGATGATGCCCAAATCGTTCAGATCGGGCTTCACACAGTTGTTGGGGCAGCCGCCAACGGCAATTTTAAACTTATGGGGCAAGGTCACGGTGTGGTAGCCCAGGTAGAACCTGTCATGGAGCTTCTCGCTGAGGTCAAAGGTATCCAACAGGCCGTACTGGCAGGTGGTACCCTTGCAGGAGACCACAGGGCGAACCAGGCTTCCGGTTCCACCAGTATCCAGGCCGTGGTCGTGGAGAAAATCGATGAGGGGCTGAATATTGTCGTACTTCACCCCCTGGATCTCCAGGGTCAGGCGGGTGGTCATGGTGACAGCTCCGCTGCCGAACCGCTCGGCGGCCTCGGCAATGGCACGGTGCTCGTCCACAGTAATCTTTCCGTTACGGGTAATAACCCGAACATTGAACACGTCGGTGTAGCGCTTATCCTGAAGGCAGCCAAGTCCCTTTACCCGCTTGATTTCCGCCGGACTGAGCTTGCCTCCGGGGATAGATACCTTCACCGTATTGAAGAAGGCGCCGCCTTCCAGCACCCGGGTATTGGTATAGCCCAAGGCTTTCAGCCGGTTTTGAAGGAAGTAGCCCCGCTTGCCCTTGGCGCAGACCAGCAGGAGCTTGTCTTCCTTCCCCATGCCATCGATCTCCCCGTCTACCTTACTCAGATCCACCCAGGTAGCTCCGGGAATGGCGGGAGCAGGCTGAACGTCCACTACCCGATAGCCCTTGGCTTCTCCGGCAGTGTACTGGGCGGGGGTAAAGGTCTCAAATTCGCCTCCCAGCTTATTTTCCAGGATATAGCACGCCTGGACAAAGGGATGAATGGCGGTAGAGAAAGGAGGGGCGTAGGCATAGTCTAAAGTGTCGAAATCGTCTACCTTAGCACCCATGGCGATGCCGGTGACGGCAATATCCACCATCTTATCCACACTGCCAGCGCCCAGAACCTGGATGCCCAGCAGGCGGCGGGAGGGACGGTCAGCAATCAGCTTGGTAACGAAGACACCCGCGCCGGGATAGTAGTGGGCCTTGTCGTCGGTGACGCAGAGAACCGTCTCCACATCGTAGCCCTCCGCTTTCGCCTGGGCCTCTGTCAGGCCAGTGCGGCCTCCGTTCAGGCCGTCCGCCAGCTTCACAACGCCAGTTCCCAGGCAGCCGCCGTAAGGGCTGTCCACCCCGGTCAGGTTCCGAGCCAGGCACCGTCCAGTGATATTGGCAGTGGAACCCATGGCCGACCACTGACCCTTGCCAGTAAGGCGGTTATGTACCATGGCGCAGTCGCCTACCGCGTACACATCGGGAAGATTTGTCTTCTGATGATCGTCCACCACCACAGTGCCTTTGAACATTTCCAGGCCGGAATCCGACAGGAAGCCGGTGGCGGGACGGACGCCGATGGCCAGTACCACAACATCCGCAGGCAGAACCCCGGCTCCGGTATCCACACCGGCGGCTTTTTCTGTACCGGTAATGCCCTGGAGGGGAGTGCCGGTGCGGATGCGCATACCCTTACCCTGGAGCTGACGGCGGACATAGTCTGCCATCTCCGGATCAAAGATATTGGGCATCAGCTGTGAAGCCATGTCGATGACGGTGACGGTCAGGCCCTTTGCCATCAGGTTTTCGGCAATTTCCAAGCCGATGAAGCCGCCGCCAACCACCACCGCGTTGCGGCAATGATTCTCCGTGACGTACTCCCGCAGACCGATGGCATCGTCGGGAGTCCGCATGGTAAATACACCGGGCAGATCCTTCCCAGGCACGCTCGGCACAAAGGGAACCGCGCCCACAGCCAATATCAGCTTGTCGTAGCTTTCGGTAAACTCCCTGCCGCTTGCCAAGTCTTTCAGAGTAACGGTTTTGTTTTCCCCGTCCAAATGGGTGGCTTCCGTAGCGGTGACCACCTCAACACCTGTTAGACCCTGGTACTTTTCGGGAGTATTGACGATCAATTCGTCTCGGGTTTCAATGCTGCCGCCTACATAGTAGGGAAGGCCGCACCCGGCATAGGAGATATCCCTGCCCTTGGTGTAAATCTTCACCTCAACGCTGCGATCCTGGCGTTTCAGCTTTGCTGCCACCTTGGTACCGGCGGCAACGCCGCCGATGACAATGACTTTCATTTTCGCATCCATCTCCTTGATGTATTTTAATGTAGGGAGTTGCTGTTATGACTAGTGTATCACAGAGGTTACAGAATTGCAAAGGATTTTTTCGGTAAAAATAGGCACTTTCGCCAAAGGTCTTCTGTCGCGGGGGAAGCCGCACATTTTTTGGAGAGTGGAATAACATGGAACGAGCGGTAAAGCTCAAATAAATTTTCGGAGGTAACGTATATGTGCGGTAATAACGGATGCTTTGGTGGAAACAACTGCTGGTGGATCATCATCCTGATTCTCCTGTTCAGCTGCTGCGGCGGAAGCACCTGGGGCGGCTGCGGCTGCGAGGGTAATAACAACAACTGCGGCTGCTGCTAAAATCGGAAGCAGGGCGGCGCTTTCGCGCCGCCCTCATTTGCGGAGAGCGGTTAGCGGGTAGCCGTTAGCTGTAACCCCCGTCTTCTAAGGAAACTCTGAACAAATCGTCTGCGGCTGGATGGCGGATCTTTTGTCCCA
>CAZCLX010000015.1:0-24316 GCA_964499615.1 uncultured Oscillospiraceae bacterium
GGCTGCTCCAAGGCGGTGCGGGAGGTGTTTGTCTCCCTGTACGAAAAGGGTCTCATTTACAAGGGCAGCCGGATTATCAACTGGTGCCCCCACTGCGTCACTGCCCTCAGCGACGCGGAGGTGGAGTATGTAGATAAGCCCGGTCATCTGTGGCATATCCGCTACCCGCTTGCCGATGGCACCGGGGAAGTGATCGTTGCCACTACCAGACCCGAAACCATGCTGGGCGACAGCGGCGTGTGCGTCAATCCCGCTGATGAGCGGTACAAGAACATTGTGGGGAAAAACGTGATCCTGCCTCTGGTGAACAAGGAGATCCCCATTGTTGCCGACGATTACGCGGAGATGGAGTTCGGCACCGGCTGCGTGAAAATGACTCCGGCCCACGACCCTAACGACTTTGAGGTGGGTCAGCGCCACAATCTGGAGATCATCCGTGTCCTGGACGACAACGGCAAGGTCAATGCTTTGGGCGGCAAGTACGAAGGCATGGATCGGTATGAGGCCCGGAAAGCTATCGTCGCCGATTTGGAAGATGGCGGCTATTTGGTGAAAGTGGAGGATTACGCGCATAACGTGGGTACCTGCTACCGCTGCCACAACGATGTGGAGCCGATTATCTCCGCCCAATGGTTCGTCAAAATGAAGCCTTTGGCGGAAAAGGCGATTCAGGCGGTGAAGGAGGGCCAGATCCGGTTCGTTCCCGAGCGGTTCAGCAAAACCTACCTCAACTGGATGGAAAACGTCCGTGACTGGTGCATCTCCCGTCAGCTGTGGTGGGGCCATCAGATCCCTGCCTGGACTTGCCAGGACTGCGGCCACATCACCGTATCCCGGGAGGACGCCTGCAAGTGCGAAAAGTGCGGCAGCACCCGCATTGAGCGGGATCCGGACGTGCTGGACACTTGGTTTTCCTCTGCGCTCTGGCCCTTTGAAACCTTGGGCTGGCCGGAAAAAACTGAGGATCTTGCCTACTTCTATCCCACTGACGTGTTGGTAACAGGCTACGACATCATCTTCTTCTGGGTCGCCCGGATGATCTTCTCCGGCCTGGAGCACACCGGCAAGGCGCCTTTCCACACGGTGCTGATTCACGGTTTGGTGAGGGACAACCTGGGAAGGAAGATGAGTAAATCTCTGGGTAATGGCATCGATCCGCTGGAAATGATCGACAAGTACGGCTGTGACGCTCTGCGGATGAACATGATCACCGGCAATTCCCCCGGAAACGATATGCGCTTCTATGTAGAGCGGTGCGAAGCCATGCGCAACTTCGCCAATAAGCTGTGGAATGCCTCCCGGTACGTGATGATGAATCTGCCGGAAGACAGCGAAAATCAGCTGCCGGCCCAGGAGAAGCTGGAGATTGCCGATAAATGGGTGCTTTCCAAGCTGAATACCCTGATTTCCGAGGTCACCGAGAATCTGGAAAAGTATGAGGCGGGCGTTGCGGTACAGAAGGTGTATGACTTTATTTGGGACACCTACTGCGACTGGTATATTGAGCTGACCAAGGCTCGGCTGTACGGTGAGGACGCGGAGCGGAAAGAGACTGCAATTTCCGTGCTGGTGTATGTGCTGGACCAGGTGCTGCGTCTGCTGCATCCCTTCATGCCCTTCATCACCGAAGAAATTTGGCAGAGTCTGCCCCATGAAGGTGAGGCGCTGATCGTTGCCCGGTGGCCTGCCTTCCGGGAGGAGCTGTCCTTCCCGGCGGAGGAGAGCCATATGGAGAGCGTGATGAATGCCATCCGTGCCATCCGGAACCGCCGGGCGGAAATGAACGTGCCCCCCTCCAAGAAAGCAGCGCTGTACGTTCTCACCGAAAAGCCTCAGGTGTTTGCGGAAGGGGAGGACTCTATCCGCCGGCTGGCTTACGCTGACAGTGTGACGCTTCTTGCTGCCGAACCGGGAGAGCTGGACGGTATGGTGGCTTGCGCCACCGCAGATGCTAAGCTTTATATTCCCATGGGACAGCTGGTGGATGCGGCAAAGGAGCTGGAGCGGATCGATAAGGATCTGGAGAAAGCAAGGAAAAACCTTGCGTCCCTGGAAGGGAAGCTTTCCAATGAGAAGTTTGTTTCCCGCGCTCCCGAGGCGGTAGTGAATGCCGAGCGGGAGAAAGCCCAGAAGGCAAGAGACCTGATTGCCGGCCTGACCCAAAGCCGTGAGGCGTTTCGGAAGCTTCTATAATGGATTTTAGGGGTTCGCGTTTGCGGATCCCTATTTTTTATGTTTCCCGATTCCGACAGCTATTTCGGATTCGGGATTTTATACTGTAAAGGAGCCGAAACGCTGCCGCCTGCAAAACGGAGCGTTTGGTTCCAATAACGGAAGGAGGAGTTAACCATGCATTTTACCAGTTTTCTTGAGGAGGGAAAGCTGACCATTGCTTTGACGGGGGAAATCGACCACCACTGTGCCAAGGCGTATATTCAGGTGATCGCGTCAAAGATCGAAGCCTACACGCCGGAAACCTGCGTTCTGGATTTTCGGGATGTGACCTTTGTGGACTCGTCGGGCATTGCGGTGGTGATCAATGCTCTGCGGAACATGACCCAAATCGAAGGGAAGCTGCTGCTGACAGGAATTGCCCCTCAGCCAATGCGGGTGTTCCGGGCATCGGGAATTGACAAGCTTGTGGAGATCAAGGAGGCAGTATCATGAAATTTAACAACTATATGGTGCTGGATTTTCCCAGCAAATCCTGCAACGAAGCGTTTGCAAGAAGCGCGGTAGCGTGCTTTGCTGCCCAGATGGATCCCACGCTGGAGGAACTGGGGGATATCCGCACAGCGGTATCCGAGGCGGTGACCAACTGCATCGTTCATGCCTACCCGGAAAGCCTGGGAAAAATTACCCTCCGCTGCCGGATCCTGAAGGACAATGTACTGGATATTGTTATCAAAGATAAGGGCGTTGGGATCCAGGATATTGAGCAGGCTCGGCGTCCGGCTTTCACCACCGGCGGCACGGAACGCAGCGGCATGGGCTTCACCATTATGGAGAGCTTCATGACGGATCTGTCCATATCGTCCCAGCAGGGGAAGGGTACCACGGTACACATGCGCCGCAAGCTCTCCCGCAAACAATGAGCAGGCTTTTTGAACTGATCCGGCAGGCGAAAGAGGGAAATCAGGAGGCGTCAGAGGCTCTAATAGAAGAAAATTCAGGATTGATTTGGGCGGTTGCCAAGCGGTTTTCCGGAAGAGGCACAGAGCTGGAGGATCTGTACCAGCTTGGCTGCCTGGGGTTTTTAAAGGCGGTAGAGGGGTTTGATTTGGAGTACGGCACCCAGTTTTCCACCTACGCTGTGCCGAAAATTGCCGGGGAGATCCGCCGCTTTCTCCGGGACGACGGCACCATCAAGGTCTCCCGGGGGCTGAAAGAGCAGTCGGCATCTATAAAAGCCGCGAGAAGCCGGATGACTGCGGAATTGGGGAGAGAACCTACGGTTCAGGAAATATCCGAGAGAATCGGACTTTCTCCGGAGGAGATTGCCATGGCGGAGACAGCTACCGCCGCTACAGAATCCATTCAGCGGGAAACAGGAGAAGAGGGCTTTACGCTGGAAAACATCCTCACCGACACGGAGTCGGAGGAGCGGATGGTGGAGAAAATTGCCCTCCGTCAAGCGGTGGACAGGCTGCCGGAGCGGGAAAGAAAGGTGATTCAGCTCCGTTATTATCACGGCTTGACCCAGCAGCGGGTGGCGAAGGTGCTTCTTGTCAGCCAGGTCCAGATTTCCCGAATCGAGAAACGAGCGCTGGGAATGCTTCGGGAATTTATGGCGTAATGGGAGAAAAGTTCCGCTGCATTTCCCGAAAGAACGTCACTTTTCCATCTTTACCTTTTAGGAAATTTGGAGTAAAATAGTGTCACCATAAAGATAGACAGGTGCGGATATGACAGAAGATAGTGTTGCCCGATTTTTAAACGCCAGAAGGCGGTATATCGCGTCCCAGTTTTCCCATCTCAACGACATGCAGCGCCAGGGGGTGATGACCACCGCCGGACCACTCCTGCTGCTGGCAGGGGCAGGAAGCGGCAAAACCACGGTACTCATTAACCGGATTGCCAACATTTTGCGGTTTGGCAGCGGCAGCGATTCGGACGTTGTCCCCGACTGGGTGACGGAGGAGGATGTTGCTTTCCTGGAAGCGGTGAAGGAGCCGCTGTCCCCTGAGGACCGGGAAAGGGCGGATGAGCTTGCCCGGCTGAACCCTCCGCCGGCATGGAGGATCATTGCCATCACCTTTACCAATAAGGCCGCGAACGAGATGAAGGAGCGTCTCGCGGTCCTTTTGGGATCTCAGGGAGAGGACATTTGGGCAATGACCTTCCATTCTGCCTGCTGCCGGATCCTCCGCCGGGAAATTGAGCGGATGGGCTACACCAAAAGCTTTACCATTTACGATTCCGCGGATTCTGAGCGGGTGATGAAGGATATTATCAAGGACATGGGTCTGGATGAAAAAACCTTCCCCGCAAGGTATGTCCTGGCAACCATCAGCCGGGAGAAGGACCGAATGGTTTTCCCGGAGGAAATGCTTGAGTGGGCGGAAGAAAAGAACGACTTAAAGTCTCTGCAAATCGCCAAGGCATATGCCAGATATCAGCGGCGGCTGAAGGAAAACAACGCTCTGGATTTTGATGACATTATCTGCGTGACTGTAGAGCTTCTTCAGCAGTTCTCAGAGGTGCGGGAGTACTATCAGCAACGGTTTCGCTACATTATGGTGGACGAGTACCAGGACACCAATCACACCCAGTACCTGCTGGCATCGCTTCTGGCTGGGGAGAAAGGAAATCTTTGCGTCGTCGGTGATGACGACCAGAGTATCTACCGTTTCCGGGGTGCCTCTATCGAAAATATCCTGAACTTTGAAAAGGAGTATCCCGGCTGCCGGACCATCCGGTTGGAGCAGAACTACCGTTCCACCCAGCGAATTTTGAACGCTGCCAACGCGGTAATCTCCCATAATCTGGGGAGAAAAGGAAAGAAGCTGTGGACAGACAACGCAAGCGGGGAGCCGATTACCGTGTACGAGGCGTCCGACGAATCGGCGGAAGGGAATTTTGTCGCGGGCAAAATCCTTTCCGGCTTCCATAACAGTCCGTTAAAGGATTTTGCCATTCTGTACCGGACAAATGCCCAGTCCAATGCTCTGGAATATGCCATGAAGCGCAACGGCATTCCCTACCGGGTGATCGGCGGTACCCGGTTCTTTGACCGGGCGGAAATCAAGGATATGCTGTCCTATCTCTGCGTGATCAATAACTGGGCGGACGACCTTCGGCTGAAGCGGATCATTAACAATCCGCCCAGAGGGCTTGGGGCAAAAACCATTGAGACCGCGCAGCGCCTGGCAGACGCATCCGGAAAGCCTTTGTATGCAGTGATTTCTGACCCCTATTCCTATGCCGCTCTGGAAAAACCGGCGATGAAGCTGCTGCAGTTTTCCTCCATGATCGAGGAACTGGCGGCTCTACTGGATCAGGGAATGGAGCTTACGGACTTTTATGATGAGGTGGTCAGCCGCAGCGGCTATCAGGAGATGCTTTTGTCCAAGAACACAGAGGAAAGCATCACTCGGCTGGAAAATATTCGAGAGCTGAAATCCAGTATCCATTCCTACATGGAAAACGCGGAGGAACCCACTCTTGCGGGTTTTCTGGAGGAAGTTTCCCTCTACACGGACATTGAGGAGTACCAGGAGGACGAGGACGCGGTGGTCATGATGACCATGCACTCCGCCAAAGGATTGGAGTTTCCCAACGTGTTCCTAGTTGGCTTCGAGGACGGGCTGTTCCCGGGGATGCGTTCCATCGGAAACCCAGAGGAAATGGAGGAGGAGCGACGGCTGTGCTACGTTGCCATTACCCGGGCGAAAAAGACCCTCACCATCAGCTATGCCCGCCAACGGATGATTTATGGCCGTACCACCGGTTCCCTGCCGTCCCGGTTCCTGAAGGAGCTTCCGGAGGAAGGCATCGTGAAAAAGGGCGGTTTCCGGCCTTCCCAGCCAAGGAGTGAGTTTGCGCCCTCCGCAAGGCATGTTCCAAAGGTAAAGCATATGGAGCCGATGGGGAACCTTCCCGGTACCTTTGGCGTCCCAGTTCCCGACCTGAATCCGGGAGATATGGTTCTCCACGCTGCCTTTGGGAAAGGTATGGTTCTTACCGCCGTGAAAATGGGAGGCGACGCTCTTCTGGAAATCGCCTTTGACGACATTGGCACCAAGAAGCTGATGGCCAAAAGCGCGGCACAGTACATGAAAAAGCTGTCATAAATTTCTTTTCTGCCCATAGGCTTTCCGGGGGGAATGGCTATGGGGCGAAGGCTGCGCCGGTTGTTTCGGCTGTGTATTATCCTGCTGGCGCTGGGGCTGGCACTGTTCCTGATGCTTCGGGGGAAATTCCGCCCGGTGATCCAGAGCTTGGCAGAAACGCAGGTAAAAAACACCACGTCCGATCTTACCAATGATGCCATCGCCAAGCAGATCGCGGAGGGAACCATCGCATATGACCGGATTGTTTATTTTGAAAAGGATTTAAATGGCCGTATCACCGCGCTGAAAACCAACATTGGCGAGGTGAATCGGCTGAAAACGGATATACTGAATATCATCAATGACGAAATATTGGCACTGGATACCTCGGATATCGGGATTCCTATTGGCAGCCTGTTTCTGCCGGAGTTCTTCTCCGGAAAAGGGCCTGCAATTCCGATCCGCGTTCTTGCTATTCGCAACAGTGACGCAAGCTTTTCCAGCACCTTTACCCAGGCGGGGATTAACCAGACGCTTCACCGGCTGAATATGCACGTCAGCGTAGATGTGGCGGTTCTGATCCTGGGACAGACCAGCAGCTTTACCGTGGACAGTGAAGTGGTGGTTGCGGAAACGGTGATCGTGGGAGAGGTTCCGGAAACATTTTTTCATACAGGAGGCAGCAATGGAACCGAAAGAGAGAATTAACGCCCTGACAGAGCAGCTCAATCAGGCAAATTACCGCTATTATGTTCTGGATAATCCGGATATGCCGGACTTTGAATATGACCGGCTTCTTCGGGAATTGGAAGAATTGGAGCAGAAATTTCCCGATTTTGCCAGAGAGGATTCCCCAACCCGTCGGGTTGGAGGTGAGGCACTGAGCCAATTTGAAAAGGTAACCCATCCGGTTCCTTTGATGAGTCTTCAGGATGTATTCAGCATGGAGGAACTGGCGGAATTCCTGGAAAAGGTTCGGGAATCGGATCCCGAGGCTTCTTTTTCCGTTGAGCCAAAGATTGACGGCTTATCCGTTGCTCTGGAATATGTGGGCGGGAAATTTGTATGCGGCGCCACCCGGGGAGACGGAAACGTGGGGGAGGATGTTACGGAAAACTTAAAAACCATCCACTCCATCCCGATGACTTTGGAAAACGCTCCTGCCCATTTGATTGTTCGGGGCGAAGTATATATGCCGAAAAAGAGCTTTGAAAAGCTGAATGAAAAGCAGGCGGAGGCCGGAAAGCCTTTGTTTGCCAATCCCCGGAACGCGGCGGCAGGCTCTCTTAGACAGCTGGATCCCAAAATCGCCGCAAAGCGGGGACTGGATATATTGGTATTTAATATCCAGCTGGCAGAGGGCGTTGCTTTTGCCAGCCACAGCGAGACACTGGATTATCTGAAAAAACTGCGCTTTAAGGTGATTCCTTACCGGCTGCTGAAAACCACTGCCCAGATCCAGGAGGAAGTCGTGGCAATTAACGAAAATCGGGAATCTTTGCCCTGTGACATTGACGGGGCCGTGGTGAAGGCGGACGATCTTACCCTCCGGGAGCGTCTGGGCAGTACCGCCAAATTCCCCCGGTGGGCGGCGGCGTACAAGTACCCGCCAGAGGTGAAGCCGACGGTAATAGAGGATATCATTGTTCAGGTAGGCAGAACCGGTGTCCTGACGCCAAAGGCTGTTGTGAGACCGGTTCGTCTAGCTGGCACCACGGTGACAAACGCCACGCTCCATAATCAGGACTTTATTTCCCAGCGGGATATCCGCATCGGGGATACGGTGCTGATTCGCAAGGCCGGGGAGATCATACCGGAAATTCTGGAGGTGGATTTCAGCAAGCGCCCCCAGGAGGCGGTGCCTTACCGTCTGCCGGAGCGGTGCCCGGTTTGCGGCGCACCAGTGGAGCGGGACGAAGACGGCGCCTTCCTTCGCTGCACAGGAGCGGAATGCCCTGCTCAGCTCAGCCGAAATATTGCCCATTTTGTCAGCCGGGATGCCATGGACATTGACGGCCTTGGCAGCGCCATTGTGGACGGGCTCATTCAGCGGGGACTGATCAAATCTCCCGGGGATATTTACTACCTGACGTTGGACGAAATCTCCGGACTGTGGAAATCCGGAGCCACCGCCGCGAAAAAACTGCTGGACGCCATCAAAGACAGCAAGAGCCGGGATCTAAGCCGATTGATTTACGCCCTGGGGATACGCCAGGTGGGGGCGAAAACCGGCAAGGTGCTGGCGTCCCATTTCGGCACCATGGATGCATTGAGAAACGCTTCCTTGGAGGAGCTGACACAGGTGCCGGATGTGGGTGAAATCACGGCGTCGTTTATCTATTCCTGGTTCCGTCAGGAGCAGTCTAGCCATCTTCTCCAACGGCTGGAGCAGGCGGGGGTGAATTTCACCTCTACCCGCCAGGTATCGGACACCCGCTTCGCCGGGAAAACCATCGTTTTGACCGGCGCCCTCAGCCGGTTCACTCGGGAGGAAGCTACGGAAAAAATTGAACTTTTGGGAGGCAAAGCCGCAGGCTCCGTGTCGAAAAAGACCAGCTTTGTGGTGGCGGGAGAGAACGCCGGCTCCAAAGAGAGAAAAGCCCGGGAGCTTGGAATCCCGGTCCTGACAGAGGACGAATTTTTGGAAATGCTGCAATAAATATACGCGCCGCGAAAGAAGGGAGCTTTCGCGGCGCGTATATGTTATAGAGAGAAATCCTGATCATCATATTTGGAAAAATCCAGAGGCTTCGGTCTGGGAGGGATCCGCTTGCATGGGTCATAACGGAATTTCCGGCACCCGTCATCCAGGGAGCACATACCGCGCTTGCTGCACAGAATCTGGCCGTTTTCCAGAACTGTGCCCCGGGCACAATAGGCACAGCTTTTTTCGATTTTTTTACGAAACAGCATTGTTTTATCCTCCGACAGATTTTGCTCTAGTATACACCGTTTTCTCAGAAAATGCTACTCCTTTTTTCTTGCGTATAAGAAAAATGCTGCCAATGAGAATGGCGGGCATCCACCATAGACGGAAAATGTACGCTCCCGCCAGCAGCAGACAAAACATTGTCTGAAGAAGCTTACCCAGCAGATAAGCGGCGGCGGATAGCTGTCCCAGAACCGATAATGTCTGCATGGTGACGCATAGACCGCCAAAGGAGAGAATTCCGCAGGCAATCAGGAAGCGAAGGGACTCTGGCTGAACATTTTTCAGAAGCAGGCATCCTCCGGAAAGCTCCAAAAAGCCCCCGATGGCGGCAATTCCAGCGTCATCAAAATACCAAAGCACCCACTTGCGGAGAAAAGCGAGTATTACCTGAAACAAAATGACCCAGCCGCAGACACTTCCCATTGCAGATAGAGCGGCATTCATTGCCTCAGTTAAGGTAACGGATTTACCCTTGTCCAAGGAAATGTCCTGGTTTGTCCCCTGGGAGAGAAGGGATACCAAAAAAGCGCCCAATAGCAGGATTCCCCAGAGGATCCAGGCTTTTCGGGAATCGTCCAGCATTGGCGCCACCATACCAAACAGAAATGCCGGACCGGGCTGACCCAGGAAGGAAATCAGGCGGCATGCGTTCTCCTTTTCCAGCTTCCCCGAAGAATACAGCCGCGCCACATTCTGAATCCCAACTGGATAGCCCCCCAGGAACCCGGATACCAGAAGAGATTCACCGCCATTCGGTATTCCAAACAGTCGGGCAATTGGGGAAAGGAGCGGCAGAGACACGCCCCAAAGCGTGCCTACCAACAGGTTTGACAGAAGGAAGAAAGGAAACAGCGCGGGGATTATGGTTTTCAGGCATTGTTCAATTCCGGCTCGGGCGCCCAAAAGGGCGGTTTCCCCGTCCAGGATCAAAAAACACATCCCAATTGCCCCGCCGATTCCCACAGCAAGACCGGATTTTTTCATTCGCAATCACCTCAGAAGAATCTATGCAAGTCTTCGCCCCTGCATTCATATCCTTGGAAGGGGTGATGCCATGAAGAAGGAAAAGAGCTTTCTTGAGCGGCTGACAGAGGGCGCGGAGCTTCTTTCAGAGCCGCTTCCCGGGCAGCCCATTGTGGAACTGGGTGGGGATCGTCGAGTGGTGATTGAAAACCACAGAGGGGTGACTCAGTACAGCCGGGAGAAAATCAGCGTCAAGGTGAAATATGGCACCCTCTGCGTCTGCGGATGCGGCTTGGAATTGGTGCGCATGAGCCGGGAACAGCTGATCATCTCCGGACGAATTGATAGCCTTCATCTGATACGGAGGGAAAAATCATGAATTTCATGAAGTCCATGGCAGGGATGCTGGAAGTGGAAATTACCAGTGCCTTCCCGGAGGAGACATTGAAGCAGGCGGCGGAGGCAGGCATATTCATTTTCTCTGCAAGAACGAACCAAGCGCTGAAATGCGCATTTCGCATTCACCGGCGGGACTATCCCGTTTTGATGAAAATATGTCAAAAGCGGGGGGACAGGCTGGAGGTACTGAAAAGAATCGGCGTATTCTGGTCAGCGAAGCGCCTCGTTTCCCGACCAATCCTCCTTTTTGGCTTCCTTCTCCTGCTGATCCTGATACTTTTGATCCCGACACGGGTGCTGTTTATCCAGGTGGAAGGATGCTCCACGGTGCCCCAGCGGCAGATTCTGGAAGCGGCAGAGGAGCTGGGATTATCCTTCGGCGCCTCCCGCCGGCAAATCCGAAGCGAGCAGCTGAAAAATGGACTGCTGTCCAAAATCCCGGAGTTAAAATGGGCAGGTGTGAATACAAAGGGATGCGTTGCGGTGATTTCCGTTTGGGAGCGTACCGCTGCCCAGGAGACATTGGAGAAAAGCGGCGGCGTAGGAAATGTGGTTGCCGTTCGGGACGGTATCGTTGATTCTGTTACCGTGACCCAGGGCACTGGGATGTGCCAGCCCGGTCAGGCGGTGAAGCAGGGACAGGTTCTGATCTCCGGCTACACCGATTGCGGACGAATTCTTCGGGCAGCCCTTGCCAAAGGGGAAGTATACGCGAAAACCAGCCGGTATTTGACGACGGTTTCACCGCTGACATGGACGGGCAGAGAGGAGGAATCGCAAACAAATTGGGATCTTACGATTATCCTTGGAAAAAAAAGAATAAATTTATGGAAAGGGAGTGGAATTTGGGATAGCAGTTGTGGTAGAATAAGCAAGGAGATTCCATTGACTCTGCCAGGGGGCTTCCAGCTTCCGGTGACGCTGGTAGTAGAGCGGGTCATTTCCTATACAACTTTTCCGGTTCAGGCGAATGCGGACGGTATGACGGAAGCACTTGCGCGATTTTCCGAGGCATATTTGGGTGGGCAGATGATCGCAGGTAAGATACTAAGCAGCGCCTTGGACTTCAGCCAGGATCCGGAAAAGCTAACAATGAACGGAAGATATGATTGCCTGGAAATGATTGGCAGAGAGCAGACGGAAAGAATAGGAGAATACCATGGGCAAACAAGTGGAGAGAATGGTTAATGTGGAGCGGGTAGACGATCTGATCGCGGTCTTCGGCTCCTTTGACGAAAATATCCGCCGGATCGAAGAAGCCATGAACGTTCAGATCGTGAACCGGGGCGCGGATCTGCGGATCTCCGGGGAAGAAGAGATGGCGGATAAGGCGGCGCGCACCTTAGAAGGTTTGCTCTCACTGGCCTCCCGGGGGGAGAATATCGATGAGCAGCGGGTTCGGTATCTTATCACGCTTGTTAATGAGGGAAACGAAGATCAGATCAGCCAGTGGGGGAAGGATGTCGTCTGCATCACCGCCAAAGGGAAGCCAATCAAGGCGAAAACTGTGGGTCAGCAGAATTATATGAAGGCGATCCAGAAAAACACCATCACCATCGGGGTTGGCCCTGCCGGTACCGGAAAGACATATCTTGCTGTGGCGGCGGCGGTGGCAGCTTTCCGGGAGCGGACAGTCAACCGGATCATTCTCACCCGTCCTGCCGTAGAGGCCGGGGAGCGGCTGGGATTTCTGCCTGGGGATCTGCAAAACAAGGTGGATCCCTATTTAAGACCGCTGTATGACGCACTGTACGATATGCTGGGGGCGGAAACCTTCCAGAAGTATCAGGAGCGTGGCTCCATTGAGGTGGCCCCTCTTGCCTATATGCGAGGAAGGACACTGGATGACAGCTTTATCATCCTGGACGAAGCCCAGAACACCACCCGGGAGCAGATGAAAATGTTCCTGACACGGCTGGGCTTCGGTTCCAAAATTGTAATCACCGGCGACGTGACGCAGATCGACCTGCCGGAGGATAAGGTATCTGGACTGAAGGATGCTGTGCGTGTCTTGGGCGGAGTAAAGGACATTGCCATTTGCCGCCTTACAGCGGCGGACGTGGTTCGTCACGCCTTGGTTCAGGAAATCATTAACGCCTATGAAAAAGCGGATAAGAAAACGGAAGCGCGAAAGCAAAATCAGGAATACCGTGGAAAAAGCAGAGGGAAACGAAATGAGACATAAAATCAATCTTGTATATGAGGAATTTGATCTGCGGAAATTCACCGTAAAATCTGTGATCCGCAGCGCAATTAACCAAACACTAAAGGCGGAGGGGGTGGCAGTCCCTTGTGAAATCAATGTGCTGGTCACAAACAACGAGGGCATCCGCACCATAAACCGTACTTCAAGGAATATCGACAGCCCCACCGATGTGCTCAGCTTCCCAATGTTCCAGTTTACGCCGGGGGAACTTCCCCAGGACTGGTCGAAATATCTGGATCCGGAGACCGGAATGTGCGCCCTGGGGGATATGTGCATCTCTTTGGAGCGTGCCGAAAGCCAGGCACAGGAATACGGTCACAGCCTCCGCCGGGAAGTGGGGTACCTCACCATTCATTCCATGCTTCACCTTTTGGGGTACGACCACATGGACGAAGGCTCTGAGAAAGCACGGATGCGTGCCCAGGAGGAAACCGTTGCGGCGGCAATGAAGCTGTCCCGATAACCGTACATATTTACAGTAGGAGAAGACAATGAAGACAAAAACTGCTATGATTACCATTGCCGGACGGCCCAATGTGGGAAAGTCCACGCTGACGAATTATTTGGTAGGTGAGAAAATCGCCATCGTTTCCAATAAGCCCCAGACCACACGGAACCGGATCTGCGGGATCCTTACAAGGGACAACGCCCAGTTCGTGTTTGTGGATACACCGGGCTATCATCGCCCCAGGACCAAGCTGGGAGATTATATGGTCAACGTTGCCCGGGAGTCGGTGGCAGATGTGGACCTCACTGTCCTGGTGGTGGAGCCGATCCCCGCCATTGGGCCTCAGGAGGAAGGATTGATTGAGAAAATCAAGGCCAGCGGATGCCCCGCCGTACTGGCAATCAACAAGATTGACACAGTGGAAAAGGACAAGCTGCTGGAAGTGATCGCCGTGTATTCCAAGGCGGCGGATTTCGCGGAGATCGTTCCCATTTCCGCGAAAACCGGTGACGGTGTTGAAGACTTGCTGACTGTCTGCGGGAAATACGCGGTGGACGGCCCCTTCCTGTTCCCGGAGGATGCGACAACGGACCAGCCGGAGCGCCAGGTCATGGCGGAGATCATCCGGGAAAAGCTGCTGTGGTGCCTGGAGCGGGAGGTTCCCCACGGAACCGCCGTGGAAATCACCAAATTTTCCGAGCGTGACAGCGGTGTCATCGATATCGACGCCACCATTTACTGCGAAAAGGCCAGCCACAAGGGCATCATCATCGGGAAAAACGGGGAAATGCTGAAAAAGATTTCCTCCATGGCTCGGGTGGACTGCGAAAAGTTTATGGGCACCAAGGTTTATTTGACTACCTGGGTGAAAGTCAAGGAAAACTGGCGGGACAGCGATTTCCTGGTGAAGAACTTCGGCTACAGAGAATAATTTCCAGGGGTAACCGCCTGCCTTACTGCAAATCCTATTCCCTGGAGGGATGGAGATGAACACAATGGATTATTGGCATTTGTTCCTGGAGACCGGTGCGCCGGAAGCGTACCTGTGGTACACCCAGGCGGTGAAAATGGAGGGAGACCATGTATCTGACTATCCGGGGGATCGTCCTGAGAGTAACGGACTACAATGACCGGGACGCATTGCTGACGGTGCTCAGCCAAGCCCACGGAAAGCTGACGTTGAAGGCTCGGGGTCTGCGGAGGAAAAACAGCCCACTGATTGCTCCATGCCAGCTGCTGGCCTATGGGGAATTCGACCTGTTCGAATACCGGGGGCAGTACGCCATCAACGAGGGCAGAACCATTGAACTGTTCCGGGAACTGAGAACGGATCTGACAAGCCTTTCTCTCGGTACGTATTTTGCTCAGGTGTGCGAACTGATTTCCCAGGAGGATCAGCCAAATCCGGAGCTGCAATCGCTGCTGCTTAACTGTTTATACGCGCTGTCGTCGCTGAACTTGCCTCAGGATCAGGTCAAGGCAGTGTTTGAACTTCGGGCGGCCTGTCTGGCAGGCTATACCCCGGAACTGATTGGCTGCCACATTTGCGGCAGTCAAACACCGAACCGGTTTGATCTGTCCGCTGGGCAGCTGGTTTGCCGGGGCTGCGGGGAGGCCGGCAGTGGAATTCGTATGCCGGTGGATGGGGCTATGTTGGACGCCATGCGATATATCTGCTTCTGCGGGCCAAAACGGCTGTTTTCCTTTCAGGCAGGGGAGAAGACGCTGAGTAAGCTTTCCTCTCTTACGGAGGCTTACCTGACCACCCAGCTTGAGCACAGCTTTTCTACGCTGAATTTTTATAAGTCACTGTTTTCGGAAAAACCCCTTGGAGGTACATAAAATTTGTGTCTTGGTTATTGGCGTTAGCGCGATATTTCCCGTTTTATCCTTTATCACGCGCAATGCTTATTGTATTTGGGAAGCTCTGATACTGCTTCTTGATTAAGGAAACTCTGAACAATTCGGCATCGGCTGGACAGCGGATCTTTTGCCCCACCGGTACAGTATGAAAAACGTGAAATACATCCGATATTCCCACGCTTTCCATACTTTCCGGTGATTCAAAATCTCTCGTTGCCTGTGGTCGCCGGATTTAAGAGATTCCTTAGGATCTCAATCTTTTAAAATTTTTGACAGGAGAAAACAATGTCAGAATTATATGAAAAATCCCTGGTTAAGCTGGAGCTGGATCAGGTGTTGGAACTGCTGGCAGCGTGTGCCGGCAGTGAAGGGGGAAAGGCAGCGTGCCGGGCACTGCGTCCGACCTCTGATTTAGAAGATGTCAATCAGCTGTTGGAGGAGACCACCGCAGCCAGCGACCTTTGCACAAAGAAAGGAAACCCGGCGTTTTCCGAGGTAACGGACGTGTTCTCCAGCTTGGAGCGGGCAGACCGGGGCGGCAGCCTCCAGCCGGTGGAGCTGCTGCGGATCGCAGGCGTTCTGCGGGGCGCCAGGCAGATCAAGGGCTACACATCGGAGGATGACAAGGCGACGGTTCTGGATCCTCTGTTTGCCGCGCTGACGCCCAATAAGTATCTTGAGGATCGGATTTTTGGGGCGATCCTTTCGGAGGAGGAAATTGCCGACTGCGCTTCCCCGGCGCTGGCGGACATTCGACGCCATATGCGCATCCAGGCGGGAAAGATCCGGGACAGCCTGCAAAAGGTGATTTCCTCTCCCGCCTACAGCAAGTTCCTTCGGGATCCTATCATTACCATCCGTCAGGGGCGGTATGTTGTGCCCGTGAAGGCGGAGTGCAAGAATGATGTCCCGGGCCTTGTCCACGATGTATCCTCTACCGGCTCCACTTTCTTTGTGGAGCCAATGTCGGCAGTGAACGCCAACAATGCCCTCCGGGAACTGGAATTAAAGGAAAAGATGGAAATTGAACGGATCCTAGCGGAGTTGTCCGCCGAGGCGGCTTCCCATGCCGAGAACATTAACCTGGACTACGCCATGCTGGTGCGGCTGGATGTGATTTTTGCCAAGGCAAAGCTTGGTTACCAGATGCGGGCGTGGGCGCCGATGATGAACGACCAGGGCAGGGTGGAACTGCGCAACGCCCGGCATCCGCTGATTGATCCGAAAAAGGTAGTGCCTATTTCTCTTCGGCTTGGCTCCGATTTTGACACCATGATCATTACCGGTCCCAATACCGGTGGTAAAACCGTTACCCTGAAAACCATCGGACTTCTGACTCTGATGGCAGAGTGCGGCCTTCATGTCCCCGCCGGAGACGGAAGCACGCTTTCCACCTTTGACGCCATTCTTGCGGACATCGGCGACGAGCAGTCCATTGCCCAGAGCCTTTCTACGTTTTCCAGCCACATGCGCACCATTGTGGATGTGGTTGAGCAGTGCGACGACCGGACGCTGGTTCTGTTCGATGAATTGGGTGCCGGAACGGATCCGGCGGAGGGAGCGGCTCTTGCCATTGCTCTGATTGAGTTCAGTCGGAAA
Organism: uncultured Oscillospiraceae bacterium; assembly: GCA_964499615.1. Taxonomy (GTDB): domain Bacteria; phylum Bacillota; class Clostridia; order Oscillospirales; family Oscillospiraceae; genus Faecousia. The sequence goes on from CAZCLX010000015.1 coordinate 16,683, forward strand.
ATGGGCAGCCGGGTGGTGGCTACTACCCACTACGCGGAGCTGAAGCTGTATGCCATGCGCACCTCTGGGGTGATCAACGCCTCCTGCGAGTTTGATGTGGAAACGCTCCAGCCAACCTATAAGCTTCTCATCGGCATTCCCGGAAAGTCGAATGCCTTCGCGATTTCCAGAAAGCTGGGTCTTCCGGAGGAGATCCTGAAGGAAGCAGGCAATATGGTGAGTAAAAGTGACAAGGACTTTGAAGATGTGCTGTCTCAGCTGGAGCAGCAGCGTCAGCAGATGGAAGCTGCCCGGCTGGAAGCGGAAAAATTGAAGCAGGAGACAGCAAAAATTAAGCAGCAGAGCGAGGAATTTAACGAACAGCTCCGCAAGGAAAAGGAAAAAGCCATGGAAGCCGCCAGAAAAGAAGCCCGGGGAATCATCCAGGAGGCCCGGGCGGCAGCCGATCTTGCCTCAGAGGAACTGAAGGCTCTTCGCAAGCAGCTTCAGGACAACGCGGATACCACAGGGATCAACCAGCGCCAGGCGGAGGTGCGCCGGACGCTGAACGAAACGGAAGACAAGCTCCTTGCGCATAAGACAGAAACTCAGCGGCCAAAGCCCAGCCGGGGGATTTTGGTAGGGGACACCGTGGAGCTTCTGAAACTGGGTGCAAAAGCCAGCGTTATTGCCATCAATAAGGACGGAAGTTACCAGCTCCAGGCGGGCATTTTGAAGCTGACCGCCCGTCCGGATGAAGTATACCTTCTGGAAAACACCAGCCCCTACAAGGAAAAAACAGGGCATCCTGCTCATTCTGGCAGACAAATGAATATGACGGCGGTTGCCGGAGAAATTGACCTCCGGGGTATGGACACGGTGGAAGCGATCTGTGTGCTGGATCGATACCTGGATGAAGCTATGCGGGGAAAGCTTTCCATGGTACGGATTATTCACGGTAAAGGAACCGGTGCGCTTCGGGCGGCTGTTCAGCAGTCACTGCGAAAAAACAAGTTTATTAAAAGCTTCCGCCTGGGCGTTTACGGCGAAGGCGAGGACGGCGTAACTATAGCGGAATTTGTCTGAACTGGTTCAATTTTGCATAATTACCGGAATAGATATCCAGATGAAAAGCATTTCTTTGATTGAAAGAGTGGAACTGACGAAAAAAGATTGACTTTTTCATGAAAAATGCTATGATAATATTAGATCGGCTGATACCTCTGGGAAGCGGCCAAAAGGAGTGATTCGTATGTTCAACAAAGAAATCATCGTTCGCTGCGAGTCGGGTTTGCACAATAAGCAGGCTACATACTTTGTTCAGAAAGCGAATGAGTTTGAAAGCAGCATTTGGCTGGAATCCGGTAGCCGAAAGATGAATGCCAAAAGCCTGCTAGGTATCATGTCTCTTGGGATTATTACCGGCGCGACGGTTACGCTGAGCGCGGTGGGACCGGATGCGGAGGCAGCGGTGAACGCACTGGAGGAACTCCTCCAGCGGGATGTTTATTGATAGACACGAAATGGGCCGCCTCAATGCCGTATTGACGCATGGAGGCGGTTTTTTGGAGGGAAAATGACATTTGACCAGTTAAAGGAAAAAGCCCTTTCTCTGCCCTATGCCCCTGGTGTCTACATTATGCGGGATAAAACTGACAAGGTGATTTATGTTGGCAAGGCGAAAAAGCTGAAAAACCGGGTCAGTCAGTATTTTCAGGATACTGCTTCTCATACGCCGAAAACCAGGATGATGGTATCCAAAATCCACCATTTTGATATAATCGTCGCTGCAAGTGAGTTTGAGGCATTGGTTCTGGAGTGCTCCCTCATTAAGCGGTATATGCCGAAATATAACATTCTCCTCAAGGATGACAAGGGATACCCCTACCTGAGGCTCAATATGAAGGATCCTTATCCCACCATTACATTGGTCAGCAAAATCGCGGACGATGGCGCGGGCTACTACGGTCCCTACGGAAGCCGCGGCGTAACCCATCAGGTAATGGAGGCGATTCGGTTGACATTAAAGCTGCCCGGCTGCTCGAAACAGTTTCCCAGGGACATTGGTAAGAACCGCCCCTGCCTGAATTATCACATGAACCAATGCGCCGGCTGGTGCCAGCCAGGGAAAAGCCAAACGGAGTACCGCATCGTTATGGAGCAGGCGCGTCAGCTGCTTTTGGGGAATTATAAGGCAGTCTCGGAGGAAATCCGGGGAAAGATGCTGGAGGCGGCGGAGAACCTGGAATTTGAGCTTGCTGCAAGTCTTCGGGACAGACTCAACGCGGTGGAAGCCTTGGGGCAAAAGCAGCTTGTTACCGCGGGAACCCTGGCAGATACTGATGTGGTGGGTTACGCTGAAACGGAAGTTAAGGCATGCTTTGCAGTGCTCCATTTCAGCGGCGGGAATTTGCTGGATAAAGACTATGAGATTTTCCCAATACCGGATGACAAGACGGAAGCGGTTTCCAGTCTGATGAAACAGTATTATCTCAGCCGGGGCCTTGCCCCGAAGATCGTTCTGCTTCCCTTTGAAATCGAGGATAGCGAGCCATTCTCCCTTCTCATGGAGCAGCAGTTTGGGCGCCGCTCCAAGCTCCGAATTCCCCAGAGGGGAGACAACGCCCGTCTGGTGGATTTGGCAAACAAAAACGCCATGGAAGAGGCCCGGCGTGTCACGGACAAAGAGGAACGGACGGCTGCCGTCCTGACGCTCCTGGGAAAGATGCTGGGAATCCAAAGCCCACAGAGAATCGAATCCTACGATATCTCCAATATTTCCGGTACGGATATTGTTGGAGGCATGGTGGTATTTCAGGACGGGAAACCAAGACGAAGCGGCTACAAGCGCTTCAAGCTGGAGGGCCTGACGGATCAGGATGACTATGCGTCCATGCATCAGGTGATTTCCCGGCGATTTGCCCATTTTATTTCCGGAGACAAGGGCTTTGATACGCCTCCGGATCTTTTGCTGATCGATGGCGGTGTCGGCCACGCAAAGGTTGCCGTAGAGGCACTGGAAGCGCTGAATCTCCATTTCCCGGTGGTGGGTATGGTCAAAGACGACAGGCACCGTACCCGGGCACTGGTGACGCCTGAAGGCCAGGAAATTGCGATCGACAGCAATCCCGCCGTGTTCTCCTTCGTCGGTACGATTCAGGAGGAGACCCACCGTTTTGCGATTACCTATCACCGCCAGCTGAGAAGCAAACGGCTGAGATATTCCGAATTGGACGGGATTCCGGGGATCGGGCCAAAGCGAAAGCAGGAGCTGCTGAAAAAATTCGGCTCCCTGACAGCAATTGGACAGGCCTCCCTTTCCGAGCTGGAGCGGATTCTCCCCAGAGACGCCGCTTCGGCAGTGTACAGCCATTTCCGGGAAAAGGAAGAGAACATGACAGCCATACAGGAAGGAGAAAACGCATGAGGGTCATAGCGGGAAAAGCAAAGGGCGTTTCTCTGAAGACACCGGAGGGAATGCTGACCCGTCCGACTACTGACCGGGTGAAGGAGGCGCTTTTCAGTATTCTCCACTTTGATCTTCCGGGAATGGATGTTCTGGATCTTTTTGGAGGTACAGGGCAGCTGGGAATTGAGGCAATGAGCAGGGGGGCAAAAAGTGCGGTTTTTGTGGATCACCAAGAGAATGCCTGCCAGATAATACGGGAAAACTTAAAGCGAACGGGGCTTCGCGGAGAGGTCGTTCGCAGCGACTATTTGACATATCTTCGCCGGTGCGGAAGAAAGTTTGATCTGATTTTACTGGATCCGCCTTACGCAGAAGTTTTTCTAGAAAACGCAATAAATTGCATAACCGAAATTGACATTTTGCAATCCGGTGGTATAATAGCTACAGAACGCCCGCTGGGTAAGGAATTGCCCTTTCAATATGATGGCTTCCTCCGCTCGCGGGACTATAAGTACGGAAAAACACTGCTTACCTTTTATAGAAAAACGTAAGCGGCTTTGGATATTGTCATGAAAACTGCGATTTATCCCGGCAGCTTTGACCCAATTACCAGCGGACACCTGAATATCATCCGCCGTGCGGCCCATATCTTTGATCGCCTGATCGTTTGTGTGATGGTAAACGCGGGAAAGCACCCGATGTTTTCTTTGGACGAGCGGGTGGCTCTGATTCGGAGAGTGACAAAGGATCTTCCCAATGTGGAGGTAGACGGCTCCGATGAGCTTTTGGCGGAGTATGCCAGGAGAAAAGGCAGCTGTGTGATTGTCAAGGGCCTGCGGGCGGGGTCAGACTTTGAAAATGAATTCCAGATGGCACTTGTCAATCGGAAGATCAATCCAGAACTGGATACCATGTTTCTGACGGCAGAAAGCCAATATATGTACCTCAGCTCCAGCATGGTTAAGGAACTGGGCTGCTATCAGGTAGAACTTTCGGATTTTATTCCAAAGGAGATCATTCCGGACTTTCACAAAAAATTGGAGGAGCAGGGACTAAGGAGGAACCAACATGAGCAGCAGCAACATTGAAGAAATCATCGGTTCACTGTACGACATGGTGCAGGATGCCCGGGCAATGCCTCTGGCGGCAGATAAGTGCATCCTGGAAAGAGATCGTGTGCTGGATATACTGGACGAGATCATTGCCCAGCTCCCCGGTGAACTGAAGCAGTCCAGAACAATTGTGGAATCCCGGAATGAACTGATCAATCAGGCTCGCCGGGAGGCGGAGGGAATCTTGCGTCAGGCGCAGGAACAGGCAAAACAGATGGTCACCAAAGAGGCCATCTACGAGGAAGCGAAGAGGAGAAGCGAGGAACTGGTAGCTCAGACACAGGAGCGGATCAATCAGCTTCGGAAGGCCGGCAATGAGTATATGGACGACGCCCTTCGCCGAACCGAGGAGACGATCTCTCAAGCGCTGGGGGAGGTGCGAGATACCAGAATGAAATTCCGCACGGTCACAGAAGCCCAGGAGCAGCGTAAGGCTATGCCAAATGTGAACGTGGATTAATTTTTAATGTATGCCGGGACAGGTTCGCTTGTCCCGGTATTTTTTTTGCTCTCCCGAATACCATGTAGGGAAGGGGGGAGGCAGATGGTAATAAACTGCAAGCCAACGGGACGGGCTGCCACGATCCCAATTGGGCTGCTTATAGGAGGTGTCACCGCGCTGGCATCCACATTGGCGCTGACAGCCGTGCTTGCAAAACTGATGGAGGGGGAGATCCTTCCGGAGGAAAATGTCGGCTATGGGGTCATGTTCCTGCTGCTCATCAGCGCTTTTCTGGGCAGCGGCATAGCCTGTAAACGGGTCAAGCGCCGGTATCTGCTGACAGCTGCTCTAACCGGAGTCGTGTACGTAGGGATACTGCTGTCCATCACCGCATTGTTTTTTGGCGGTCAGTACAGCGCGGTGGGCGTGACGGTGCTGCTTGTATTCTGCGGAAGTCTGCTTGCCGCAATGCTTTTTTCGCGAAATGGGAAGGGGAGAAAGCCCAAGAAACCCAAATTCAAAAATCGTTAAATTGTACAAAAAATACCGATAGGTAAATGAAATTTACCTATCGGCTCAAAAATGCAGGAGAAATTGCAAATCTACATTTAGTGTGAAAAACTCGATTTAAGCTCAATATATTGCCTGTTCAAGCGAAAAATGCAAAAACATTTGTTCTAAGGTTTAATTGATTTACATAACAGAATTAACATAAATATTGTCATAATCTACAAAAATAATTGGTTTTGCTAAAAATGCTTGAATTTTTGTAAAAAAAGGAGTATAGTATGACTGTATCAAAAAAACCATTTATTTGTGGTTTCAAGCAGGGCTTCCCGCAATTTGTCAGGGGGTGCTGTTCTTGATGAAGCGTGCTTCCTTTTTCTTTTCTGCGTTCCCTTTGCTGGGAAGCCGTGTTTATCTGGGGGCGGCGTGGATTCTTGGCCTTTTGTGTGGCGTTTACAGTGGATTATGTTGGGATGGTTCCCTGGTTCCCTTGATGCGCGGCTGTCTGTATGATAGCGTGTCGATCGTGTGTATTTTTTGTTTGATTTGCCTTCCTTTTATGATTTCTATTCTGGCTTCTTTTTGGAATGCAAGAGGTTTGATATATTTGATTGCCTTAGGGAAAGCGTTTCTATTTTCCTTTGTTTCCCTGGGCGTCTTCTTTTCCTTCGGCGCTGCCGGCTGGCTGGTGCAGCTGCTTCTCATGTTTCATGAAGTCTGTTCCCTACCGGTTCTTTTTTGGTTCTGGATGCATTGCCTTAACCAGCGGCAAGAGCCATCGGCGCTGGAGACATTTAGCTTTCTTTCTCTCTTTTTCCTGATTGCAAGCTTAGATAGCAGCTACGTTATGCCATTTTTGGCATCTCTGATTTCATAGAAAGGGTAAAAGGTAATTCTTCTCATGCTTGACTTGATTCACGCCTACGAGAACTATCTCTCAAAGGTAAAACAGGCTTCCGGGAATACGATCTCCTCCTATATGCGGGATGTCCACCAGTTTTCTCAGTGGCTCTCCCACAGCAGGAACCTGGATGTTCTGAGCGCGACACAACAGAATATTGTGGATTACCTTGCTTACCTTCAGGAAGAGGGGAAGTCCGGAGCAACAGCTTCCCGATGTCTTGCCAGCCTGAAAAACTTCTACGGCTATGTAATTTCTACTGGCTTTCTGGTGTGTTCGCCCATTGCCGACGATATTCACGTGAGCCGGGGGGAGAAGAAGCTTCCGCAAATTCTCACAGGCAAGGAAGTGGAGCTTCTTCTTGCGCAGCCTTCATTGGTGGATGCCAAGGGCTTCCGGGACAAGGCAATGCTGGAAGTGATGTATGCCACCGGGATGCGGGTCACTGAGCTGATTGATTTGGACGTAGAGGACGTCAACTTGGAGCTGAGTCTGGTGAAATGCCGCAGTCCCAAAAAGACTCGGTCTATTCCTCTGTATCCTGCCGCGCTGAAAGCGCTTACGGTGTACATAAGAGATGTTCGTCCCGCCATGATCGCTGATCCTGGGGAAAAGGCGTTGTTCGTCAACCTGAGCGGATCTCGAATGAGCCGTCAGGGCTTCTGGAAGATCCTAAAATTCTATCAGGGTAAGGCAGGAATCGAAAAAGAGATCACTCCCCATACCCTCCGCCACAGCTTTGCCGTTCATCTGCTGGAAAACGGTGCGGATCTTGGTTCCCTCCAGGAACTGATGGGCCACAGCGATATTTCCTCCACCCAGATGTATACCCATTTGGTGGATCAAAAGCTGAAAGCGGTCTACCAGAAATGCCATCCAAAAGCATAACCGACCTACCGGGATAAACCCAGCAGGCCGGTTTTTTATGGTTCTATGTCAATAGTTGGGGTAGAGCAAAAATAAAAAAGGACTCAGATTGTGTCGGAGTGAAAACTCCGGCACGATTGTTATGTATTACAGAAGAGAATCCTGTTTCTGAAATTTCAGAAATAACGCATACCGTAACAGACGCGTTTGAGAAGTTTGGTTTTATTGTTGCAGCCTTCAATAAAGCCGTTTGTCCATGGAACATCCATAGAATCCCTTCCGCCTTGTCCTCCGCCAGACAGTTCTCAATAAACGATTTCACTTCTGGCGTAAGTACACTGGGGCTACGAAGATTTTCCTTGCGTTCCCACGGTACGCTGGCTCCCTCGCAATACTTCTTCACTGTGTTGCGGGAGA
>CAZCLX010000016.1:0-22201 GCA_964499615.1 uncultured Oscillospiraceae bacterium
CCATACCCTTACTATACCATATTCCTTGTGATTTGAAAATTGATTTCCGTGAAAACGGCCTCTTGCCCCTTGATAATGCCTTAAGATTTGTATATAATAATGGTTAATATTTCCGGGGCACGGAGGCTTATCCATGAAATTTAAAAATTGGAAAAAAGAAATATTTACCATTCCCAACCTGCTGAGCCTGTTTCGGCTGGTGCTGATCCCGGTATATGTGGTCATTTATCTGGGCGCCACGGAGCCTTCCCACTACCTGATTGCCGGTGGAATCCTGGCAGTTTCCTGCCTGACGGATCTTGTTGACGGGAAAATCGCCCGGCATTTCGACATGGTCTCCACCGTTGGAAAAATCCTGGATCCCATTGCTGACAAGGCGACCCAATTCACCCTGACCCTGTGCCTGTCTCTTCGCTATCCGGTTCTGCGCCCGGTACTGGCGCTGTTCGTGGTGAAGGAGTGCTTCCAGTTGATTGCCGGACTTGTGAATCTCCGCAGGAAAAAGATGCTGCCCGGTGCCCTCCTGGCGGGAAAGGTCTGCACCACCGTGCTGTTTGTCAGCCTAATCCTGCTGGTACTGATGCCTTCCCTGCCCCAAAAGGTTGTCACCGCCATTGCCATCGTCGACGCCGCCTTTATGACCGTCTCCTTTATCAGCTACATTTTCGCCTATTTCGGCAAACGGAAAAAGATCCAGGATATGGACATTTGATACTGATATTCAATAAAAATGTTTAATCCGCAGAATTGAACATTTTTATATGAAGATCATAATGAGACGGATTTTCGCTATTTTCCATTCCGAAAATAGCGAAAATGACAGCGCCGCAAGGCGATGTCTTCTTGGTAAAATGAAACCATTTTACCAAGAAACAGTATCACTTCCAATATAACCACTTTGGCGGCGGGAGAAACTCCCGCCGCCATTTTCCGCACCTGCCTATGCAAAAAGCAAGCAGACCCCGCGTCCGAGGTCTGCTGCTACAAGGAAGGATTATCTGTACATAACGTCTGCGAAACAAATACTGGATCCCATACATTACATAATCTGTGTGTGCACTTACAAACTGCATTCCAGGCTATGGCGTGTCACGAGTCCGCCGTCGGCTTATCCGCGAATATTTCCACGGCATCGGCTTTCTCCACCATTTCCCTTGGCATTTATATGATACCATATTCTCGGAGGCATTTGGTGAAGAATTCTTGAACGAAGGCAGAATATTTTCTTACGCCGGATAAAGATTGCTGACAAGAAGCAGTACCGGCACCGCCAGGGTGAAAATGCTGATGGCCCAGGCGTACATGGCCTTCCGGGAAAAGAACATCATCACAAGGCACGCGCCCGTCAGCACCAGGGGGCCAAGCACCGCCAAATTTCGGGCAATCTCCATAGCAAACTCCCCGTTTGTCTGGAGATTCAAGCCCACAGTCTCCGGAAGATGGGAAGCGTTGTAAACCGCCAGCCGCAGCGCCACATAGACTACCGGTACCGCCATCACCACCTTACGCAGATGGTAGAGCACCATAATGATTTTCCCAAGGATCCGCTTAAACGCGGCGTAGCCGGCTTTTACCTGCTCCAGCCCGGACAGGCGCTCTCCGCTGGGCGTCTTTTTTTCCCGAGGCTCCCGGGGCTTCTTTTCCCCAGACTCCTTTTTTACAGCCAAACTGAATTTTCCCATTTTGTCCTCCATGAGATATATTATCCCGTTTATCGTACCTTTTCCATGGTATCCTGATATCAGCAAAGAGAAAGAACCAGGAGGTACCGTTATGAAAGTAAAAAATGTTTCCAGAAAATGCCAAAAACTCGTATGCCCCGCCTATCCCAACGCCGCCGGGAGAGACTATTACATCCACAAAATATTGGACATTGCCACGGCCATTCTTTCCGGAATGGGGCTGTTCGCCTCCATCGTGTTTCTGGCGGCGATCACCTGAGACTCTTCCGATTTTCCCGGTACAGCCAGGCTAAGCCCATCAGCAACAGATCCTTCTCCAGACGGATGGGGGTGCGGCATAGGGGAACAATAAACTTGGCGATGCCACCGGTGGCGATCACCGTCGCCTTTTTTCCAAGCTCCTCCTCCATCCGCTCCACCATGCCGTCCAGCATCACAGCAGTGCCTAACATAATGCCGCTTCGCATACATTCCACGGTGTTTCGTCCAATGGCGTTTTTCGGCTTGTCCAGCTGCAGCCCCGGCAGCAGCGCCGCCCCTTCCGTCAGGGCGTCCAGAGAGATCCGGACGCCGGGGGCGATACTGCCCCCGATTAGCGCGCCGGTTTCATCAATAACCGAGATAGTGGTGGCGGTGCCCATATCGATGACAATGAGGGGTGGCTTTTCCAGCCGGAGGGCCGCCACAGCCCCAACCACCAGGTCGGCGCCCAACTGCGAAGGATTCTCAATGCGGATATTTAATCCGGTTTTCAGCCCCGGGCCCACCACCAGACAGTCCTTTCCGGTAAGCTTCAAAATCGCGGTTTTTACCGAGTTCATCACCTGGGGCACCACCGAGGAGATGATGGTTCCTTCAATAGGATCCCGGTTCGCGCCGTAAATATCCAAAATCATCTTCAATTCGACGCAGTATTCGTCCGAGGTTTTCGTGGAGTCGGTGCGCAGCCGCGCCTCAAACTCAATTTTCCCGTCCTGAACTCCCCCGATGACAATATTGGAATTTCCGATATCAATGGCTAAAATCATTCTGTTTCCTCCAAATCCTGTTCCCGAAGGATCCTGCAAAGCTGGATCGCCCCGTTTTCAATAATCATCCACCCGGCGGTGGGACGGAAAAAGCCCGCGCTGCCCGGATTCAGAACCCACAGCCCGTCCTCCTCCCGACGACAGTCGGGAATATGGGTATGACCGTAAAGAACAGCGTCCACCCGGCTTCTCCGGGCTTCGCTGAGGAGTCTTTCGGTGTCGGACTTCACATACTGCCGGTGTCCGTGGGTGAGCATCAGGTTCACACCGCCAAGATTCACCACAATGGTATGCATCATGTCCGGCTCACACCGGTAGGCATCGCAGTTCCCCGGCACCTGATAAAAGGGAATTCCGGGACATTGCGACGCCAGAAGCCGTCCGTCGCGGACGTAGTCACCCAGGTGGATCACCGCATCCGGGCGAATGGCTTCTACGCATCGCTCCATATAGCTGAGCGTATTATGAGAATCCGACACGACCAAAACCTTCATGGAATCCTCTCCTTGGCGGTTACTATGAGGGGATTATACCATATCCCGCAAAAAAATGCTACTCCCCCGGCGGATTTTTCCCTGCCTCCTAAGAAATATTTAATAGGAGGCACAATCCCCGCTCCCTTCTCATATAGTAGTTCAGAAGCCGAATACGGGAGGGATGGAAATGAATCAAATTCCAGATGGGCAATGGGATGTTTCGGAAGTTATGCGGCTTGCCGCCTCTCCGGCAGGAAAAAAACTCATCTCTCTGCTCCAAGAAAGCCGCGGGGCGGAAATGAACGCCGCTATGGACAGCGCCGCCAAGGGCGACTACCGGCAAGCAAAGGATACGATTAACGCCTTTTTGGAAACGCCTGAGGCTAAGGCTCTTCTGGAGCAGCTAAGGAGGGAATAAATGGACGGTATGGAGGAAAAGCTGGACTCCATTTTGGCAAACCCTCAGCTAATGCAGCAAATCATGGCCATGGCCCAATCTCTTGGCAGCGCCTCGCCGGATCCCCCACAGGAACCGGTGAAGGAAGCGCCTAAGCCGTCCAGCCCGATCCCTCAAGGGCTGGATCCCGCCCTGCTGAAAGGATTGGGAAGCCTCGCCGGTCAGGGCAGAGTGGACGGGAACCAGCAGGCGCTGCTTCGCGCCCTGGGGCCTTACCTCAGCCGAAGCAAGGTAGCCAAGCTGGAAAAGGCCATGCGGGCGGCGCGGATCGCTCAGATGGCGTCCGCCCTGTTAAATTCCGGGGCGTTAAGCAGCCTGATTGGGAGGTAAAAGGATGTATAACCGCTATATCCCTCAGTCTGACGGTACTTATCAGAAAAGCCGGATGCCGGATCGGCAGCCGGACCGCTCCTCATTCCAGGGACGGCCCTCCCAGCAGCCCGGGAAAGATGCCCGGCAGCCGCCGGAAAGCCCAAAGAATTCGCCCCGGCCCCAGACGCCCCCCAGTTCCCCGTCAAAGCGTCCGGAAACGCCAGCCCCCGGGGTTGGAAGCTTTTTACGGCAGCTTCTCCCCCAGAATTTCGACACTGAGGATCTTCTTGTGGTGATCCTCCTGCTGCTGATGTGCGGCGAAGGCGGCGACAGCCAAAACACCGCCCTGCTGACGCTGGTGATCTACCTGTTTTTGTAGACTGTGTTAAGCCGATCTTAATTTGTGTTTTGCCCCTTTCTTTGCTATAATGGGTAAAGAAACGGAGGCGTTGCTATGGAAACGCAAGTGAAGCGCCGGAGAGGGCTGCTGGTTCTGGCGGGGATCCTGATCCTTCTTGCTGTCGCGGCGGGGATGATTTTCATTCGGATCTCCTGGGGCTTTGCCCGGGAGGTATCCCCAGAAGAAGCCGGGCGGCGGCTTGCCGTGGTGGAAACGGCGGAAGGATATCTTGGCTACAGCGAGGAGGATGGGAACTACCGGGAAATTCTGGAAGTTTACAACAATCACACCCCCCTTGCCCAGGGATACGCGGTGCAGGAAACAGACAGCTGGTGTGCCACCTTTGTCAGCGCCGTCGCCATTCAGGAAGGAATTACGGACATTCTCCCCACGGAGTGCAGCTGCCAGCGGCAGATCGGGCTTTTTCAGGATCTGGGCCGCTGGGAAGAGCGGGATGGATACCTCCCTCTTCCCGGCGACGTGATCTACTACTGCTGGAATCACCCACCCCTCTTTGGGGATTGCACCGGCTGGGCAAGCCACGTGGGCATTGTGGTGGGCACCTTCGGCCCCTTTATCAAGGTCATTGAGGGCAATAAAAATGACCGGGTGGAATACCGATACATCCTGCAAAACGACTTTCGGATCCGAGGGTTCGGTCTGCCGGAATACTGACATTGGACACGCTCCGTTCTACGGGTAGGCGCCGTCCTTCGGCCGGAGCTTCTCTTCTCTCTTCTTCCGGTTCCGCGTTTCCGGAAACCCTGAAAAGGCAGTTCTGAGGATAAGTGAAAAAACGACCATGCAGGAGCGTTTCTGCTCTTACACGGTCGTTTTTCCGCTGTCTCACTTAAAGAGAGCGCCGGCTATGATCTACTTGCTTATGTATTTTTTATCTTGTTCCATGCCGCCGGCATCCACGGATACTTTTTCTCGTTCTCAATGCCGTACTCTTCCAGCTTGCGAAGCTGATCCACAACATGCGGCATATCCATGCGCGCAACCATCTTGTTTACAAGCTCTTCACCGGTATCTGCCAGCTTGCTTCGCGTCTCGGCATCGGGAATGTCAGGTGTTGACATATGGTCATCGTTTTCGCCGAAGCAGTAGCCGACCGCCGCGCTCTGGAACCCGAGTGAGAAAAGATCGTTGAATTGGGCACAGGACTGCTCTTTCTGATGGCAATATCCGGTCACAAACGGTATATCCTCAAGCCGCCCCATGATCTTGTATGCTCCGACCGTGATGGCATGGAAGTCACTGAAGAAATTGTGGAACAAATCCTGACACTTGCCGACATGTATCATGCAGTCAAGATACAGGATCGGAACACCTGTCTCATCATAGAAGTCGCGGCCCATCGGGCAGATCGTCATGTGCGCAGGCCCGTGAAAACTGATATACACCTGGCGCTTGAAGCCGACACGCAAAAGATCACGCGCCAACGCGCCGAGATAATCAATGCCTTGACGGACGGATACCTGCAGCGTTCCGCGTCCCGATGCTGTGGCGCCGGCGTAAAAATATGGCAGCCCTGTTAGACAAAGCCCATTGCAGCTTTCCGCCATTTTCAGAGCGTATGCCTCGGAAATTACCGTCTCGCTGTCCAGCGGGAATCCGCCGTGCATCTCCGTTGTGCCGACGGGGACAATTATTATGTCATTGTTCTTCAAATACTCTTGAACCTCGCTGTTGAGGAGCTTTCCATAAATTCGTGTACGCATTTCCATATAGTTTTCTCCTTGTCAAAAATTTATGGGAGCTCTGAATCATGAGGCGAGAACTGACAGAGAAAGATTTTCAGTTCACCGGAAAGTATGGAAAACGCAGGAGTACGGTATGTTTTTTCCCTTTTCATACTGCACCGGTAGGGCAAAAGATCCGCTGTTCAGCATGCGCCGAACTGTTCAGAGGTTCCTTATGTCGGACGGCGCGATTTTTCGCGCCGTCCAAAAGTCAGTCGCCGCAGAAGTGGACACAAGAATCGACCTGTCTCCTACTTCGTGAGCTTTTTGGATTCCGTGAACTCAGCCATCTTGGCACGAACCTCCGGCGTGATGTTCCATACGAACTTGAACGCCGCCCACGAACCAAAGCAGAAAATCGCAGGCAGAAGCACACACAGAACCTTGATCCCGGTTATAACGGACGCAGCCTGAACGCCGCCCGCCGCTGCGACTGCGGTATCATAGCCGATCCAGCCCAGCATCAGAACTGCCAGAGAGTTGCCAACAGTCTGCCCGATACGGCGGGCAAGATTAAAGGTGCCATAGATGGAACCCTCGGTGCGTTTTCCTGTTACGTACTCGTTATAATCAATCGCCTCTCCGACAAGGCCCCATTGCATAAGCACCGAAATGCCCATCAAACCAGACGCGAGAGAAGACCAGACCATGTGAACATAGGCATTGACATCCGTTACCATGTGCGCGACAAAGAGCGCGATGTATAGCACCGCCGAAAGCACAAGGCTGTAACGAACCATGTTTTCAAGCCCCAGCTTCTTGGAAATCTTCGGGGCTACGGCAAGCGTTATGATGCTTATCGGCATGGAAATCACGGATGCCATTGTCATAAGGCCGATGGAACCGAGAACATCGGCATACATATAGCTTCCGAGAGTGGATGCCACGTACTGGCTGACGCAGAAGCACACGCCATGGAGACACAGGGCAACGAACGGACGATTCTTTCTGAACACACCGATAATGTCGGTGAACTTGATATTGTCGGCATCCTTGGAGGAAGCTTCAACGATTTTGTGCTCCTCCGTCAGGAAGTAATGACCAAAGCAGAATACACCGCCGATCACCGCACAGACAACCGCACCTACGCTGTAGCCAGTGGGGTTGTTGTCACCGAAGGCTGACAGGATGGCGGGGAAGATCATGGTGGGCAGAAGATTGCCTATCACAGAGCCGAAGCCGCGGGCTGAGGAAAGCGATGCGCGCTCCTCATCCGTATCAGACATGGCGGAAAGAAGCGATCCCATGGGGATATTAAACATTGTGTAGAAGCCTTCGTAGAGAATTTTGCAGATGAACAGCGAAGCGATCAGCGCCACACTGTCAACCTCAAAAAAGGTCGGTATTGTCCACAGAGCGATAAACGTTATGACAACCATTGGTGTGGAACGCAGAAGCCATGGACGGAACTTTCCTTTTTTGTTGGGGTGCTTGGCACACAGCTTGTCCATCAGCGCGCCCATCAGCGGATCATTGACGGCGTCCCAGATATTCCAGATGGCAAGCAGTATTGCGAGCAGCGCGTTATTAACCTGAAGAATGTTGAGACAGTAGCGTGAGAAATACGTCCCCATCAGCGCGAATGTCATACATCCGCCGAGGTCGCCAAGACCATAGCCGATCTTGTTCTTCAGTGTCAGCGCAGTTTTGGGTTTGGGTTCTTTACTCATTCAGATCGCTCCCTTTTTATTTTTTGCCGGTAATCCTGCACATTTCAATATTAGCACAATGCCCGTGCAAATACCATTATAATTCTCGCAGTTAATATTGCAATTCTCGCAAAAATATGTTACACTTTACAAAAAAGAAAAAGCAGTTGGAGGGATGATTTGTGAAAATAGACCCTGTCCCGACCGAAATCAAGCTCCCCGCTGAAGGGGTTTCCGTAAATCTGTATCAGGATCTTGAAATGTCATACCGCTACGTTCAGACGCATTCGGACATAAGCTGCGCCGGAAGCGTCATTCCGCCGCATTCGCACACCTTTTTTGAGCTGCTGCTGTGCCGCAACAGCTGCGGCGTGGAGTATCTTTTGGGGGCGGAGCGGTTCCGGATTCAGGCGGGGGACATGATCGTGATTCCCGCTGGCGTCAGCCACTGCCCGCTGATGGGTTCTCTGACGGAGCCGTACCGGCGTGATGTTCTGTGGATCAGCGTGCCTTTTTTGGAGTCGACGGTACAGTACTTTTCCAAAGCGCAATGTTCGGAGCCGCGTCTTTTTCGCACCGCCGGCACACGCTGGGAGTATCTTTGCGATATGTTCCATAACGGCGTCGCTGAAGCATCCGTGAGGGATGACGGCTGGGAGCTGGCATTAATCGGCAATACGCTTGAACTGCTGACCAATCTGATTCGGGCAAGTTATGACCATCCGGCAGTGACCGTACCGCGAAAGAAAACAGAACTTCTCGACCGTGTCGTTGCATACATTCAGAATAATCTGGCGGATAAAATCACATTGGCAGACACAGCGCAGCGGTTCTATGTCAGCGAGAGCACAATTTCCCATGCTTTTCAGAAGGAACTAGGAGTCAGTTTCTACCGTTTTGTTACGCAATGCCGCCTGATTGCCGCAAAGCAGCAGATTCTTCAGGGTGTTCCGATCGAAACGGTCAGTCATCAGGTGGGATTCAGCTGCTACTCCGCATTTTACAGGGCATTCCGTCAGGAATACGGCATCAGTCCCAAACAGTTTTCCGGATTACCCAAAGGACAGCGGAGTCAATGCGAAGCGTCCGGTTTGCCAAATATTTCACAGGAATTTACAGGAAAATCAGCAGAGCGGTAAGTATGGGCTGAATCGGGGGCATCCCCATCTGCCGATGGAGTTTTCTTTCCATATTGGGAGTTGGCTTTTATTCGCGGGCTTGGGCCTTGTTTGATAATTGGCAAAATGCCCAAGGGCGAGAAATTTTTTCGCCAGGCAAGGCGATATGACGCAGGAATACTTGTCGTATTTCAAGGAAAATCAACGCGGTATTGCGGAAAAAGAGCCGTCATTTGGGCGTGTTGACAATTTTCGAACAATGTCTAGTGCCCAAAAGCCATCAACCTTTGCCGCGCTCCAATTGCGGCGCTTCTCGAATACGGTTTCCTTTATCGCGATGCCGGATACGGCATGAGGATCTTATTGGATGGCTTTTATGGCATATTGCAGGTGGAAACGGAGGACAGAATGATGAATGCTTGTATCAACGATTATCCCCGTCCTCAGCTGCGGCGGAACAGCTTTCTTCCGCTGGACGGACTGTGGGAATTTGCCGTCTCCCGGGAGGGAACGGTGCCCAAAAGCTTTGACCGGAAGATCCGGGTGCCCTATTGCCCGGAAAGCAAGCTGTCCGGCATCGGGGTGCACTTTCCGGAGGGAAGCTTCCTGTACTATCAGCGGGTTCTCCCCATTGGCAGACCCAAGGAGGGAACCCGGGTACTGCTTAACGTTGGGGCAGCAGACCAGGAGCTTATTTGTTATGTTAACTCCATCCAGGTTGGCTCTCACCTGGGTGGCTATACGGCCTTTACCTTCGACATTACTGATTTTCTCCGGGAAGAGAACGTCTTGGTTTTCCGGGTGCATGACGACCTCCGGGACGCCGCAATGCCCTATGGCAAGCAGTCTTTGACCCCCGGCGGAATGTGGTACACCCCGGTTTCCGGGATCTGGCAGAGCGTCTGGTTGGAAGTGGTGCCGCAGCGGTATATCCGCGCCCTGCGCATTCAGGCGGACGGGAAAGGCGCAGTACTGGACACCGGTGACGCCAGCCTAAGCGGTCAGGTCACCGTTACCACCCCGGAGGGAATCGTTACCATACCCCTCACAGCGGGTAAAGCCGAATTTCGTCCGAAAATCCCCCGGCTGTGGAGTCCGGAGGATCCCTACCTCTATGATTGCACTATCCAGGCGGGGGAAGACCGGGTAGAAAGCTACTTTGCTCTCCGCGCCCTGGAAACAAAAACGGTAGGGGGCATTCCCCGGCTGTGCCTCAACGGCAAGCCCTACTTCTTCCACGGTCTCCTGGATCAGGGCTACTGGCCCGACGGGCTGTACACGCCTTCCTCCCCGGAGTGCTACCAAAAGGACATCCTTGCCGCCAAAGCCATGGGGTTCAATATGCTCCGCAAGCATGTGAAGGTAGAGCCGGAAATCTACTATTATCTCTGCGATAAGCTGGGGATGGCGGTCTTCCAGGATATGGTGAACAACGGCGACTATCATTACATCCGCGACACGGTGCTCCCCACCCTGGGGATCCAGCGGAGAAAGGACAAAAACGCTCACCGGGATCCCAGAAGCCGGGATATGTTCCTAAAAAATATGGAGGAAACGGTTCGCCAGCTGGGAAATCACCCCTGCATTGTCCTGTGGACGATCTTCAACGAAGGCTGGGGGCAGTTTCATTCCTCCGCCGCCTATGACGCTCTGAAAGCATTGGATGGGAGCCGGTTTATTAACTCCGCCTCCGGCTGGTTTCGGGGCGGGAAAAGCGACGTATTCAGCCGCCACATCTATTTCGGGCAGTGGCATCACCTCCGCCTGACAGAAAAACCGCTGATCCTCAGCGAATTCGGCGGGATCTGCCTGGGGATGGAGGGCCACCGCTATGACCCGGAAAAGTCCTACGGCTACCAAAGCAGCGGGAGCCTGACGGAGTACCGGGATAAGTTGATTGCCCTCTACCGGGAGCACATCCTCCCAGCCATTCCCAAAGGTCTGTGTGCCGCCGTCTATACCCAAATCACAGATGTGGAGGAGGAAATCAACGGCCTTGTGACCTATGACCGCCAGGTGGAAAAAGCAGATCGGGATACCATGGCATCCTTGGCAATGCAGCTGCAAAACGCGATTCAATGAAATTGGAGGACGCCGGGAATGCGTCCTCCTTATCTGTTATCTTCCTACGAAGCCCACTTTCTTGTAGACCTTCCGCAGCGTCTTTTCCGCCACATAGGAGGCCTTTTCCGCTCCCGTCTTGCAGACGGATTCCAGATACGCTTTGTCCCTCATGATCCGGGAAGCCTCCTCCCGGATGGGCCGGAGAGTCTCCACCACCGTTTCCCCAACGGCGGGCTTGAACTTGCCGTAGCCGCAGCCGGCAAACTCTTCCTCGATCTGCTGGTAAGTTTTTCCGGTACAGGCGGAATAGATGGTTATCAGATTGGAGACCCCGGGCTTATTCTCCCGGTCATAACGGACGCAGTTTTCCGTATCCGAGTCAGTGATCGCCCGCTTAAACTGCCGCATGATCACCTCCGGCGGATCCATCAGGGTGATCCGTCCTGTGTCCTCGTTTTCCGACTTGGACATTTTGGCGGTGGGATTTGTCAGGCTCATGATCCGTGCCCCCACCTTGGGGATGTAAGGCTCTGGCAGCTTAAACACGTCGCCATAGATGCCGTTAAACCGCCGGGCGATGGTATGGCACAGCTCCACGTGCTGCTTCTGATCCTCTCCCACTGGCACATAGTCCGGCTGATACAGCAGAATATCCGCCGCCATCAGGCTGGGGTAGGTGAACAGGCCGCCGTTGATGTTGTCGGCGTTCTTCGCGGACTTGTCCTTAAACTGGGTCATTCGGCTCAGCTCGCCGAACATGGCATAGCAGTTGAGTACCCAGCCCAGCTCCGCGTGCTGGTGCACCTGGCTCTGGATAAACAGGGTGTTCTTCTCCGGATCCAGGCCGCAGGCAATATACTGAGCCAACTGCTCCATGGTGCGGCGGCGCAGGTCAGCAGGGTTCTGCCGGACGGTTATGGCGTGCAAGTCCGCCATGAAATAAAAGCAGTCATATTCCTCCGACCGGTTCTTCCAGTTCCGGATGGCTCCCAGATAGGATCCCAGTGTCAGATCCCCGGAGGGCTTGATGCCGGACAGCATTCGCTTTTTTTGTTCCTCCATAAACTAGCCTCTCTTTCCATGCGTTTTCTGTATTCTACCACCATCCGGTGGAAAACGCAACCGCAAAGGTTTTCTCCGCGAAATATTTTTCGGAAGGCTTCGGGGGATTTCCGGCGTTTTCTCGGGCGGGAAACGCGCTCTGTGAGGCTTCCCACGGAGCAGAGCGCTTATTTCATCAGCAGCCCGGATTTATCCAACGCCTTATGAATGGCAATGGCAAGGATTGGAGCAAAGATGATGGCAACCACCGCGTTAAAAATGGTGGCGGGGAGCTTTTCCAGCACGACAAGCAGCGCGCCGTCGGCGGCCACGCCCTGTACCAGCATGGTTTTGAGGAAGGTTTTCAGAAGATACAGCAGCGCGTATGTCACGGAGCCGGCAATGGAGGCCAGCAGCGCCCGGGGATAGGACAGCTGCTTTTCCTTCCCGGCGATCAGCCCGGAAACCAGACCCATGGCGCCCTTGGTCAGGAATGTGATCCAGCTGTCGGCAATATAAATGGGATTTGTCATGTCATAGATAGCAGAGCCAAGTCCGGCGGCGAATCCGCCCAGCCAAGGCCCCATCAGGAGACCCGACAGCACGCACATAATATTACCCAGATGAAACGCGGTGTTCCCGCCGATGCTGACAGGCATGGTAATCCGCAGGGCGGAGCCTACTGCGGTGAGCGCCGCCATCAGAGCGGTGAAAACAATTTTTCTGGTGGACAGGTTTCGTTTCATGGAAATCCCTCCCGAAGTTTTTCCTCTATTATAGGAAAATCTGGCAATAAATAAAGTGCCAATTTTTTTATAAAAAATCATGCCAGAGAAATAGTCGAAGGTGGTAAAGAAAAAGTAGGAATTTGGCTGTACAAAAACAGAAAGAACTGATACAATTTCAATATATGCACAGAAACCGTGCAAATTGATAAGGAGGAATACTATGAGACTGATTCGCGCTAAGGATTATCAGGATGTCAGCCGGAAGGCTGCCAATATCATCGCGTCTGTGATCCAACTGAAGCCCGACTGCGTTCTGGGTCTTGCCACCGGCAGCAGCCCCATCGGCGCCTATCGGGAGCTGATTGCCAAGTACGAAAGCGGCGAGCTGGACTTCTCCCAGGTCAGGACCGTGAACCTGGACGAGTATGTGGGCCTGCCCAAGGATCACGACCAGAGCTACGCCTATTTTATGCGGACAAACCTCTTTGACCATGTGAACATTGACCAGTCCGGCTGCAACATTCCCAACGGTATGAACCCTGACGCGGCAGACGAATGCGCCCGGTACGACGCCGTCATCGATTCCTTCGGCGGCGCGGATCTCCAGCTGCTGGGCCTTGGCCCCAACGGTCATATCGGCTTCAACGAACCTTCTGACCGGTTTGTAAAGGGCACCAACAAGGTCTCTCTCACCAAGGCCACCATTGATGCCAACGCCCGCTTCTTCGCCACCCGGGAAGATGTGCCGAAATTTGCCTACACCATGGGCATCGGCGGCATCATGAAGGCCAAACGGGTGCTGCTGGTGGTCAACGGGAAGAACAAGGCCCAGGCGGTAAAGGACTGCTTCTTCGGTACCATCTGCCCCCAGGCTCCTGGCTCCATTCTCCAGCTCCATCCGGACTTCACCCTGGTGGCGGATGAGGAAGCCCTCTGCCTGGTGCAGGATCAGCTGTAAACAGTTCTACGGTGTCTCGCAGGCGCTGCCTGCGGGACATTTTTTACGGATTGCCTGTTTACAGAAAGGCATTTCATGTGGTATGATAAAGAAAAGTTTGCAGGACAGAAGGTACACCCATGGATTATATAGTTTTGGATATGGAATGGAATCAGCCCTGGCCCGGGTCCCCCTCCGCCCAGAAGGTGCTTCCGGTGGAGATCCGGGGGGAGATCATCCAGATTGGGGCGGTGCGGCTTCCCGGCGGAGAGGAACCGGCGGACGAGTTTCAGATCATGGTACGGCCTAAGTACTACCGCCGCTTAAACCGCCGGGTGAGTAAGCTCACCGGCATCAAGGAGACCCGGCTGAAGGAGGAAGGGATCCCCTTCCCCAAGGCCATGGAGCGGTTCCAGGCCTGGTGCGGCGAAAACGTCACCTTCCTCACCTGGGGCTTTGACGACATCGGGATCCTCCGGGAAAATCTCCGGCTGTACGGCCTACCGGAAAGCTGGACGGATCGGTGGTACAACGCCCAGATGATTTTCAACGCCCAAACCGACGGCTCCTCCTCCCAGAAGGCGCTGAAAACCGCTATGGAGCTTTTTGGCATTGAGCCGTCCCGCCCTGCCCACGACGCGTTGGGAGATGCTTACCACACCGCCCTGATCTGCGCCCGGCTGGATCTTAACCGCGGGACGGAGGAATATGGCAAGGCCCTCCGGGAGCATGAAAACGGCTTCCACGGGGCAGAGCTTCCCGGCTGCCTCATCCGGCAGGTGTACCGGGATTATGTAAATAAGCAGGCAGCCCTTGCCGCCATGTCCGGGCCGGAAAATCTCTGTCCGGTGTGCTCCCGGCAGATGCGGGGATCCCGGTGGTTTACCCAGCCCGGGCGGCGATATATGGACATGGCAGAGTGCCCCGAGCACGGGAAATTTCTGGTTCGCATCCGCCTTTCCCAGCAGCCCGACGGCTTGTTCCGGGTGAGCCGCCTGGTCTACGACGCCTCTTCCGAGGCAGCGGAGAGTTATGCCCGCCGGGCGGAAAAGGCAGATCCCGAGGAAGCGCCCCACGCCCGCCGCCCTCGGAGAAGCCGAAGCCGCAAACTGAAAACGGCGCAAAAAGAAAACATCGAGTGATTTTCCGCCGGTGAGAATTTCACCGGCGGACGCCGTATCCGTTATAGAAAGAGGATTCTATGGAAATCATAAGCAGATTATACTGGCTGTTTCTTGCCTATTCCTTCCTGGGATGGCTGCTGGAAACCGTGGCCGCTGCGGTAACGAAAAAACGCTTTGTAAACCGGGGTTTTCTGAATGGGCCGCTGTGCTGCGTCTATGGCATTGCCGGGGTGCTGCTCACAGTGGTGCTTCAGGATCTGAAGGGGAACTGGGTGTTCCTGTATCTTGGCAGCACGGTGTTTGCCTCTCTGACGGAATGGATAGCAGGGGCGCTGCTGGAGCACATGGGCACCGGCAAATGGTGGGATTACTCCAAGGAAAAGTTCAACCTATGCGGGCGAATCTGCCTGAAATGGAGCCTCCTTTGGGGTGCGCTGGGCGTCCTGACGGTGACATTTGGAGATTCCCTTCTCTTTTGGCTTCTGGATCTGATCCCGGCAGTACTGCGGAATATCCTTCTGCTGGCATCTCTGGCGTTAGTCCTGCTGGATATTTTGGGGTCGCTTGCGGCGATCCATCGGCTCCGGGAATCGGAGCAGCTGAAAAGCGCCAACGAGCGGATCGACCGCGCCACACAGCATTTAGGCAGCCGGATCACCGGCGCGGTGGTTCGCCGTCTAGAGCATGCCCATTCTCTGACAGGCGGGCGCCGGGAAAAGGCGGAAGAAACCGCGTTCGCTCAGGGCTGCGGCTATCAGAAGCTGTTTATCCTGCTGCTCTTCGGCGCGGTACTGGGGGATGTGGCGGAGACGATTTTCGTCTTTCTCACATCCGGCAAGCTGATGAGCCGAAGCAGCCTGGTGTGGGGGCAGTTCAGTCTGGTGTGGGGCGTTGCCATGGCGGCAGCTACTGCGATCCTGTACCGCTACCGGGACAGATCCGATGGCTTTCTGTTCCTGTTCGGGGTGGTGCTGGGCGGCGCTTACGAGTATTTTTGCAGTGTGTTTACGGAGCTGGCCTTTGGCACCGTGTTCTGGGACTACAGCAAAATTCCCTTTAACCTGGGCGGCAGAATCAACCTCTTGTACTGCTTCTTCTGGGGCATCGCGGCGGTGGTCTGGCTGAAGCTTGTGTATCCCTTTCTGTCAAAGTGGATCGAGAAAATTCCGCTCAAGGCGGGAAATGCTCTGACTGCGGTGCTGGCAGTGTTTCTCGTGGCGGATATTCTGGTGACCTGCGCCGCTCTGGGGCGGTACGGTCAGCGCCGTCAGGGGATCCCGCCCCAGAATCGGATTGAAAGCTTTGTGGATCAGGCCTTCCCCGACAGCTGGATGGAAAACCGCTACCAAAACATGAAGCTGGCAGATTAGGCCTTGTTTGATAATTGGCAATATGCCCCAAGGGCGAGAAATCTTTTCGCCAGGCAAGGCCTAGCCCATCCGCGGCTACTTGTTTTGTTGGGAATAAAATAGGATAGACATGTTCCACAAGGAGGCGCTTATGGAAGACACCTGCACCAGGGTTCATGAGGAGACTATGAAAAGGAAGAAACTTTTTACCCTTGTCCTTCGGGTGGCAGGGATCTGCGGGATGGCGGTTTGCTTTGCCGGATGCGGAATTTTTTCGGAGCCGACGGTGACCGTCCCCACGGAAGCGGAAACTTCCGCGCCTGCGCGGACGGAAAGCTTTGCCGTTACGGAAGCGGAAACCCAGGAGGTTACCTATATCGACTCCCTTCTGGCGGGAATGACCCTCCGGGAAAAGGTGGGTCAACTCTTTATCATTCGCCCGGACAGCCTTTCCACCGAACTGACCCAGGAGCAGATCACGGATGCCAGCGGGTACGGCGTCACGGAAATGACAGAGGCGCTTCGGGAATCCCTGAATCAGTACCCCGTGGGCGGTATCGCCATGTTTGGAAAAAACATTGTTTCGCCGGAACAGCTTACCGGATTTCTGGGGGATCTGCAAAACGCCAGCGCCATACCCCTGTTCCTGTCGGTAGACGAAGAGGGCGGCACGGTCGCCCGGCTGGCAAACCACTCCGCCTTTGACCTGCCCAGGTATCCCAGCGCCACGGAGGTGGCTTCCTCCGGCGGCGAGGCCGCCGCGCTGGAAATGGGCGTCACCATCGGAAATTACCTGAAACAATACGGCTTCAATATGGATTTTGCCCCGGTCGCGGATGTGAACACCAACCCCGATAACCCCGTCATTGGTAAACGGGCCTTTTCCTCCGATCCGGAAACCGCCGCCGATATGGCGGAAGCCATGGCGTCCGGTCTGCGTCAGGCGGGGATTATCCCCACATTCAAGCATTTTCCGGGTCACGGAGACACCGCCACCGACAGCCACACCGGCGTGGCTGTCAGCGAAAAGAGCTGGGAGGAAATGCTGTTCTGCGAGTGGATTCCCTTCCTCCGGGCGGGTGTCTGGGACTGCGTCATGGTGGGGCACATCACCGCGCCCAACGTCACCGGTGATTCTCTCCCCGCCTCCCTGTCCTCCCGAATGGTCACGGAAATCCTCCGGGGGGAGCTGGGCTTCTCCGGGCTGATCATCACCGACTCTCTGGAAATGAAGGCGGTCAGCCAGGACTACACACCGGCGGAAGCGTCCGTGATGGCTCTGCAAGCCGGGTGTGACCTGCTGCTGATGCCCAACGGTTTCCGGGAGGCGTTTGAAGGCGTGGTTACCGCCGTGGAAAGCGGAGAAATTTCCCAGACGCGTATCGACAGCAGCGTGAAACGGATCCTGGAACTGAAAGAAGCATACGGACTACTGGAAAAATAAAGGAACCTCCGATACGGTTATTATTGAAAAATAGTATAAATAATTCGGCTGCGGCTGAGGGTTTTCTCTCAGCCGCAGCTTATCTTATACTATTTTTTGATAAAATGGTTTCATTTTATCAAAAAGACATCGCCTTGCGGCGCTGTCATTTTTGGTATTTTCGGAATAGAAAATACCAAAAATTCGTCTCATTATGATCTTCATATCAAAATGTTCAATCCTTCGGATTTAACATTTTGATTGAATATCAGTATTATATATTCTGCTCCGACAGCCACTGCAGGAAGCTTTTGGCAAGCTCCAGCTGCCGCTCATTCATGCCCCGCAGATTTTCTGCCACATCCCGCCATGCGTCGTCTTCATGCCGGACAGAGCCCACAAGGAAGGTGTCCGGTGTGGTCTCCAGGGCCAGCGCCAGCTTCATCACCACATCCAGGGAGGGAATGGAGGTAGCCCGCTCAATGCAGGAAAGATACTTGTCGTTGATCCCAGCTCGCTGGCAAACCTGGTTCTGCCGCAGCCCCAGTTCCTTCCGCCGTTTCGCGATCCGCCGCCCGATTTCCTGATAGTCCAGCTCCAACCTGACCGCCCCCTTTTTACCCTTCTGCCTGTTTCTGGCTCGTGAGCAAATAGCCGATGAATTTTTCGGCTGCTTTTTGATTTTCTCCAGATAGCTGATTCCAGCGAAACAAGTGATCTTTATCTGCATCAGACAGCAGGACGCTTTCATCGTTTCCGTCAAAAAACTGCGCCAAGGTAATTCCAAAACCGTCACATATTTTGATCAGCGTCGGGATGGATGGCGCGTTCGCCTTGTGCAGCATCGTGAAAAGTGTGGAATAGGTGATGCCGCTCTCCTTCGCCAGCCGGTAGGACGTCCAGGAGCGTGCCCTGCACAGAGCCTGGATCCGCTCGATGATTTCTTTCTCTTGCATCCGTCTCACCCCTACTGGTTTTTTTGTTCACTAATATTTTACCCGGAGTGACGGAAAATCGATAGATTATTTGTAACGACATAAGATTGTATTCTATATCGTATAATCAATACATTGGTATACGCACTGATTCTCGATATCATTTAAGCGCACACCAATTTTCTCCACGCAACGCGGACGTCACACACTACGTACCGGATGCCCATCACGGCCCAAATGGATAGTCACCTATAAAATAAATTAAAAGTTGAAATTCAACTTGACATACGAATTTGTATAATTATATAATAGATTTATCCACTTAAAGGCAGAATTTGAATCAAGTGTAGAGGATAAATCTTCACACAGTTCAGGAGTACAAAGATGAAGAAGCGAATAATTTCTGTATGCATAGCGTTTGCTTTAATCGTAGCTATGCTTCTGCAAGTTGCGCAAACTGCCAATGCCATGGCACCTAAATCGGGCAGTGTGGGAGATAATTTGACCTGGGAATTGAATGATGGAAAACTAACCATATCAGGATCCGGCGATATGTGCGATTTTTATAGCCCTGAGCCAGGAACCTACAGCAGCGAAATGGAACGCTTAAGCCATACAACAAGTCCATGGGATTACTATAAAGAAGAAATCACTTCGGTTGAAATCATGCCGGGTGTAACCAGCATCGGGCAATATGCATTTTACCATTGCCACAATTTAGTCGGCATTTCTATTCCTGATGGATTGATCAGCATTGGCGAAGGCACATTCTGGGAATGCAACAGTTTACAAAAAATCGACCTTCCTGACTCTATTCGAACCATTGGCAAACGTGCTTTTCTTGGGTGCGATAATCTTAAAAACTTGTATTTACCTTTTGGTATGACAACAATTAGTGAAGACCTGTTTGATGAATGCTATGGTCTCACTGTGACACTTTCCGCAAGCATATCTTCTATTGAGGGGAAGAGGACTGGCGGGCTTGATTCATGTAATAAAATATTAGTTGAGCCCGAAAATCCTTACTTCAGTAATGACACATTCGGGGCACTTTATAATAAAAGCGGAACAATGTTGATTCGCGTTCCTGCAAGTTTAAAAGAATACACGATACCAATGGGGGTAAAATCAATCGCAGATTATGCATGTGCACGTAGTAGGCTGATAAATGTAATTATTCCTGAAAGTGTGACAAATATTGGTAGAAACGCATTTTTTGATTGCAATAATTTGGAGAGCGCTTTCATTCCAAATGGTGTGGAAAGCATTGGCTTAGCGGCGTTTTGCGCATGTGTGAATTTAAGGAATGTAAGCATTCCTCAAAGCGTCAAGAGCATTGGAGATGCCGCCTTTGCCTATTGCAATAACGTTGATGGAATCTGGGTCGATTTGGCAAATAAAAATTACTGTAACGACTCATTCGGCGCACTTTACACCATAGACAAAACAGAACTTTTACAGGCTCCGTGTTGGAGTCAATCAAAGGAATATGTGATTCCATCCAGTGTATACCGGATTGGTGGGGAGGCATTTGCATTTTATGAGAGCCTCGTCAGCATCGTTATTCCAAGCAGCGTGTCAACCATAGATGAAGCGGCATTTGAAAGCTGCACAAATTTGTCCGAAGTTTATTTTATGGGAGATGCGCCGGATATTAAAGACGCTAGTTTCCTTTCTGTAAATGCGACAATGTATTATCCTGATGATAATGCAACCTGGTCTAATGTTACCATGCAAGATTATGGTGGATATCTAACTTGGGTTGCGGCAAATATTCCCAACTTTTATGGATTCAAGCTAGATAAAGATGGTTGGAGTTTTGCTAATGCGGCATTATCGTTTGCGGAGGATCCTGTAAATAACGCAGATGCTTACTTCATCCCAAGAGAACGCTACGATGAAGTATTTGGACGTGCATATGTAGAAAGCCAAAATCTGTATAGCGAAGAATGGCATGGCAGTTGTGCAGGTATGAGTACATCATCTATACTATGCTTTCTGGATATGCTGAATTGGGATGACTACCGGAATAATAATTCCAATATTGATTCGCGGTCTACTGTAAACGCCTATCATTTCGATTACGAATACTATAATCATGATACAAAAAAGGGTTATGCAACTGCCGGATATAATACACAAATTACTCGTTTCATTGAGACATATCAGCTTTACCTCAATGCAATTGACAAAAGTAAACTGATTGATAAATTAAAAGGCACTTATTTTGCAACTGATGTAGAAAAAAGGAACTCATTATTCAAAACAGAATATGTTCTGGATCATATTTCTAAGGACGAGGGTGGTACCTACATTGAGACGAAGCTGGAGGAATTCAAGACAGCATATGACAATAATGTGCCACTTTTTATTGCTCTATTTGCAGATAGCTTTGGTCATGCCATTGTCTCCCGTACAGATCGAAAGCCTGAGGATGAGGGTAACGGCTGGTGGAAGGTATATGTATATGATCCCAACAAGCCTTATGTGAACCCCTCAATTCGTGCCGAGCTTGATGGATTGGAAAGCGAAGAATCTGGATATCTGTTTGGCTGTAATGAATTGGTTGACGCAGGAGGGGATGTCTATCTGGAACTTAATCCTTCTCTAAATCAATGGAGATATTGCGCTTCTGTAAATAGCAACAGTGCTGACAGCTATGTAGGGAGCAATTCTTCAGGTAAAATCTTGTGGAGAAGCTACTATTATGACGCGGCTCTGAATGAAGAAGGTGATGATGAAGAGAAGAAAAATGCGCGGATGCCTGATTATTTCTATACAATTGATTTGAGAGATCTTCCCTTGGATGACTTTGCGAATCCACATTTTGATGAATCTAGTGCATGGATTCCTGAGGCTAATTTGGCGGTCACCGCCGATGGCAATACCAACTGTGCAATCTACGATAGCACAGGCGAGTTGGCAGCTATTGTTGAAGATGGGGACGCTTTCATCCTATCTACTGTCGGTAGCTACGATGCACATATTGGGAATGGAACTTCTGCTGGTGGTAAACTGTATCTCCCCAGTGATACATATACGGTTTACTATACCTCAGGTGCAATGCATTTCTTTGGAAACAGCAATGTAATCAGCTTCTCTGGTGATGAATCGGCTGAACTGACAGTCGATATGGCATTAAATTCAATACAGATTTCTGCCCTGGGAGAAGGCAATTATAAAGTCAAATGCGCTAACGTTCTTTCTATTGATGATTGTTCTTATGTTGAAACAGAGGGCAGTTTAAATTCGGGCGAAACCTTTGCCATTTCCTATTCCGATGGAAATAAGGTGGAAGCTTCTACCAACAGTGAGCACGGAAAATTTCAGCTTTTCCAGAAGGATACCAACCAAGAAGAACCAATCGCAACGAAAGCAGTCAAAGCCACGAGCTTTGGGGGCGTGTGGATTGTAAGTGGCATAGTTGTAATTGGGGCAACTGTGCTGTTCGCATTAGTAAAACGCAAAAAACACAATTGATGCAATGTGGCATCAAATCTACTCCGTATAAACGCGCCGCAGCGAAGCTCCCAACTACGGCATAAGAAATATTCTTTTTCTCTGGTACAAAGTTGACTCGTTCCGGAAAAAGGGTTGAATTGTCTCCGTCTTTGACAACTCTGCGGCGTTGGCAGTCGTGAAAAGCTGTGTCAGGCTGCAGTTAAGGAAGCTCTGAACAAATCGGCAAGAGCTGGTGGCGAAAGATTTTGTCCCAGACAAAAGTGTTAAAAAT
>CAZCLX010000017.1:0-21868 GCA_964499615.1 uncultured Oscillospiraceae bacterium
GTTCGTAATAGTGGTTTTGCCCGCGCCGGTAGCGCCGACAAAGGCGATCTTCTGACCGGGCTTGGCGTACAGGGTGATGTCGTGAAGAACCTCTTTTTCCGGCACATATCCAAAGTCCACATGATCCATGGTAATGTCGCCCTTTAGTTCGGTGTAGGTCACGGTGCCGTCGGCCTTGTGGGGATGCTTCCATGCCCAGTGGCCGGTGCGCTCCGGGCACTCGGTAATTTCACCGTCGGGAGAGATCTTTGCGTTCACCAAACGAACGTAGCCTTCGTCCGTCTCCGGTTCCTCGTCCATCAGCTGGAAGATCCGTTCCGCGCCAGCCAGAGCCATAATAATGGAGTTGATCTGGTTGGACACCTGGGAAATGGGTTGGTTAAAGGATCGGGACAGAACCATGAAAGCCATCAGACTGCCAAGGCTCAGCAGCCGTCCTTCTGACATTACCACCATTAGACCGCCGATAATAGCAAGAATGGCATACTGGATGTAGCCTAGATTATTGTTGATGGGACCCATTATGTTGGAGTATTTTCCGGCGGAGTAGGCATTCTGGCAGAGGGTTTCGTTCAGCTCGTCAAATTCCTTTCGGCAGGTTTCCTCATGGTTAAAGATTTTTACCACCCGCTGACCGGTGACCATCTCTTCCACGTAGCCATTGACCGCACCCAGGGCTTTCTGCTGACCAATGAAGTATTTTCCGGCCTTCCCCGCCAGGAACTTGGTGACAAAGACCAGGAACGTGACGGTGAACATCATGACAATCGTCAGCATCCAGGAGGTTTGCAGCAGACTGATAAACACCACGACCAGCATGACAATGGAGCTGACACACTGGGGAATGGATTGGGAGATCATCTGCCGAAGGGTGTCGATGTCGCTGGTATACCGGGACATAATGTCTCCGGCGGGATTGGAGTCGAAGTACCGCAGGGGAAGCCGCTGCATTTTGGTGAACAGCTCATCCCGGATTACCTTCTGAGTGCCCTGACCCACGCCCACCATCAGGTAGCTGTTGAAGAAGGAGCCAAGCATGCCCGCCAGGAAAATAAGGGCTATGCGAACCAGGTAACGGAACAGGGGGCTATAGTCCAGGGATCCGGAAGCAACCATAGGAAGAATGTAGTCATCCACCAGGGAACCGAGCGCTTTACTGGCGGTGGTCTGAGCAATGGATGTCATGAGGATACACACCAGCACGATCACCAGTACAGGAGTATATTTTTTCATATAGCTCAAAAGCCGAAGAAGAGTCTTTTTCGGACTTTTGGCCATTCTGCCGTCGCTGCGCATTCTTACTGGGGGCATTCTTCATCCACTCCTTTCAGCTGAGATTCATAAATTTCCCGATAGAGCGGGGTGGATGCCATCAGTTCCTCGTGGGTACCCACGGCGTCGATCATACCGTTTTCCATCATGATGATCATATCCGCGTCCTGCACCGAAGCAACTCTCTGGGCAATGATCAGCTTGGTGGTATTGGGAATCTCTTCCCGGAAGGCTTTGCGGATCAGGGCATCCGTATGGGTGTCCACTGCGGAGGTGGAGTCATCCAGGATCAATATTTTCGGTTTTTTCAGCAGAGCCCGGGCAATGCAAAGCCGCTGTTTCTGTCCGCCGGAAACGTTGGTGCCGCCCTGCTCGATGTAGGTGTCGTACTTATCCGGGAAGCCCTGGATAAACTCGTCGGCACAGGCCAGACGGCACACATGCTCCAGCTCTTCATCGGTTGCATCGGGATCGCCCCAGCGGAGGTTTTCCTTGATGGTGCCGGAAAACAGGGTGTTTTTCTGGAGAACCATAGCGACATTGTCCCGAAGGACCTCCAGATCATAGTCCTTTACGTCCACACCGCCTACCTTCAGAGAGCCTTCCGTCACATCGTACAGGCGGGGGATCAGCTGCACCA
Organism: uncultured Oscillospiraceae bacterium; assembly: GCA_964499615.1. Lineage (GTDB taxonomy): Bacteria > Bacillota > Clostridia > Oscillospirales > Oscillospiraceae > Faecousia. Next base: position 1,913 of record CAZCLX010000017.1, read on the forward strand.
AAGTGGATTTGGAGGCGCCGGTACCGCCCAGAATGCCTACGGTAGCGCCGGAGGGAATGTGAAGGGTCACTTCTTTGAGGGCGCGGTGCCGGGCCTTCTGAGAGTAACGGAAGGACACGTTTTCAAAATCAATAGAGCCGTCGGCAACCTCTGTCACCGGGTTTTCCGGGGAATGGATGTCCGGCTTTTCCCCCAGCAATTCGCAGCACCGGCGCATCGGAGCCTGGCTCATGGTCAGCATCACGAAGACCGAGGAGAGCATCATCAGAGAGGAAAGGATCTGAGTGGTGTAGGTAAACATGGAACTGAGTTCGCCGGTGGTCAGTCCCACAGCGGGGCTGTTGCCAGAGGCGACCACCAGATGAGCGCCCATCCAGGAGATGGCAAGCATACAGGAGTAAACACACAGCTGCATAATGGGGTTGTTGAAAGCCAGGATATGCTCCGCCTTGCAGAAGTCCTTATAGATGGATCCGGAGACATCGGTAAACTTCTTGGTCTCCCGATCCTCCCGGACGAAGCTTTTCACCACACGGATGCCGTGAACGTTTTCCTGAACCACAGTATTCAGCCGGTCATAGGTTTTAAACACCCGGTCAAAGATCCGGAATACCATTGGAACCAGACATGCCAGCGCAATCGCCAGCAGCGGCAGAGCAACGCAGTACACCAAGCTCAGCTTGACGCTGATACGCATAGCGGAGAACATGGCAAGAATCAGCATCATAGGACAGCGGATCGCCATGCGGATCATCATCTGGAAGGACATTTGCAGATTTGCCACGTCGGATGTCAGCCGGGTGACGATGGAAGCGGTGGAAAAATGATCAATGTTTCCAAAGCTGAATTCCTGCACATGGTAGTACATATCATGTCGCAGATTCTTGGCAAAGCCGGTGGCGGCTTTGGACGCCAGTGTAGCGGAGGCTGCGCCGAAAAACAGAGAAATCACAGCGCATAGCGCAAGCTGGGCGGATTTCAGCGCCACCACGGACATATCCTGCAGCACAACGCCGTAGTCGTACAGGTCTGCCATGACAAGAGGGATCAGCACTTCCATGGTGACCTCTCCAATCATGCACAGGGGGCTTAGGATCGCCGCCCACTTATATTCCCGGATGCACCGGGAAAGCCGTTTTATCATGTATTATCATCCTCCTGATGATTTGGATTCTTATCATGCTGCATATTCCGGATGGCCCGGGTAAGATAGGCGGAAAATGCCGCCTGCTCCTCCGGAAGAAAGCCATGGATCATCTGTTCCTCGTTCCGCTGGATGGTGCTGTCCATCAGGGCGATGCACTCCTTCCCCTTGGGAAGCAGGTACACCCGCTTGCACCGCCGATCTTTTTCGTCCGGGCGAAGCTCCAAGAAACCCTTTTTTTCCAGCCGGGAAAGCAGACCGGAAACAGTGGGGTGGCTCAGGTGAAAAACTTCCTCAATGTCCTTGGGGCAGGGAGGCGTCTGACAGTGGGCAAGGAAGCCCATGAGACGTCCCTGGGATGCGGTCAAATCCATAGAGGACAGCGCCTGGGTCATCGCGTGGGAGGCACAGCAGTGAAGAATCTGGATCAAATGACCAAAATGAACCATTTTTTCACCCCCAGAAAAATCAGTAGCATGCTACGCAATATTCTAGCACAGAATTTCCATTTTGCAACTGGTCAGAAAAAATTTAACAATTAAAAAGCCTCCCCCGATGGGAGAGGTCAGCGCGCCCCCAAAGCCAGCGTAGCCGAGACTGAGAGGGCAAGGGCTCTCCCTCTGGGAGAGCTGGCTCGGCAAAGCCGAGACTGAGAGGGCTTTGGGGGAAAACAACGGAAAGCGGCTCTCTGGCGGCAGGGGTAAGCCCCTGCCCTACACAAGGTTATCCGTTACCTGCGCCCCCCGATCAATCCCCAGTCGGCGCCGTCCGCCAGAACGGTATCATTCCGAGCACTGTTATCCGTGGTAGAGTACTTCCGTCTCCGGGCTAGGGATGCCCTGAGACCACTTTCGGAGGTTGTCTACGGTGGTGGCGGCAATGGCGTCCAGCGCTTCGAAGGTGAGAAACGCCTGGTGGGAGGTGACGATTACGTTAGGCATGGCGATCAGCCGCACCAGCTTGTCGTCCTGAACAATGTGGGAGGAGAAGTCCTCGTAAAACAGGTCGCCTTCCTCTTCGTAAACATCCAGGCACGCCGCGCCTACCTTCTTTTCTTTGATCCCGGTGATCAGATCCTCGGTGTTGATCAGTGCGCCCCGGGAGGTGTTGATGATGGTGACGCCTTTTTTCATCATGGCGATGGTTTCGCCCCGGATGATGTGGCGGGTTTCATCGGTGAGAGGGCAGTGGAGGGAAATGATGTCCGACTGACGGAACAACTCCGGAAGCTCCACATAGTTTAGACCGCTGTTTTCGGCGGGAAACTTGTCATAGGCCAGGATCTTCATACCGAAGCCCTTGCAGATATCGGCAAAGACCCTGCCGATTTTGCCGGTGCCGATGATGCCAACGGTTTTGCCATACAGATCAAATCCGGCAAGACCCTGAAGACTAAAATCGAAGCATCTGGTCCGGATATATGCCTTGTGGGTTCGGCGGTTGATGGTCAGCAGCAGTGCCATAGCGTGCTCTGCCACCGCGTGAGGGGAATAGGCGGGGACCCGGAAGATCCGTAGTCTGCCCAAACATGCCCGGAGATCCACATTGTTGAATCCAGCGCACCGCAGGGCAATAACTTTCACCCCCAGATCCGCAAGCTTATCCACCACGACGGAATTCAGGGTATCATTAACGAAAACGCACACCCCGTCGAAGCCGGATGCCAGGGACGCGGTGTCCTCATTGAGCCGGGTGTCGAAATATTTAATGTCTATATCGGTGCCGGAGGCATACCGGTCAAAGCCGGGAACGTCGTAGGGCTTTGTATCAAAAAAAGCTAATTTCATATCCATTGATCCTTTCTTTTAATTCGATATTACTATATCGAATTATAGACGTAATGTCAATAAATATTTAGGGAAGCTCTGAATAAATCGGCAAGAGCTGGTGGCGAAGGATTTTGTCCCAGACAAAAGTGTTAAAAATGGAGGAATACTGTATGCATTTCCCATTTTTAACACTGCATGGATGGGACAAAAGATCCGCCATCCAGCCGCAGATGATTTGTTCAGAGTTTCCTTAGAAGGGGGCTGTACCTTTTTCTGAATTGGTGTTATATTATCCGTAAATAACAACGGTTATCCAGGGAGGGCGTTTCTATGATGAAAAAAATTTGGGATTTGGCGAAGAAGTATCAGGAGGTACTTACCTACCTCGTGTTTGGCGTACTGACCACGGTGGTGAACTATATCATCTATCTGCCATGCTATAACCTGCTGGGGATCCCGGCGTCGGTGAGCAATATCATCTCCTGGGCGGTTGCCGTGGTATTTGCTTTTCTGACCAATAAGCCTCTGGTGTTCCGAAGCCATGACTGGTCCATGAAGACGGTAGTGCCGGAATTTTTGAAATTTGTAGGCTGCCGTGTGGTCTCCGGCGCTTTGGAGACGGGGAGCCTGCTGCTGACGGTGGATATTCTCCACCAAAACGGAAATATCTGGAAGCTGGTTACCAGCGTCCTGGTGGTGCTCCTGAACTATGCAGGCAGTAAGCTGCTGGTGTTCCGCAAATCCCGCTGATTTTTATGGAACCTCTGAATAAATCGTCTGCGGTCGAATGGCGGATCTTTTGCCCCATTCGTGCAGTGTTAAAAGTGGGAAATACATACAGTATTCCCCCACTTTTAACACTTTCGACTGTGGCCAAATCTCTCGCCATCGACTCTTGCCGATTTAATCAGAGGTTCCTTATTTTTGAATATGGTTTCGCTTTATCAAGAAGACATCGCTTTGGTGCCGTGCGCTGCTGAAATATGGCAGCCCAGTGACAACCAAACGGCAACCGAGGTAAGGTAAGGTTAGGCCGGATCAGGTTAGAGAAACGGAAGGCGTGTCCGGAGATTTAAGCGCTGGAATTCACAAAATGTTCTAACACTTCCGTTAAAGAATGTGGTATGATAGAATAGAAAAGTGATCCAAGGAACGGTGGAAAAAATGGCGTTTGTTGAATTTCAGGATGTATGCAAAACGTATAAAATGGGCGAGGTGGAGATCCAGGCGCTGCGGGACACCAGCTTTCAGATCGAAAAGGGGGAACTGGTGGTGATCGTCGGACCATCCGGAGCCGGAAAAACCACCCTGTTAAATATATTGGGGGGAATGGATACCCTGACAACTGGAAAGGTAATCCTGGACGGGCAGGAGATTTCCGCTATGAACCGGAAGCAGCTGACATTATACCGGCGGCTGGACGTGGGATTTGTATTTCAGTTTTATAATCTAATCGGCAACCTCACCGCCCTGGATAATGTAGAGCTGGCGAACCAGATCTGCCCGCATCCCCTGGATGCCGCTCAGGTGCTGAAGGATGTGGGGCTGGAAGCGCGGATGAACAACTTTCCCAGCCAGCTTTCCGGCGGTGAGCAGCAGAGGGTTGCCATTGCCAGAGCCTTGGCAAAAAATCCTAAGCTGTTGCTTTGCGATGAGCCTACCGGCGCGTTGGATTATCAGACCGGCAAGGCGATCCTGAAGCTTCTCCAGAACACCGGAAGAAAAAACAACATGACGGTGATCATCATCACTCATAACAGCGCTCTGACCGGCATGGCGGATCGGGTGATCCGGGTGCGTAACGGTACGGTCTGCTCTGTGGAAAAAAATGAGCAGCCCCAGGATGTATCGGAGATCGAATGGTAATGAAGCATAACAAAATGGCGAAAAACCTGTTCCAGTCCATCCGCAGATCCATCGGGCGCTATATTGCCATTGCGCTGATCATCGCCCTGGGGGCGGCACTTTTTGTGGGATTGCGGACAACCAAAGCGGACATGGTGGCTACAGCGCAAAAGTACACCGATGCGCAGAATATGTTTGACATCCGTATGCTTTCCAGCTACGGCTGGAGCAGGGATCAAGTGGAGAAAATATCCCAGATGGAAGGCCTTCAGGACGTGGAAGGGGTCTATTATAAGGATCTCATTGTGGACGAAGGCAGCGATGGGGAGATGGTTTACCGCTTCTATGCCATTCCGGAGAAAATCAACCAGCTGGTGCTGGTGAGCGGCCATATGCCGGAAAATCCTCAGGAGTGCCTTGCCGACGGCTACCGCAATGACGACAGCATTTTGGGCACCCAGGTAGTTCTGGCAGAGGATAACGACGCGTCCTCCCTGGATGAGGTGCGGTACCGGACGTTTACCGTTGTAGGCAGGGTGAGCACACCGCTGTATATGGACACCAACCGGGGCAGCACTTCTGTGGGCAGTGGCAGTATCACAAACTATTATTTTCTCCCGGAGGACGCCTTTGACGCGGACTACTATACGGAAATCCACGCCACCATCCCCGGGGACTATGCGATTTATTCCCAGAAATATAACGATGCCATGGAGGCGACGGCAGATCGTTTGGAAGAGCTGCTGAAGCCCCTTGCCCAGGAGCGGCTGGAGGAAGTCCGACGGGAGGCGGAAAAAGAGTACCAGGATGGTCTCAGGGAGTACGAGGACGGCATTCAGGAGTACGAGGACGGGAAACGGGAAGCGGAGCAGAAGCTTCACGACGGTTATCAGGAGCTTCTGGATGCCGAAGAGACGCTCAGGCAATCTCAGCGGAAGCTGGAGGAAGCGGAGGAGCAGATCGCTCAGGCAAAAACAACCATTCAGCAGACCCGCCAGACACTTACCGAGTCTCGTAAGACGCTGGCGGATTCCCGGGTGGCGGCATATGAGCAGATCTCCGATGCCAGTGCGCAGCTTCTGGAAAACTACCAGACGGTGAGCGCGAGCCAGCGCCAGGTGGAGGACGGCCTGCTGGAAATTACCACAAAGCAGATCGAGGTCAGCACCGCGCTTACTCAGCTGGAGATCCTGGTAAAGGCGGAAAATGTGGCGGTGGAGGCAGCCCAAACCGCTTTGGATCTTGCCCGACAGACCGGCGCGGATCAGGAGACATTGGATCAGCTTCAGGAGGCGCTGGATCAGATCATCGCCAAGCGGGATGAGCATTCCGCTCAACTGGAGCAGGCGCAGGCGGGAAAGGCAGAGCTGGATAGCAAGCAGGCGGAACTGGAAGCGCTTCAGGAGCAGCTACGCGATGCCATGGACACCATCGAGGAGGGATTCCTGGAATTGAATCAGCAGCAGGCGGAGATAGAAAAGCAGTTTGCTGCTGCGGAAGCCCAGATCAATGCCGGGGAAGCTCAGTTGACTGCCTATGAGATGGAGCTGCCGGATCAGGAAAAACAAATTGCTGACGGCTGGGAGGAACTGGAAAACGGGATTGAAGAGTATCACCAGGGAATTCAGGACTACAAAGACGGAAAAGCGGAGGTCAAGGCGGAGCTTCAGGAGGCGGAAGCGGAACTGCTGGAAGCCAAGGAAGAGCTTCTTGATGCCAGGAATACCATCGATAGTATGGAAAAGAACGATGTGATCGTCCTGGATCGGAACAGCAATATCGGCTATACTTCCCTGGACAGCTGCTCCGATATCGTGGCTGGCGTATCAAGGGTATTCCCGGTATTCTTCATCCTGGTAGCGGCGCTTGTTTGCATCACCACTATGACCAGAATGGTGGATGAGGAACGGATCCAGATCGGAACACTGAAAGCCCTGGGTTACGGAAACGGATCCATTATTCTAAAGTATCTGGTTTATGCCGGAAGCAGCGCAGTACTGGGCTGCGGCATTGGCGTAGCGGCAGGGTGCACGGTTTTCCCGCAAATCCTTTGGGAGGCGTATAAGATTATTATCTACATCACCCCTCATATCACCCTTACTTACGACTGGGCGCTAAGCAGTGCGGTATTCTTCACCTACACGTCAGCAATGCTCCTGGTTACCTGGTATGCCACCCGCATGAGCCTCCGGGAGGTTCCGGCGGAATTGATTCGGCCCAAGTCTCCCGCTGCCGGGAAGCGGCTGCTGTTTGAACGGCTGCCGATATGGAGTAAGGTAAGTTTCCTGAACAAGGTGACCATCCGGAATATTTTCCGGTATCATCAGCGCCTGGCCATGATGCTGCTGGGGATTGGCGGCTGTACCGCGCTGCTGCTTACCGGCTTCGGTCTGCGGGATACCATTGTTCATGTGGCGGACAATCAGTTTGAGAAGGTCACCTGCTACGATATGGAGGTATCCTTCCAGAAAGGACAGTCCCTGGAAAGCCAGGAGGCGTTTTTAAAGGAGATGACCGACCAGGGGGATCAGGCCATGTTCCTCTACCGAAGCAGCATTGAACTGGATGCCGGTGGCGGAACCAGCGAGATTACTTTGGTGGCGGCAGAGAGCGAACTTGCACAGTTCCAGAATTTTCGAAAAGACGGTGAGGAGCTCCCCTTCCCAGAGGACGGAGAGACACTGCTGAGCGTGGGTGTAGCGGAGGAAATGGGCGTGCAAGTGGGCGACACAGTGACCCTCCGGGATTCGGATATGCGAACCGTAGATGCAGTGGTTTCCGGGATCTATGATAATTACGTGTATAATTATGCAATTATCCATACGCAAACGCTGGAAAACCAGTGGGAAGAGGTTCCGGAAAGCCAGACGGCATATATAACCGTGGGCGAGGGGAGAGATCCTTACATTGCAGGCGCGAAAGTCAGCACTATGGACGGCGTTATGAATGTAACCATTAATCAGGAGCTTGCGGATACGGTTCAGGGCATGATGGACGCGCTGGATCTTGTAGTTGGTGTCGTGGTATTCTGCGCAGGCCTTCTGGGCGCGGTGGTGCTGTACAATTTGACCAACATCAATATTAACGAGCGAATCCGGGAGATCGCTACCATTAAGGTTCTGGGCTTCAAGGCAGGGGAAACTGCCATGTACGTATTCAAGGAGAACCTGGCTTTGACTGCCATGGGAGCGGTGGTGGGACTCCTGCTGGGTAAGCTCTTGCTGCGGTTTGTCATCAGCCAGATCCGGATGAACTTTGTGTGGTTCCAGCCGGAATTGCTGCCAATATCCTATGTATGGTCGGTGGTATTGACAGCTCTTACAGCGCTGGCGGTGGCGCTGCTGTTCTACTTCCGCCTGGACAAAATCAACATGGCAGAGGCGCTGAAATCCGTGGAGTGATGGGTTTTAGCGGGGCAGGCATGGTGTCCCCATGGGACAACTTAAAAATAGGCGTGTTGTAAAATCCGTTTGCAACACGCTTTTTGACGGAAAATGTCGGTTCGCGGAAAAGGAACGGTTGCTTTTCAGACAGAAAGGTGCTATAATAAAAAAGAAAACCTTTGAAAAATTGTGGAATATTCACAAAAGAAACGAACGGAGCGTGAAGGGCATGGGGAAGGCGGCAGTTCGCACGGTGGAGATCAAGGAGGATATCACTTCCCGGAATAACGCCCAAGCGGAGGAGATCCGCAAAACCCTTCAAAATAGGGGCATTTTTTACCTCAATGTCATGTCCTCTCCCGGGTCGGGGAAAACCACCCTGCTTCTGGAGCTGATCCGACGTCTGAAAGGTGACTATCGGATCGGGGTGATTGAGGCGGACATCGACTCTGCCGTGGATGGGGAAGCGATACGCCTGGCAGGAGTGCGGGTCATTCAGATGCACACCGCCGGAGCCTGTCACATTACCTGCCAGATGTCCCGGGAAGCACTGGAAGCCCTGGGAATAGAGAATTTGGATCTGGTCATTTTGGAAAACATCGGCAATCTTGTCTGTCCGGCGGAGTTTGACACCGGGGCAGCCCGGAGCCTGGTGCTGCTGTCCGTACCCGAGGGGGACGATAAGCCCCTAAAGTACCCCCTGATGTTCCAGGTGGCGTCGGCGGTGGCGGTGACAAAACGGGATGTGGCTCCCGCCTTCGATTTTTCCTTGGATCGCGTCCGGGAAAATATCCGTCGGCGAAATCCCGACGCGCCGGTGTTTTTCGTCTCCGCCGTCACTAGGGAGGGAATGGACGAACTGGAAGACTATCTCCGGGAGGAAATTGGGAAAGAGAGAAATCTGTTTGTGAAAAATCAGACATAAATATATGGAGGCAAAAATTATGGATAAGAACGTGCGGATCTGTATCATCGGCGCCGGCCCTGCCGGTACCAGCACGGCAATGTACTTGGAAAAAGCCGGGTACGACAATTACGTGATCTTTGAGAAAAGCGGACGGGTAGGCGGCAAGGCGTTCTCCCCCTTGATGAAGGTGAAGAACAGCGAAGGCAAGTGGGAGGATCGAACCATCGAGATGGGCGCGGTCATGGGCTGCGATACCTATTTCGCTGTTGCCGAGTGCGAAGAGTTCGGCGGCACCACCCACATTGGTGGCCCCGCCATGGGACGCCGGTTTATGAAGGTGGACGGCACTCCCCAAAAGTCCTCCAAGCTCCAGCTGCTGAAAAAGTACATTAAGATGAAGAAGCTGGCCCGGCTGCTGGACACCAAGTATTACGGCTACGATGTAAACGGCCACCGGGGCGTGTCTCAGGGCCGGTACGAAGGCCCCTGCCCCTCTCCCAAAATGAAGCTCCAGCACATCGAGGGTGAGAACCCCAACCTGAAGGATCTGAGCATGCCCTTTTCCGAGTTCCTGAAGCTCAATAAGTGCGAGGACGCCACCCTGGTTTGGAAGGGACCCTTTACCTCCTTCGGCTACGGCTACTTTGACGAGATTCCCGCCGCCTATGTTCTGAAGTACCTGGACGCCTTTACCGTCCAGCAGTTCCTGTCCACCGGCAAGCTGTGGACATGGAAGGACGGCACCCAGTCCATTTGGGAGGGTGTAAACAGCCACCTGAAGCATCCCGCCCGCCTCAACAGCGAGGTTACCAGCATTCAGCGGAAGGACGGCAAGGTCTACGTCACCGTGAACGGGGAAGTGGAGGAATTCGACAAGCTGATTATCTGCACCCCGCTGGAACTGTTCCTGGGCTACGGCGACCCCCGCCAGGAGGAGACGGATCTGTTCTCCAGGATCCAGCATAAGGAGTATTTCACCATGGCAGTCCGTCCCAAGGAAGGCAACTGCCCGGATATTTCCTACTATTTCTTCGAGAACATGACCAACGAGACCCGGGGACATCTGATGGTGTTCTATCACCGCTGGCCGGACGCCTCGGATCAGCCCCTTGTCACCTTTACACTCCGCAACCACGAGGGCATGGAGGACGTACCCTTCGACACCGCCAAGGAAACCACATTGAAGGATATGGAAAAGTGCGGCAAGAAGGTGGAGAAGATCGAGCGGATCGATGACTGGTATTACTTTCCCCATGTGTCCTCCAAGGACTACGCCGACGGCTGGTATGAAAAGGTGGAAGCCATGCAGGGCAAGGACAATACCTTCTACGCTGGTGAAATCATGTCCTTCGGCGACATGGAAGAGACGGTGGAATACAGCCGGGATCTGGTTCGGAGATTCTTCCAGTAATTTGAGCATCTTATGGAAAAGGTAAGAACCATAACATTATCGAAAAGTGTTTTTGAAGACAACGACCGGCAGGCATCTGCCCTGCGGGAGAAGCTTCGGGAAAAAGGCGTGCTTCTGGTGAACGTCATGTCCTCCCCTGGAGCGGGGAAGACCACCGCGCTCATCGCCCTGATCCGGCTCCTGCGGGAAAAGTACCGGATTGGCGTGATGGAGGCGGACATTGACTCCGACGTGGACGCGGTGAAGGTGGCACAGGAAACCGGTGTCCGGTCCGTCCAGCTCCACACCGGGGGTATGTGCCATCTGGACGCGGACATGACAGAGCAGGGGCTAAATCAGCTGGGGATGGACGGCCTGGATCTGGTGTTCCTGGAGAATGTGGGGAACCTGGTGTGCCCGGCGGAGTACGATACCGGCGCCCACCTGAACATGACCATCCTTTCCGTGCCGGAGGGAGATGACAAACCCCTGAAATACCCCCTGATCTACGAAAAATGTGGCCTTGTACTCATCAGCAAGACGGATACCCTGCCCTATTTCCCGGCCTTTCAAATGGAGCGGTGCCGGGAAAATATCCGCTGTCGGAACCGGAATGCGGAAATCATCCCCATTTCCGCGAAAACCGGGGAAAATATGGAAAATGCGGCGGAATACTTCATAAAAGCGATAACAAAAATGAGGGAGGATACAAATGCCTGAACAAAGCGACAAGGTAAGGAGTAAGTACCAGGGAGAAGCCAATCCCGACAAGCGGTACTTAAAGCTGGGCAGAAAAATCACCGACGTGGTTGCCCACAAAATTACAGGGATCACCTCTGACGATCCGGAATACTGGGGCCTTCGGGAGGTTCTCACCCCGGAGATGTGCGACATTGGCAACAAAATGACGCTGCGCAAGCACTATACCTTTGAGCAGCTGTTGAAAATGAATCCGGAGGTGGAGCCAACCCATCTGCGAGAGGTGCTGGAGGAGATGTCCCGGATCGGCATTCTGGAATACGACTACGGCGACAACTACGACCACGACGGAGAATTGAAGAACCGTCCCAGGATCAAGCGGTACCGGCTGCCTTTCTTCGTTCCCGGTTCCGCAGAGCTGTTTAACTCCACGGTGGATCGGATCGAAAAAAACCCGGCGGTGGCGTCCTTTTTTGAGCGGATGACTTTTATCCCTCTGGCGGGGATCACGCAGATGGTTCGCCCTGGCGGCGACGGTATCGGCATGCACGTTATCCCCGTGGAAACGGCCATCGATTCCGAAAACCAGTCGGTGGATTTAGAGCACATCTCCTACTGGCTGAAAAAGTATGAGGGCCACATTTCCGCCGGTATCTGCTCCTGTCGGGCGTCTCGGGCGGTTACCGGGGACGGCTGCGCCGACGATGTGGACGACTGGTGCATCCAGCTGGGGGACATGGCGGACTACACTGTGGAGACCGGACGGGCTCACTACATCACCAAGGAGCGGGCGCTGGAAATTCTGGAACTGTCGGAAAAGAACGGATTTGTCCACCAGATTACCAATATTGACGGGGAAAACAAGATCTTCGACATCTGTAACTGCGATGTGAAGATCTGCAACGCTTTGCGCACATCCATGCTGTTTAACACGCCGAATCTGTCCCGGAGCGCCTATACCGCCAAGGTGGAGAAGGAAAAATGCGTTGCCTGCGGCAAGTGCGTGGAAACCTGCCCCGCCGGCGCGGTGAAGCTGGGGCAGAAGCTGTGCAGAAAGGATGGAAGTCCCGTTACCTATCCCCACGCCCCGCTGCCGGATAAGCTGATTTGGGGCGAGTACGCCTGGGACGAAAACTACCGGGATACCGCCAGAATGCGCAACACCTACGAGTCCGGAAGCGCCCCTTGCAAGGCGGCGTGCCCCGCACATGTGCCTGTCCAGGCGTACCTGAAGCTGGCCCGGGACGGCAAATACCGGGAGTCCCTGGCCATGATCAAGACCGAGAACCCCTTTCCGGCGGTGTGCGGTCGGATTTGCAACAAGCGGTGCGAGGATGCCTGCACCCGGGGGCAGATTGACAAGCCCGTATCCATCGACGCGGTAAAGAAATTTGTGGCGGAGCTGGAGCGGAACGAAAAGAACCGCTACATCCCTGAAAAGATCATTCCCTCCGTCCATGGGGAATACGAAGACAAGATCGCCATCATCGGCGCCGGCCCCGCCGGCCTCAGCGCGGCGTACTATCTGTGCACCATGGGCTATCGTCCCACCGTGTTTGAGAAGAACCCCCGTCCCGGCGGAATGATGACCTACGGCATCCCCAGCTATAAGCTGGAAAAGGATGTGATCGACGCGGAGATCGACGTGATCCGCCAGCTGGGTGCGGAGATCCGCTGCGGCGTGGAGGTGGGCAAGGACGTCACCATCCAGCAGCTGAAGGATCAGGGCTACAAGGCGTTCTACATCGCCATCGGCTGCCAGGGCGGCAGACGGCCCGGCGTCCCTGGGGATGACGCCATCGGCACCGATATCGCGGTGAGCTACCTCCGGGATGCCTTCGAGAAGCGGGAAGCCTTCACCGGCGACGTGGTGGTGGTCGGCGGCGGCAACGTTGCCATCGACTGCGCCGGCAACGCTATTCGGCTGGGAGCCAAGTCCGTAAAGATGTTCTGCCTGGAGAGCCGGGATACCATGCCCGCCAGCCGGGAGGAGACTCTGGAGGCAGAGGAAAGCGGCATTCAGGTGAATCCCGGCTGGGGTCCCAAAGAAGTCAAGGTGGATGCAAGCGGCAAAGTCGCCGGCATCGTGTTTAAAAAGTGCGTCAGCACCATTGACCCGGAGACCAAGCGGTTTAACCCCAAGTACGACGAGAGCGTCACCACCGAGATTCCCGCCGAAAAGATCGTGTTTGCCATCGGCCAGTGCATCCAGTGGGGCAACCTGCTGAAGGGCACCAAGGTGGAGTTCTGGCACGGGGACTACCCGGTGGCGGATAAATTCACCTACCAGACCGCTGACGAGGATATTTTCGTAGGCGGCGACGTGTACACCGGCCCCCGGTTCGTTATCGATGCCATCGCGGCAGGCCATGAGGTGGCGGAGAGCCTCCACCGCCATGTCCGTCCCAAGGCTTCCATGACCATCGGCAGGGACCGCCGCCAGTACATCCCTCTTAATAAGGAAGATTTAACCTATCCCTCCTACGACCACGCGGGCCGCCAGGAGCCGAAGGATGCGCCTTCCGAGAAGCCCTCCTTCGCGGATACCCACGGCACCCTCACCGAGGAGCAGATCCGGATCGAAACCGCCCGGTGTCTGTCCTGCGGCGCGTCTTATGTGGATCCCAACAAGTGCATCGGCTGCGGCCTGTGCACCACCCGGTGCAAGTTCGACGCCATTCATCTGGTGCGGGATCATCCCGAGTGTACGGATATGCGGGCGGCGGAGCAGAAGGTCACAGGCCTGCTGTCCTATGCGGCGAAGCGTGCCGTAAAAATTGCCTTGTACAGCGGCAGCAAGGAAGCCCGGGAAATGGCAAAGAAGCGCCGGGCCTACAAGCAGGCGAAGAAAGCGGGAGCACCCCATGCATGAGCTGGGGATCGTCATGCAGGTGATCGATCAGGTGGAAGCCGTCGCCGAGGAAAATGGAGTGGATCAGGTGATGAAGCTTCGCATGGAGGTGGGGGAGGTATCCTCCATCGTCCCGGAGCTGTTCACTGACTGCTTCCAGTGGGCAAAGAAAAAGACGAAGCACATGGTAGGCACCGAGCTGGAGATGATCGTCCTGGAAGGAATTTCTTACTGCCAGAATTGTAAGGAAACCTATAGGACTACCGCCTACGGGAAAGAGTGCCCCCACTGCGGCAGCCACGACACCTACCTGGTCACAGGAAACGAGGTTACCATCAAGGATATCGAAGTCACATAGCCCATCAGCCCTGCCAGGGATCCCCCGGCAGGGCTGAATTGTTCGTAGGGCGCGACGCACGGCGCGCCGCATTCCTCGGGGGTTCTTTGCCGGAAGGAACAATCAACGCAAGCCGTTCCGTCACCTTGGCCCCCCTATGGGGGTAAGCGAAGCGCAGTCGCGGTAGTGAATAACAGCCCAGTGGGCTGTCAGAGCCGCGACGGGGTTTGCCGCAGCAAACTGGCACCGCCGTAAGGCGGTGACTGAGAGGGGGTTACGAATTCCCACACGCCCTCTCAGTCACGGCTTACGCCGTGACAGCTCTCCCAAAGGGGGAGCCACGGCCCTCTCAGTCAGCTTCGCTGACAGCTCTCCCAAAGGGAGAGCCTTTCCCGCATTCACCCGGATGCATTTTACCGTCCCCGCTGGTGTGGTCGTTTCAAGGAACGGCACAAGCCCGTTCCCTACAGAGGGGACCGTAATTTATAGTGGAAAAGGCAGAAATCTCATGCTATAATAGCGGCAAAAGGCGGTGATGGTATGGACTATAAGATCGGCATTTGCGACGATGCCCAGGGGGAGCGGGAGTATCTTTCTTCCCTGGTGTGGAAGTGGGCGATGAGCGCCGGCAGGGATGTGAAGCTTCTTACCTTCGCTTCCGCCGAGCAATTCCTCTTTCGGTACGCGGAGGAGAAGGACTTCGACATTCTCCTGCTGGATATTGAGATGGGGCAGATGGATGGGGTCACCATGGCAAAGCGGATCCGCCGGGAAAACGACGCTGTCCAAATCGTGTTTGTCACCGGCTACTCCGACTACATCGCCGAGGGTTACGAGGTGGCGGCACTTCATTACCTGATGAAGCCGGTGAAGGAGGAAAAACTGTTTTCCGTTCTGGACCGGGCGGTGGAGAAGCTGCGGAAAAACGAAAAGGCGCTGCTTTTGGAGCAGGGCGGGGAGACGGTTCGCATCCCCATTTATCAGATCCGCTATGCCGACGTAATGAGTAACTATGTGACGGTCCATGCGGCATCGGATTACACCGTAAAAATGACTTTGAGCGAACTGGAAAAGAAGCTGGATGACCGGTTCTACCGGGTGGGCAGATCCGTCATCATAAATCTGACGTATATCAGCCGGGTCACAAAAACGGAAATAAGGCTCTCCGACGGCACGGCGCTGCCCCTGCCAAGAGGAGCCTACGAACCGCTGAACCGGGCGATTATTGCCCGCACTTAATGGGGGAACTAAGGACATGTCCCTTTTTTCAAAGAAAATAGACAAGCAAATTGCCGCTTACCAGCAGGAGCTGGTGGAGACCCACTACCGGGAAGTGGACAACATGTACCGGCAGATTCGGGGCTGGCGGCACGACTACCGCAACCACATCCAGACCATGAAGGCTTACGCTGCGGCAGAAAACTGGGACGCCATCCGCAACTACCTGGATCTGTTGGACGAAGACCTGAAAACCGTGGACACGGTGATCAAAACCGGCAACGCCATGACCGACGCCATCCTCAATTCCAAGATCTCTCTGGCAAAGTCCAAGGAGATCCCGGTGGAAGCGGACGCCCACATTCCGGTGAAGCTCCGCTCTTCGGAAATTGACCTGTGCTGCATTCTGGGCAATCTCTTTGACAACGCCATTGAGGCCAGTATGAAGCTCCCGGAGGGAAAAAGAATGATCCGGGTGTACATGGACATGAAGGGCACCCAGCTGTACATCTCCTTTACCAATTTCACCGCCGGGAAGAAGCTTCGCAAAGAAGGCGGTGTCTTTCGCACCACCAAAGGGGAGGGCCACGGTTTTGGGTTAGCACGGATCGACACCATCGTGGAGCGCTTGGACGGCTATATCAGCCGTAACAGCGAGGACGGCGCCTTCACCACGGAGATTTTGCTCCCCCAAGCGTAGGGACAAAGGCTCTCCCTCTGGGAGAGCTGGCACGGCGTAAGCCGTGACTGAGAGGGCAAAGGCTCTCCCATTGGGAGAGCTGGATCGGCCAAAGGCCGAGACTGAGAGGGTCTATGAATATACCGAAAGACAATTCAAAATTAAAGAATGCAAAGGCGTTAAGAAAAAACATGACTCCGCAGGAGCGCCATTTGTGGTATGACTTTCTTCGATACTATCCTGTGAAAATATTCAAACAGCGTATCATTGGAAGCTATATTGTAGATTTCTATTGCGCAAGCGCAAATTTTGTCATTGAGATCGATGGATCCCAGCATTATGAAGCGCAGGGTCAAAGAAATGACGCAAAACGAACAGCTTTTCTGGAAAGCCTTGGACTAATGGTTGTTCGATATTCTAACGCAGACATCAATGTCCGGTTCCGAAGTGTGTGCGATGACATTGACCGAATCATTCAGGAAAGAATTGGTAAGCCCTCTCAGTCTCGGCCTTTGGCCGAGCCAGCTCCCCCAGAGGGGGAGCCAAACCAAACGTAGGCTCTCCCTCTGGGAGAGCTGGCAGCGAAGCTGACTGAGAGGGCAAAGGCTCTCCCTCTGGGAGAGCTGGTACGGCGCAAGCCGTGACTGAGCGGGCCTGCGGGTGTGAATTCGGGGAGGCCCTTTCCGCCCAGTGTGCGCACTGGGCACCTCTCCCATAGGGAGAGGCTTAAGCAGTTCATCCCCCAAAAATGACGATTCGTCCCCAAAATCATCCGGGGACGAAATTTTGTGATATGGTATTCGCGTGAGGTGAGAACACATGAAATCAAAAGCAAAACCAAAATACAGCACGTGGCAGTGCGTCTGCTTTATGGTGGATACCGCCTGGCACAGCGTCAGAAGCGTCCTGTGGATGTGTGCGCTATATGCCCTGCTGACCGTGGGCATCAACCTGGCGCAGCTGTTCATCGCGCCTATGGTGCTGCAAAAGGTGGAAACCCAGGCACCACTGGGACAGCTCCTGGGCACCATCGGTATTTTTACCGCCATTTTGCTGGCGCTGAACGCGTTGCTTGGCTATCTGGACAAGAATATCCTGTATGGCCGCATTGATGTGCGCAGTAAGATCATCAATATGATCAACCACAAGGCGTACACCACATCTTACCCAAATACCAAGGATCCGGAGGTGCTGCGGCTCCACGCCGAGGCTCTCGATCACTGCGACAGCAACGATGAGGCATCGGAGCATATTTGGCGCACCTTGACAGGCCTGCTGATCAACGGAATAGGATTTGCCATCTATCTTTTTCTGCTGGCGGATCTGAACCTGGCGCTGATCCTTCTGGTTGCGGCAACCACCGCGGCCGGCTTTTTCGTCAGCAGCCGGATCAACGGGTGGGAGTACCGGCATCGGGAGGAAAAGGCGAGGTATGATAAGGAGATCGATTATCTCACAAGGAAAACGGAATCCATTCGTCTGGCAAAGGATATTCGGATCTTTTGCCTGGCTCCCTGGTTGACCAGCGTTTATGCCAGCGTCAGGGCCGCCGCGGAGGCCTTTGTTACCCGCCGGGAGCGGGTTTACGCCTGGACATGCGTGGTGGATGTGATCCTCCAGCTTGCCCGCAACGGCATCGCCTATTTCTACCTGATCCATCGAGCGCTGACGGAAGGGCTGGCGGCGTCGGAATTTCTGCTGTACTTCACCGCGTTTACCGGCTTTTCCGGCTGGGTGACAGGGATCCTGTCGGAACTTACTACCCTTCATAAGGAGTGCCTGGGTTTATCCGTGATCCAGGAGTATATTCATCTTCCGGAGCGGTTCCGCTTTTCCGGTGGGGTTCCCATCCCAAAGGCGGAAAGCTATGAACTGAAGCTGGAAAATGTGTCGTTCCGATACCCCGGCACGGAAAAGGATGTTATCCGCAATATGACCCTCACCGTTCGCCCCGGGGAAAAAATTGCGGTAGTGGGTCTCAACGGCGCGGGCAAGACAACCCTGGTAAAGCTGATGTGCGGCTTTTATGACCCGGACGAGGGACGGGTGCTGCTAAACGGCACAGACATTCGGGAGTTTAACCGACAGGAATACTACGGCCTGTTCTCCGCGGTATTCCAGGAGATGTCCATGCTGGACCTGACGGTGGCGGAGCATGTAGCCCAGGCAGTGGATCACATCGATATGGAAAAGGTGAAGGACTGCCTGGAAAAGGCCGGTCTGACAGACAAGGTAGACCGTCTTCCTCAAGGGCTACAGACCCATGTGGGCAAGATCGCTTTTTTGGATGGAGTGGAGTTTTCCGGCGGTGAGACCCAGCGGCTGGTCTTGGCCCGGGCGCTGTACAAGGACGGGCCGGTTCTGGTTCTGGACGAACCAACCGCCGCGTTGGATCCCATCGCGGAAGACGACATTTATCAGAAATACCGTGAGATGACCGAAGGGAAAACTTCGGTGTTTATTTCCCACCGCTTAGCCTCCACCCGGTTCTGTGACCGGATTCTGTTTCTCCAGGATGGCGTCATCGCGGAGGAAGGAACCCATGAGGAACTGCTGGAGAAAAATGGGGGGTATGCCAAGCTGTTCTATATTCAGGCCCGGTACTATCAGGAAAGGGGCGAGGAAAATGGCTGAAAATCAGAAAAAGGCAACCTTGAAGGAGACCTGGCTTTTTCACCGGCGTGCCTATAAGGAGATCCGATCCTATGACTCCGGCGTTTTCGGAATTACCGCGCTGCACAGAATCGCCGCTTCCATCTCTCCCTATGTGGCGGTGTTCTTTTCCGCCAGGATCATCAATGAGCTGGCAGGCCCCCGCAGGGCGGAGGAGCTTATGAAGCTGACGGTGGCGGCAGTTGTCTGCATGGGCGTCATGACTCTTCTGACAGGGCTGCTGCTTCATTGGGAGAACGCCGCCAAGGGGAAGTATTCCTACCGGGTGAACCGTATTTTCGCGGATAAGATGCTTTCCATGGACTTTGCCGATGTGGACGATCCCAAAACCCATGATTTTCGGGCTCAGATCAGGCAGAACGAACTTTGGGGAGGCTGGGGTTTTGAGCAGCTATATTACTGCTGGGGAGATCTTGTGGAAGGATGCGCGGGAGTCGTCGGCGCTGTGGCGCTGACGGTCAGCCTGTTTACTATGGATGTCCCGGCGGGAAGCGGTCTTTCTTTTCTGAATCATCCGGCCTTTGCGGCGTTGCTCATCGGGCTGGTTGCCGCAGCCACCACTCTGGGGCCGATTTGCACAAATAAGTCCGAGGACTGCTGGGCGGCCTGCGCGGAGGAAGCAAGATTTGGAAACCGTGTTTTTGGAGCCTTTGGTTTTGTCTCCAATGACGCAAACCGCGGGTTGGATTTCCGAATCTACAGCCAGGAGACTGTGGCGGAGCATTATATGAACAACGCGGGTGTTTTCAGCGTCGACGGGAAAATGGCAAAGCTGGCCAGGGGGCCTATGGGGGCATGGGCCGCCGTCGGCGCCGGGATTGGCAGCGTGCTGACCGGGATCGTCTACGTGTTCGTGTGCCTGAAATCCTGGGCGGGAGCCTTTGGCGTGGGCAGCGTGACCCAGTATGTGGGGGCGGTCACGGCGCTGTCCCAAAGCATATCCAAGCTGATTGGATGCATAGGCAGACTGAGAAACAACGTTCCTTTCCTGATGACCACATACGAATTTCTGGATATCCCCAACGCCATGTACCAGGGCAGCCTGACCACCGAAAAGCGGA
>CAZCLX010000018.1:0-21668 GCA_964499615.1 uncultured Oscillospiraceae bacterium
TCTGCCGTGCCGCCGCTGTACAAGCTGACCCGGGGCAAGACCACCAAGGTTGCCTATTCCGACGAGCAGCGGGATCAGGTGTCCGCTGAAATGCGCTCGGACAATTCCAACGCAAAGATTGACATTGCCCGGTATAAAGGCCTTGGTGAAATGGATCCCCACGAGCTGTGGGAGACAACCATGGATCCGGAAAAGCGAAGTCTGCGGCGGATCACTCTGGATGACGCTGCCCGGGCGGACGAAATTTTCACCGTGCTTATGGGCGAGCAGGTTGAGCCGAGAAAAGAATGGATCGAGCGCAACGCCCGATATGCCGTGAATATTGACATTTAAGGAGACGGAGTATGGCACATAACAGAAGCTATAAACCGGAAGATATTGCCTTTCCTGACCAGGTGATCACCGAAAGCCACCTGGTGGAGGAGATGGAGAAATCCTATATTGAGTACGCGATGAGCGTCATTGTGGGTCGGGCGCTTCCGGACGTGCGGGACGGCTTGAAGCCGGTTCACCGCCGGATCCTGTACACCATGTACGAAAGCGGCCTGACCTCCGATAAGCCCTTTAAGAAATCCGCCACCTGCGTGGGTGATGTGCTGGGTAAGTATCATCCCCACGGCGACGCTTCGGTATACGACGCCATGGTGCGGCTTGCCCAGAATTTTTCCATGCGTTACTTGCTGGTGGACGGCCACGGAAACTTCGGCTCCGTGGACGGCGATCCCCCTGCGGCGTACCGTTATACGGAAGCAAGGCTTTCTAAAATCTCCAATGAGATGCTGAGGGATATTGACAAGGACACCGTGGACTGGGATCCAAACTTTGACGAAAGCCGGAAGGAACCAAGAGTGCTTCCCAGCCGGTTCCCGAATCTGCTGATCAACGGTTCCTCGGGTATCGCTGTTGGCATGGCAACCAACATCCCGCCCCACAACCTCCGGGAGGTGGTAAACGCCTGTATCCAGGTATTGGACGATCCGGAAAGCACACTTGCCGACCTGATGGAACATGTTTCCGGGCCGGATTTCCCTACCGGCGGCATTATTATGGGACGCAGCGGCATCCGGGCGGCCTATGCCACCGGGCGGGGCAAGGTCGTGGTTCGGGCAAGAACCAACTTTGAGGAGTTCGGCGGCGGGAGAACCAGGATCATCGTTACGGAGCTTCCTTATCAGGTCAACAAGCGCCAGCTCATTAAAGCCATTGCCGACCAGGTGAAGGATAAGCGGCTGGAAGGCATTTCCGACCTCCGGGACGAAACGGACCGAAACGGCATGCGGATGGTCATCGAGCTGAAAAAAGATGCCAACCCTCAGGTGGTGCTCAATAACCTGTTTAATCAGACCGCTCTGCAATCCAATTTCTCCGTGATCATGCTGGCGCTGGTGGACAATCAGAAGCAGCCGAAAATCCTGTCTCTCCGGCAGATTCTGGACGAGTATCTGGCATTCCAGGAGGAGGTTCTCACCAGACGAACACGGTACGATCTGCGGAAGGCTCAGGAGCGGGCTCATCTGCTGGAAGGCTTGCTGATTGCCCAGGATAATATCGACGAGGTTATTCATATCATTCGTTCCGCTTACGATAACGCCAAACAGAAATTGATGGAGCGGTTCAGTCTGGACGATATTCAGGCACAGGCAATCTGCGATATGCGCCTCATCGCCCTCCAGGGTCTGAATCGGGAGAAACTGGAGACGGAATATAAAGAACTGGAGGAGCGAATTTCTTATTATCAGGAACTTCTCAGCGACGAAGGAAAGCTTCGCCAGCTTCTCCGCCAGGAGCTGATTGAGCTGCGGGATAAGTACGGCGACGGCCGGAAGACGGAGATCCAGGATCTGGAGGACGAAATTGATGTGGAGGATCTCATCGAAGAGGAGACCTGCGCCTTAACCCTCAGCAGCCAGGGCTACATCAAGCGGATGCCGGTGGATACCTACCGCACCCAGAGCCGGGGAGGCCGAGGTGTCAATGCTCAGAATCTGAAAGAGGAAGACTTTGTCAAATCTCTGAATATTGCCTCTACCCATGATCATATTCTGTTCTTTACGGATCAGGGCAAGGTTCACCACCGGAAGGGCTATCAAATTCCCGAGGCAGGCAGAACCGCCCGGGGTACGGCAATCGTCAATGTTCTGCCGGTGGATCCCGGAGAGACGGTCACTGCCATGGTGGTGACAAGAGAGTTCCACGACGACGAGTTCCTGGTGATGGTGACAAAGAACGGCACCGTAAAGCGGCTTCCCTTTATCTCTCTGAAAACAAACCGAAAGGGCGGCATCCGGGCCATCACTCTGGACGAAGGGGATCATCTAATCAATGTGATTCGGACGAACGGCGACGATGATATCATTCTTGCCACCGCCCAGGGCATGGCCATCCGGTTTAAAGAGACGGATATCCGCTGCATGGGAAGAGAAGCTGCCGGCGTCCGAGGTATCGCGTTGGACGAAGGAGACTATGTGGTTGGCGCTCAGAAAGCGGAAGCGGGAAAAACTCTGCTTACCGTGACGCGGAATGGCTATGGCAAACGCACGGAAATGAGCGAATACCTCCGTACCGGCCCAGATGGGGAGAAGGTTCCCCAGTCCAGAGGCGGTAAGGGTCTGAAAAACTATAATATCACCCAGAAGACCGGCATTGTCGCCGGAATCTGCGCGGTATCTGAGGAAGATGATGTGATGCTGATTGAAAACGGCGGCGTCATTATCCGGGTGCCTGCTGTGTCCATCAACGTCTACCGCCGCAGTGTTCAGGGTGTGATCGTTATGCGGGTTGAAGAGGGCAGTCAGGTGGTGTCCATTCAAAGGCTGGAAAAAGAAGGAAAAGAAACAGACGGTGAGGAAATCGCCCAGTGAAAACTGTGACGCTGTACACCGACGGCGCGTGCTCCGGCAACCCCGGCCCTGGCGGCTGGAGTGCCATTCTGGAATTTAACGGGGTGGAAAAAGTGCTGTCCGGCGGCGAGAAGAATACCACCAACAACCGGATGGAGCTGACCGCCGTGATCCGGGGATTGGAAGCGCTGAAAGAGCCTTGCACCGTGGAACTGTATTCCGATTCCAAGTACGTCATTGACGCTTTGGAGAAGGGCTGGGCGGAAGGGTGGAAAAGGCGGGGGTGGATAAAAGCCGATAAAACCCCCGCGTTAAATCCCGACCTGTGGGAAAGGCTTTTGGCACTTTGCCACACCCATATCCTCCGCTACCACTGGGTCAAAGGCCACGCCCAGACGGAAAAAAACAACCGCTGCGACCAGCTGGCCGTAGCGGAGTCAAAGAAGTTTAGCCGGTAGCGGTTAGCGGTTGGCCGTACCCCGCGTCTCCTAACTGCTGCTTGCTAACCATGATTGGAGACCTAACCATGTATCTATCCATCGGTGATGATTTCGCGGTTCGGGAAAAGAGTATAGTGGGGATTTTTGATCTGGACAATACCACCACTTCTCGGCGGACACGGGAATTTTTAGGGGCAGCGGAGAAAGAAGGGCAGGTTGTGCCCTGCGACCAGCTGCCCAAATCCTTTCTTTTGACGTCGGAATACGGGATGCCAAAGGTGTACCTGACTGCCCTTTCTTCCGCTACTCTGGGAAAGCGTCTGCGGGATCACAAAGGAGGTTCACTATGAAAAAAATCGCCATTGTTACCGGAGCCAGCTCCGGCATGGGCCGGGAATTTGTCCGGCAGCTGGGGGAGTATGTCCAGGTGGAGGAAGTTTGGGCCATTGCCCGCCGCCGGGAAGCGCTGAAAAGCCTCCAAAAAGAGATGAGCATCCCTGTTGTGCCGGTCTGCCTGGATTTAACACGGGAGGAAAGCTTCCGGGAATATGAAGACCGGCTCCGTCTGGAAAAGCCGGATGTCAAGCTGCTGGTGAACGCTGCCGGCTTCGGAAAATTTGGCGCCGCCTGGGACATCCCTATTGAGGATGAGTGCCGGATGATCGACCTGAACTGCAAGGCGCTTGTAGTGCTGACCCGGCTGACGGTTCCTTACATGGCCCCCGGCAGCCACATTCTGGAGCTGGATAGCCTGTCTGCCTTCCAGCCGGTGCCCTATATCACCACCTACGGAGCGACGAAAGCTTTTGTTCTCAGCTACAGTCGCGCGATGAACCGGGAGTTGAAGGAAAAGGGTATCCGGGTAATGGCAATGAATCCCGGCTGGGTGAAGACGGAATTTTTCCGTCATGCCACCGTTACCGACGGGACACAGCGGGTGCGGTACTTTAACCGGCTGTATGCGCCTGAGGACGTGGTGAAAACCGGACTTAGGGATCTTTACCGCTCCAAAAAGGATTACTCTGTCCACGGCCTAACCGTTCGCTGGCAGGTGCGGGGGGTGAAGCTGCTGCCTCACAGCCTGGTGATGGATATTTGGCTCCGGCAGCAGAAAAAGGCCAAGAATAACGAGGGCCTTTGCAAATGAAAAAGAAGCTGATTGCCCTGTTCTTGACGCTGTTTTTCCTGCTGGGGGGTTGCAGCATCGTCGTTCCTCTTCCGGAAGAGACTGTGTCTTCCTTGGAATACGATTCCGCCGAAGGGGAACTGACCGTTTGGTATATAGATGTGGGCCAGGCGGACTGCGCCCTGCTGTGTTCCCAGGGGGAGTATATACTCATCGACGGCGGGAACGTGGAGGACGGCTCTCTGGTGGTGTCCTTCCTGGATCAGCTGGGGGTGGAAGAGCTGAAAGCAGTGGTCTGCTCCCATGCCCACGAGGATCATGTGGGCGGACTGGCATCGGTGATGGCAGTATTTCCCGTAAAAACGGTCTACGCCCCCACCAGAACCTATTCCTCCCAGTGCTTCGACGACTTCATGTATTATGTAAACCAACAGGATCTTACGGTGAACATTCCGTCTCCCGGAAGCGGCTTTTCTTTGGGTAGTACGGAAGTAACGGTTTTGGGGCCGGTGAAAAGTTACCCGGACACCAACAATACCTCCATCGTTCTCCGGGTGGACTGCGGAAAGGTGGGCTTTCTCTTTACCGGCGATATGGAGCAGGAGGCGGAAAACGACCTTTTGGATTCCGGCGCCAACCTTTCCGCCCAGGTTTTAAAAGTGGGTCACCATGGCAGTTCCACTTCCACCGGGTACCGGTTTCTGTATGAGGTGAATCCCACCTACACGGTGATTTCTGTTGGAAAGGGAAACTCCTACGGTCACCCCCATGAAGAGGTGATTTCCCGGTTAAACGACCAGGGGGCAGTGATTTTCCGTACCGATGAACTTGGTACCGTCCAGGCGGTGTGCGACGGAAACGACGTGACATTTACATGGGATAAACAGAGCGCCAATCCCCAGGGCGCGGAAAAAGCCCAGGAGGAAAGATATATCGGCAACCGGAATAGCCAGATTTTCCATTCTCCTGACTGCTCCCATCTGCCAGCCGAAAAGAATCAGGTCGTTTTTGACACCTACGAGGAAGCCATTGCCGCCGGATACACCCCCCATAATGGGTGTTTGGGATAATTCGTTTCATACTGATATTCAAAAAAATGTTTAATCCGCAGGATTGAACATTTTGATATGAAGATCATAATGAGACGAGTTTTTGATAAATGTCCATGCCGCGCCCGGCTCCACCATGAACGAAAATCAGCAAAAATGATCCGAGTCTGGCCAGTTTTTTGAGACTTTCACAGTAAAATGAAACCATTTTATCAAAAAAAAGTATGAAAAAAGGACGGCAAAAGCCGTCCTTTTTCATATAAATTGTGAAGTAACCATTTGCAGGGCGGTGCGCCGAGTCGTCGCGCTCTACGCATGTTTCCGGCGCACGTCGGGGCTGGAATCATTCCTGTGGGCAGGTGATTTCTAAAATTTCTTCGATGGTATGGTGAAGAACGGTGGCTTTTTCCGTGCCGGCGGCCTGATAGTAGACCTCTTTGCCGTCCCGGCGGCTGGTGATGAGACCGGCGTCCCGGAGCTGACGGAGGTGGTGGGACACGGCAGGGGAGGACATGTCCATCAGGGCAGACAGATTCATGACGCACTCTTCCCCGTGGCAGAGAATCCAGAAGATTTTCAGCCGGTTCCCGTCGTCCAGCAGCTTAAACAGATCCGCCGCCTTCCGGAAATCTTCTCCGGAGGGGATGGAGCATTTCTCGTCTTCAAATGGCCCGCCGTGATGATGGGGCAGGGGATGATTCATCAAAAAACACTCCTTTCTGTCTTATCCAATGGGAGAGGTGCACAGCGCACACACTGGGCGGAGAGGGCGAATTCCATTACGCGGTTGCCCTCTCAGTCAGCTCCGCTGACAGCTCCCCCATAGGGGGAGCCAAGCGCTCGTCTTAATCTGCTAACGGCTAATTGCTAACCGCTTACTTGCTCAAAAACGCGTCGATGGCGGCGGCGCCTTTTTTGCCGGCGCCCATAGCCAGGATGACGGTTGCCGCTCCGGTAACCGCGTCACCGCCGGCGAACACGCCCTCACGGGTGGTCATTTCGTTTTCATTTACGATCAGGCAGCCCTTCCGGTTGGTTTCCAGGCCAGGGGTGGTGGAGCGGATCAGGGGGTTGGGGCTGGTGCCCAGGGCCATGATCACCGTATCCACGTCCAGAGTAAACTCGGAACCGGGGATCTCCACCGGGCGGCGGCGTCCGGAAGCGTCCGGCTCGCCCAGTTCCATCCGGATGCACCGGATGCCGCAGACCCGTCCGTTTTCGTCTCCCAGAATTTCCACAGGATTGCAAAGGGTCTTAAACTCGATGCCCTCCTCTTTGGCGTGATGCTGCTCTTCCTTCCGGGCGGGCATTTCCGCTTCGCCCCGGCGGTAGACGATGTACACGTGCTCCGCGCCCAGACGCATGGCGCACCGGGCTCCGTCCATGGCAACGTTGCCACCGCCCACCACGGCAACCGCCTTGGAGTGGATGATGGGGGTATCGGAAGACTCTTCATAAGCCTTCATCAGGTTAGTGCGGGTCAGGTACTCGTTGGCGGACAGAACACCTTTCAGAGACTCACCTGGGATGTTCATGAACATCGGCAAACCGGCGCCGGAGCCGACAAACACCGCCTGGTAGCCCATCTCAAACAGCTCGTCGATGGTGAGCACCCGTCCGATGACCATGTTTGTCATGATTTCCACGCCCTGAGCCTTCAGCTTCTCCACCTCGGAGGCCACAATGGCTTTGGGAAGACGGAACTCGGGGATGCCGTAGACCAGTACGCCGCCGGCGGTGTGCAGCGCCTCAAACACGGACACCTGATAACCCTTTTTGGCAAGGTCGCTGGCGGCGGTGAGACCGGCAGGGCCGGAGCCTACTACGGCAACCTTCTTGCCGTTAGGCTCTGCTTTAGAGGGCATTTCATTGACATTCTCCCGATACCAGTCGGCAACGAACCGCTCCAAGCGTCCGATAGCCACCGGTTCCCCTTTGATGCCCCGGACGCACTGGGCCTCGCACTGGGTCTCCTGGGGACATACCCGTCCGGATAGGGCAGGCAGGGCGTTGGTGGAGGTAATGATCTCATAGGCGGCTTTGAAGTCGCCTTCGCTGACTTTGGCGATAAAGTCGGGAATATGGACATTTACCGGGCAGCCCTGGACGCATTTAGGGTTCTTGCAGTGGAGGCACCGCTTTGCCTCCTCCATCGCCATTTCGGCAGTGTAGCCCAGGGTGACTTCTTTAAAGTTTCTGGCCCGAACCTTGGGGTCTTGCTCCGGCATGGGAGTTTTGGTCATAGTCATATTTGCCATTTTCTTTCTCCTCCTGTTACTGGATCAGGGCTTTGCCCATGGCTTCGATCCGGCAGACGTGGTCTTTTGCAACTTCCGCTTCCCGCTCATGGTATATGCCGTTCCGGTTCATCAGTTCGGCAAAGTCTACCTTATGTCCGTCAAACTCGGGGCCGTCCACGCAGGCAAACTTGGTCTTGCCGTCCACGGTGACACGGCAACCGCCGCACATACCGGTGCCGTCCACCATAATGGGATTCAGGGAAACAATGGTTTTGACGCCGAAAGGCTCGGTGGTCTTGCAGACGAACTTCATCATGGGTACCGGTCCGATGGCCAGCACCTCGTCATACTCCCGTCCGCTTTCCAGCAGCGCCTGGAGTTTCACGGTGCCGAAGCCCTTTTCGCCATAGGAGCCGTCGTCAGTCATCAGGTAAAGATTGTGGGAAGCTTCCCGGAATTCCTCCTCCAGAATCACCAGATCCTTGTTCCGGAAGCCGATAATCACGTCCACCTCTGCGCCCGCCTCTTTGAATGCCCTGGCAGCAGGCAGAGCAATGGCACAACCTACGCCGCCGCCAACCACGCAGACCCGCTTCTTGTTTTCCACATCGGTGGGACGGCCCAGGGGGCCAACGAAGTCCTGAATATAGTCGCCCTCGTTCAGAGCGCCCAGGGCATTGGTGGAAAAGCCCACCTTCTGGAAAATAATGGTGACGGTGCCCTTATCCTTGTCGCAGCCGGCAACGGTCAGGGGAACCCGCTCGCCCTTCTCATCCACTCGGAAAATGATGAACTGACCGGCCTTTGCCTTTCTGGCAACGAAGGGGGCTTCAATGTCCATCATGGTGACGGTGGGGTTCAGTTCCTTTTTGCGTACGATTTTGTACATATTTAACCTTCCTTTATATGAAAATTATTTGTTTTCTTTCAGCAGGTCGCGAATTTCGGTGAGCAGCTTTTCCTGGTTGCTCGGCTCCGGGGGAGCGACAGAGGTGTCGGCCACTTCCGATTCCTTTTTCTTTCCTGCTTCTGCCAGTTTGTTCAGTCCCTTCACCAGGAAGAAGACCACAAACGCTAAGATCAGGAAGTTAATAACGGCGGAAATGAAATTGCCGTAGTTCAGGGTATTCTGGATCACCTTCCCTGACTCGTCGTATTGCTCGGCAAACAGCCGGGGCAGCGTCAGTTTCATTTCAGAAAAATCAATGCCGCCCATGAAAATGGAAACTATGGGCATGATGATGTCATCGGTGAGGCTTTTGGTGATGTTGGAGAAGGCCGCGCCAATGATGGTGCCAACCGCCAGCGCCATAGCGTTTCCTTTTATGGCAAAGGCGGTAAATTCGTCCCACCAGGAGGGTTTTTTCGGCTTGTTCATGGTTTTCTTCCTTTCTTATTTTTTCTCAATAATTTCCAGCCCGCCCATATATTTGCGGAGAACTTCCGGAATGACAATGCTGCCGTCTGCGCGCTGGTTCTGCTCCACCATGGCGGGGAATACCCGGCTGGTGGCAAGGCCGGAGCCGTTGAGGGTGTGGACAAACTCAATTTTGCCGCTCTCCTCCCGACGGAAGCGGATATTGCCCCGCCGGGCCTGATAGTCCCGTGCGTTGGAGACAGAGGAGACCTCCTTGTAGCCGTGCATGGAGGGAATCTGGATCTCAATGTCGTAGGTTCTTGCCATGGAGGCGGAGCAGTCTCCGGCCGCCAGTTTCACGGTGCGGAAGTGGAAGCCCAGGCCCTTTACCAGATTCTCCGCCTTCCGAACCAGTTCGTCAAAAGCATCGTCGGAATCCTCGGGGCGGGTGTACTGAAACATCTCTACCTTGTTAAACTGGTGGCCCCGAACCATCCCCCGCTCGTCTGCCCGGTGGGAACCGGCCTCCCGGCGGAAGCAAGGGGTGTAGGCAAAAAACTTTTTCGGCAGGGCATTTTCCGGGAGAATTTCATCCCGGTAGACGGAGGCCAGAGCCGCTTCGGCGGTGGGGAGCATATAATGGATCCGGTCGTCGGTGGGGTTGGCGATTTTGTAGACCTCGTCGGCAAACTTGGGAAACTGTCCCGCGGTTTCGCCGCACTGGTATTCCAGCATGTGAGGCGGGAGAATAAATTCGTAGCCGTCGGCAATGTGGGTATCGATGAAGTAGTTCAGCAGCGCCCACTCCAGTCGGGCGCCCATGCCGGTGTACATCCAGTTTCCGGCGCCAGCCAGCTTCACACCCCGCTCGTAGTCGATAAGACCCAGATCCTGGCACAGATCCACATGGTGTTTGGGGGTAAAGTCAAATTTGTGAGGCTCCCCAAAGTACCGCAGCGGCTCGTTGTTTTCTTTTCCGCCGGGCTTGAGATCGGGGTCTGGCAGATTGGGCAGACTCAGCATAGCGGTTCGGTACTCCGCAAGAACCGCGTCCAGTTTTGCCGCGTCCTCAGCAATGCCCGCCTTCAGCTCCGCCATTTCCTGAAATACGGCGCTGACGTTCTTGCCTGCTTTTTTCAGAGCGGGGATTTCCTTGCTGACTTTGTTCTGCCGCGCCCTCCGCTGCTCGGTGCTGGCGATCAGCGCACGACGCTGTTCGTCCAGCTCCAGGATCCGGTCAACGGTGGCGTTGCAGTCTACTTCCTTTGCCCGCAGACCATCCTTGACCGCCTGGGGATTTTCCTTGATTTTCTTAATGTCCAGCATATTGCCTCTCCTTGATTTATAATGGATTTTACATAGATTGCGTAGGGCGCGACGACCTGGTTGCGCCGCCTGTGCAGTGTAAGGTTTTTTGAAGGTGTATTGATAGAGTATTCGGATTCGCCTGGAAAGTATTGAAATTTTCAGATGATACCGCCGGAACGCCGGGGTCGGCGTTCCCTACGCAAAAAACGGCTTGCTCGCCGATAAGCTATTTTTTATCCAGCGTCATCAGCTTGTCCAGCAGCTTTTGCAGATCGTCCTGACCGTAAAATTCCAATTCAAACCGGCCTTTTCGCTTTCCGCTGACGATCTTAACGCCTCTGCCCAGTTGGCGGCTGAGATTTTTTTCACATTCCGCGATATAGTCTACCTTCCAGACGAGCGTATCTTCTGGCGTTTTCTTCGGTTCTTTACTCATGTTTTTGCACAGTAACTCCGCCTGACGGACAGAAAGTCCCAGTGAAATGATTTTCTGGGCGGCTTCCAGCTGTTTTTTTTCGGATTTCAGGCTCAGCACTGCCCGGGCATGGCCGGCGGTAAGTTCCCCCGCGCGAAGTTTTTCCAAAACAGGGGAGGAAAGCTGAAGAAGCCGCAGGGCATTTGCCACCGCCGGACGGGATTTTCCCACCCGATTCGCCGCTTCCTCCTGGGTCATGCCGTAATCCCGCATAAGACTTTCGTAACCCATGGCCTCTTCCACCGGGTTTAGATCCTGCCGCTGAAGGTTTTCAATCAGCGCCAGTTCCTTAACTTCCCGGTCGTTGGCTTCCTTGACCACCGCAGGTATGTCGTCCAGTCCCGCCAGTCGGGCAGCCCGCCAGCGACGTTCCCCGGCAATGATCTGATAGTAACCGTTTTCCGTCTGCCGAACGGTCAGGGGCTGGATCACTCCGTGGATCCGGATAGAATCCGCCAGGGAGTTGAGTTCTTCTTCATTAAAGTCGCGTCTGGGC
The DNA here is from genome assembly GCA_964499615.1 of uncultured Oscillospiraceae bacterium. GTDB lineage: Bacteria > Bacillota > Clostridia > Oscillospirales > Oscillospiraceae > Faecousia. The sequence goes on from CAZCLX010000018.1 coordinate 11,332, forward strand.
TGATCCGGGTTTGGTTCTATTTTGTAGATTGGAAGCATCCGGTAGGGCGACTGCTCCTGGGGTTCTTCTGTAAAATCTCCCAGCAGTGCCCCCAGACCTTTTCCAAGGCCTTTTTGATTTGCCATATACTCATCCTTTCTTTGGCAGCTTCATTGCCACTTCTTTTGCCAGATCCCGGTAGGCGACGGCGCCCCGGCTCCCTCTGTCGTAGCTGGTGACTGGCATGCCGTGACTGGGGGCCTCTGCCAGTCGGACATTTCTTGGAATGACGGTGGCAAATACCTTCCTGGGGAAGTGCCGCCGTACCTCCTGGGCAACCTGGACAGAGAAATTGGTTCTGCCGTCAAACATGGTCAGCACTACGCCGAAGATTTCCAGGTGGGAATTCATTTTCCGCTTGATCTGACGTAGGGTTGCCATCAGGTCGCTGAGTCCTTCCAGGGCGTAGTATTCGCACTGCACCGGTATCAGAATTCCGTCGGCGGCACATAGGCCGTTCAGCGTCAGCATTTCTAAAGAGGGAGGACAGTCGATGAGAATGAGATCATATTTTTCTCGCAGTGTTTTCAGGGATTGCTTTAGCTTTCCTTCCCGCATATCTTCACTAATCAGCTCGATGCCCGCGCCTGCCAGATCCGAGGAAGAGGGGAGTACATCGCAGTATTTCGTTGAAACCACAGCCTTTTCGGCGTCGACTCCATTGATGGTCACGTCATAGGTGGTGTATTTTACCTTGCGCTTGTCCACGCCAAGACCGGATGTAGCGTTTGCCTGGGGATCAAAGTCGCATACCAGTACCTGCTTTCCCATTTCTTTTAAGGCGGCGGCAAGATTGACGGCTGTGGTTGTTTTCCCGACGCCGCCTTTCTGATTAACCACTGCGAGTATGATACCCATGTAATACCTCTGTTTCTTTTCTGTTTCACGTGAAACAATTTTCGCGCCTGTGATGTTTCACGTGAAACATCACGATCCGGCGGTTCCTGTTATAGATGAGGAGTTGGAAGGAATGGCGGTGTAATTCTGCCCGGTTGGAGCCGCCTTCGGTTTCAGATACAGCCATGCGCTGACTGCGATCACTCCAGCAAGCAGAAGGGCCAGCACAGCGGTTGCAATAGTAAGATTGCGGCAGCGCCGCCTTGCTTTTTGGAGAAGCTGCTGCTGTGTGGGCTTCTGACGCTTGGGAAGATTCCCTTTTCTCGCCACGGCGGGACGGTGGGAGGGGAGTACCACTACAGTGTTTGGCCTGACAGGATGCTTTTCCATTTCCAAAAGACAGCTGGGACAAAAGGCATTGCCTTCCTCTTTTTCCCGTCCGCATCTAAGACAGTTCATCCCAGCCACCTCTCTTTCTGTATTCGTCTATTATTTTACAACACATTTCCGGATTCGTAAATAGGAAAAACAAAAAAAGTTCCGTCCATCCGTTTTTTTGGATGGACGGAATGGGGGATAGCGGTTAGCAGATAGCCGTTCCTCGTCTTCTAACCGCGAATCGCTACTCGCAAAAATCCTACTCGGTGGCGCCTATGAGAATTTGGGCAAGCTTGGAGTTGCCGTCCAGAATAACGGTCTTTTCGTCTCCATTGAGGCTGGCTTTCAGAGCGTCCAGCGCCAGGGTAAATTCGTAGAAATCCTTCTTGTCCTGACTGTCGTAGGCTTCCGCCAGCAGGCGCATATACTCGCTTTCCCCTTCCGCTTCCCGTTTGGCGGCCTCCGCCTCGGCGTCGGAAACCAGAATGTTCACCTGCTTATCCACATCGTTGCGGATGATGGAAGCCTCGTAGTTGCCGTCAGCGGTATACTTTTCCGCCATCTGGTTCCGCTCGGAGATCATCCGGTTATACACGGCGTTCAGGTTGCTTTCCGGAAGATCGAACTGTTTGATCTTCACGTCTTCCACACGAATGCCGTAGGTGCGGGCAAGGGAGTCCACGTCGGTGGCAATGTTTTCATAGATCTCGTTCCGCTTGGCGCCGTCCTCCATATTGATGATGTCCGCCTGCGCCAGAGTGCCCATAACGGTTTTCAGTTCATTGTAGGTCAGAGCGTCCAGCCGCTGCTCGGCGACGGAGGTGGAACCCAGGGTCTGATAGAACAGTTTGGGCTGGTCGATGGACCAGAGAACGTAGCAGTCCACGGTCATGTTCTGCTTATCGGAGGTGAGCACCTCGGAAGGAGGAATGTCGTACAGCTGGGTTGCTTTGGTAAAATACTTCACGCTGTCCACAAAGGGAACTTTGAAATGCAACCCGGCGGTGTCTACGGTGTCGATGATTTTTTCAAACCGCACGGTGCAGGCATACTCGTTCTCCTGAACGGTGTAGATGGAAGAAAGGGCAACCACCACCAAAACAAGGACGATTACGATCCATAAAATCTTCTTTTTCATATCAGTCAGTCCCTCCTGTTGGGGCAATGAGATCATCCAGGGGCAGAAGCATCTGCACGTCGCCGGACGCGTCGGAGCCGGTGTTAATAAACAGCTTCACACCGGGAAGCACCTGGGAAATGGCTTCATAGTACATTCTTGTGCGGGTAATCTGGGGGTTCTGGGCGTACTGCTCATACATGGCTTCAAACATGGCCACCTGCTCTACGGCTTCGTTGATCCGCTTCTGGCGGAGATAGTCGGCGTTCTGGATCAGCTGATCCGCCTGAGCCTCGGCCTGGGGCAGTTGGGCGTTCTGATAGGCCTTGGCGTCGTTGATCACCGCCTGAGCCTCCTGCTTGGCAGTCTCCACCGCTTTGAAGGCCTCGATAACCTCCTGCGTAGGCGGCTCCGCGTCCTGGATCTTCACATCCACCAATGTCAGACCGATGTCGTACTCCTGAAGGATCTGGGTTACCAGTTCCTTGACCTGCATCTGGATGTTTTCCTTGCCATCGGTCAGCACCGCGTCCACGGAGGAAGAGCCGACAACGTTTCGAACCTGGCTCTGGATCAGGTTCCGGAGGATCAGCTCCGGTTCATTAGAGGAGTACAGATACTGCACCGGGTCGGAGATCTTGTATTCCACAAAGAAATCCACATTGACGATGTTGTAGTCGCCGGTGATCATGGTGCTTTCCGTTTCATCCACCTGGTAGGAATCTCCGCTGCTGGAGTAGCCCAGCTCGATCTTCTGGTAGACGTTTACATCCACCTTGTGGACACTCTGAATGCCAAAGGGCATCTTGAAATGGACGCCGGCGTCGGTCACATCGGTGACTTTGCCAAAAGTGGTGACCACGGCCTGCTGCTTATCGTCCACGGTATAGAAGCAGGTTCCGATCAGGGACAGCGCCACAATGGCGATCAGCACGATCAGCACGATTTTGCCGGCCTTTTTCAGATTTGGTTTTTTCGGCTGGTTGGAATACTGGTCTCCGGACCAGCGATAGGTTCCGCTATCTTCCATGATTTATCTCCTTTTCATTTTTTCTCGGGTAAAGGACATTTACCCGGCGGAAGCGGTGTTTTCCTTCAGTGGCGTCAGCAGTGTCTCCGCGTATCGGCGAAGCTGGGAAGAAAACCATGCCGCCAGCATGACTTTCAGGACGGTTTCGATCCGCTGCTTCGCCCCGGGCACAGGCTCCTGATAATCGGACAGAATCTGATCAAGCAGAGACTGCCAGTCCTCCCGGGGCGTCTCCGGCTTTGCCAGGGCAGCCAGCCGGACAAACATGAAGTACAGCAGACTGTCGTCGATCAGATCATCGCTTTCGTCGTCCAGGTGGCCGTTGACGTATTCCAGAAGCCGGCAGATATCCTCCATGGGCAGCGCCCCCCGAAGCATATTGATGTTCAGGATCCGGCACAATTGCCGAAGTGAATATCGCTTCATGGTGGGCGGCGGGAGAAATCCCCGTTTCACCCAGTTCTGGATCATGTACGGCTCCAGGCCGGTAATGCTGGAAACCTGGCTCAGAATCATACCCCCGGCGAGAAACATTGCGGAAAACTGCATATCCACCCGGTCCGCATCCTCCCGCCGGATTGTGAGTACCGTACCGGGCAATGTCCATTTCATGTTTAACACCTCTTTGTCTTCTAGGATGATGAGATTGTATCACACAATCAAATGATTGTCAATAACAATTTTATAATTATTTTTTAAAGTCATATGGCCGATCTGTAAAACACCCATTGCATTTTTTCTCGATTTTTGGTAGTATAGAGATAGAATCGCGGGAAGGGAGCGTACTGCCTTGGGCGGAAAAAAAGACTATATCGCGGTATTTGACTCCGGGGTAGGAGGATTAAGCGTGCTGCGCCAGCTGCGGCGCTGCCTCCCCGGGGAAAGATTTCTGTATTTCGGCGACTCTGCCAACGCGCCCTACGGCACCCGCGCAGTGGAGGAGGTTCGCGACCTGACGTTTGCCGCTGTGGAGCGGCTGCTGCCTCGGGGACTAAAAGCCCTGGTGGTTGCCTGCAACACCGCTACCTCCGCCGCGATCCGTCAGCTTCGGGAAAGCTACCCGAATTTGATCGTCATTGGCATCGAGCCTGCCCTCAAGCTGGCGGCGGAGCGTTTTCCCGGGAGACGAGTGGGGGTGATGGCGACCCCGATGACCCTTCGGGAAGAAAAATTTCAGGAGCTGCTGGACATCTGGAGCAAAAAGTGCGTCTTCCATCTGCTGCCCGCGCCGGATCTTGTGGAGCTGGTGGAGGCGGGAAAAGGAAATTCAACTGAGGCGGAAATACGGATCCGCGAGCTTCTGGGTGACGATGCGGGGCGTCTGGACGCGGTGGTGCTGGGGTGCACCCATTATCCCTTTGCCGCCGAGGCCATCTCCCGGGTGCTGGGAAAAAATGTCCCTCTGCTGGACGGTGGGGAAGGCACTGCCCGGGAGACAAGGCGCCGTCTGCTGGAGGAAAATTTGCTGGAAAACGGCCCCGGGGAGCTGATTCTGGAAAACAGCCTCCCGTCGGAGGAGATCATTGGCCTGTCCCGCAAACTGCTGGAGGAATAGCCCCCGTAGGGCGCGACGACCCGGCGCGCCGCCACGAAACGACCACCGAGCTGCCTCCCTCTATGCCGCCATGGTGGAGGTGGGAAGGCTCTCCCTTTGGGAGAGCTGGCAGCGAAGCTGACTGAGAGGGCTAAAGTGGAACTTCGGAAAACCCTCTCAGTCACCGCCTTCGGCGGCGACAGCTCCCCCAGAGGGGGAGCCAGCGCTGCCCTACGCACTGCTAACCGCTAACTAAGGAGGTACATATGGAAAACAACATTCTGGTCATTGGCATTGCCGGAGGCACCGGCAGCGGAAAAACCACGCTGATGAAAAACCTGATCGCCCGGTTTGGGGACGTGGTCACGGTGCTCAGCCACGACAACTACTACAAGCGCCACGATGAGATCCCCTATGAGGAGCGGTGCAAGCTGAACTACGATGAACCGGACGCCTTCGACACCAGTCTGATGGTCTACCACCTGGATCAGCTCCGTCACGGCTACGAAATCGAGTGCCCGGTATACGATTTTACCATCCACAACCGTGCCCCGGAGACCATCCGCGTCATCCCCAAAAAGGTGATCATTGTGGAGGGCATTCTGATTTTTGAAAACGAGGAGCTTCGGAACCTGATGGACATCCGGATCTTTGTGGACACCGACGCGGATGTGCGGCTGTGCCGCCGGATCAAGCGGGACGTGAATAAGCGGGGAAGAACTCTGGAAAGCGTGCTCACCCAGTACCAGCAGACGGTAAAGCCCATGCATGAAAAATATGTGGAGCCAAGCAAAAAATACGCCCACATTGTAGTGCCCGAGGGTGGCAAGAATCTGGTAGCCCTGGATATGATCATGGGCCGTATCTCCCGGCACCTGAAAGAGGCGGAGCCGGATGAAGTATGAGAGTCTGATCCTGGACATTGACGGGACGCTGTGGGACTCCCGTGTCCTGGTGGCGGAGGGGTATAATCTCCAGCTTCGGGACGAGGGGCTGGAAAGCTGCCAGGTGGACGCGAAAAGGCTGCGTTCTCTCTTCGGAAAAACCATGACGCAGATCGCCGACCGGCTGTTTCCCCAGTTCCCGGAGGAAATCCGCTACCCCCTGATGGAGCGGTGCATGGCGCGGGAAAACCAATTTCTGAAAAATGATCCCTGCCGTATTGGCTATCCGGATGTGGCGGAAACACTGCGCGCCCTGGCGGAAAGCCACCGGCTGTTCATCGTCAGCAACAGCCAGCGGGGCTATCCGGAGCTGTGCATGGAGAAGCTGGGGATCAACCCATATATTTCCGCCCACCTGTGCTTTGGGGACACGGGAACCTCCAAGGGGCAGACCATCCGTCTTCTGATGGAGCGGGAAAGGATTGCATCCGCCGCCTATGTGGGGGACACCCAGGGGGATTTGGAAGCGGCGGAGGAAGCGGAAATCCCCTTCCTTTGGGCGTCCTACGGTTTTGGAACCGTGACCCGGTTCACGGAAAAACTGACCCGGTTTTCCGATCTTCTGAAGCTGGATAAGGAGGGACGTCTGTGAGCATTGCCATGGATTCGGAATGCATCCAGTGCTATTTAAGAAGGTATATCGGCCTTGTCCGCCCCCTGGGCAGCGAGGAAAAAACCACCCGCTTTGCCAAGGAGCTGATGAAGATGATCCTGTCAGCGCCGGAGGACGCCGCTTCCCCCTATCTGGGGCCGGGGGTGACGGATCTGCTGGAACGCATGTACGGCATAGATCCGGATCGGTTCCGGGAGGAAAAAATATCCTCTAACCGGTTTGCCATGGAGCGTCTGTCGGAAATCCGGCAGTCGGCGGAGGCGGCTTCCGACCCGGTGCTGGCGGGACTTCAGTTCGCCATTTTGGGAAACTACCTGGATTACAGCGCTCTGGGGGATCTGGTCAATTTCCAGGAATTGGAAACCATGCTGGAAAAGGCGCTGGAAATGAAGCTGGATGGGACAATCTACCGGAAATTCCGGAAAGAGCTTTCCAATGGGAAAAACCTTCTCATCCTCACCGACAACGCCGGGGAGATCGCCTTTGATCGGGTGATGGCGGAGGAAATTCAGAAGGCATACCCCGGCCTCACGATCACCTTCTGCGTCCGGGGGGCAGTTGCCGCCAACGACGCCACCCGGCAGGACGCGGCGGCGGTGGGTCTTCCTTTCCCGGTGATCGACAACGGAAACCGGGTGGCGGGCACGCAGCTGGAGCTGCTGGGGGAAGATGCCCGGGAAGCGATCCGCTTTGCCGATGTGATCCTTGCCAAAGGCATGGGCAATCTGGAAACCATGTTCGGCTGCGGCCTGAACGTGTACTACGCCTTCCTGGTAAAATGCCCCCGGATCTCCCGCCTGGTGGATAAGCCCCTCATGACCCCAATGCTGGTCAGCGAGCGAGCGGCGGTTACCGGTTAAGGATAATAAAAAATAACAAACTATGATTTTTCTCTTTCCAAATGGAGACAAATATGGTAAAATAATGTAACAGTTCTGTTACGGAGGGGAAATCATGACGAAGATCCTGATCGTGGAAGACGAAAAGCCGATTGCCAATCTTATCGACTGGAATTTAAGCGCCAGCGGCTATGCCTGTGTCCGGGCCTATGACGGCAATGCCGCCGCGGATATTCTCCAGGAGACGGATTTTGACCTGGTGCTTCTGGATATTATGCTTCCGGGAATCAGCGGCTATGACCTGCTGCGGCAGATCAAGCCCACCGGAACCCCGGTAATTTTCATCACGGCCAAAGGCTCGGTGCAGGATCGGGTTCAGGGACTGCGGATGGGAGCGGACGATTACCTGGTGAAGCCTTTTGAGGTGGTGGAGCTGATCGCCCGGGTGGAGTCGGTGCTCCGCCGGGCGGGAAAGGCTCAGACCGTTTTCGTGGTTGGGGATGTGGTGGTGGATACCAACTCCATGCAGGTGACGAAGGCCGGCGTCCCTGTGACTCTGACCCGGAAGGAATACGACCTGCTGCAGCTGTTTATCCAGAACCAGAATGTGGCGCTCTTCCGGGAGAGCATCTATGAGCGGGTCTGGGGCGGCGATTGCCCCGACGACACCCGGACGGTGGATATCCATGTCCAGCGGCTGCGGAAGAAGCTGGGCTGGCAGAAGCGGCTTACTACAGTACATACTGTTGGCTATCGGCTGGAGGGCGATGGATGAAGCTGCCTTTAAAGATCGCTCTGTCTGTGGTTCTGATCGTTGCCATTGCCGTGGGCGCGGCCGGATACGCGGTGATCTTCGCTGTGACCCATGCCCAGCTGCGGCATCAGGTGGAGGCGGCGGCGGACGAAACCCAGCTGATGTGCTCCCTTCTGGGCAGCGCGGCGGTAAACAGCTCCGCCGGCAGCACTGCCACGCCGTTGGCGGAATATATGTCGGAGCGTCTCCGGGAGCAGCCATTTTCGGACTACCGCCTGACATTGGTGACGGATCAGCCCAGCGAGGAGCCGGTGCAGGCCAGAATTGCCGCTGTCCCCGATGGGAAGGACGCGGTTTACGACATTGTGGTGATCTGCCGGTTCACTGTGGATACGCAGGTTTTTTACCTGCAGGGGCGGTACAACGTTACCGATGTTTTCTCCCTTCGGCAGGAGTCTGTGAAGACCTTCCGGCTGGTGTATCTGGCGGCGGTGGGCGTCAGCTTCCTGCTGAGCCTGGCCATCGGAACGGTGCTGACCGCGCCGGTGCGGAAGCTGTCCCGGTCTGCCAAGCAGATCGCCGGGGGCAACTACCGCGCCCGGGCAAAAATCGGCTCCAGCGACGAAATCGGGACGCTGGCTCAGCAGTTTAACGAAATGGCGGATCAGCTGGAGCAGCATATTGACTCTCTGGAGCAGGCCACCCAGCGGCAGAGGGATTTTACCGCTTCCTTTGCCCATGAGATGAAAACGCCGCTGACATCCATCATCGGCTATGCCGATACCCTCCGCAGCCGCAGACTGCCGGAAAAGCAGCAATTTGAGGCGGCAAACTTCATTTTCACCGAAGGGCAGCGGCTGGAAACCATGTCCCATTCCCTGCTTCGGCTGTTCTCTCTGGACAGCGAGACGCCTCAGATGCAGCGGTTTTCCGCCCTGCTTCTTGCCAGGCAGGTGGAGAAAAGCATCGCTTTTCCCATCCGCCAGCGGCAGCTGGTGCTGGAGCTGCAGGTGCAGGATGATATTCTCCTGGGTGAGCGGAGTCTGCTGACCATTCTGCTGTACAATCTCATCGACAACGCCCGGAAGGCCTCCTCTCCCGGCAGCAAAATTACCCTTCTGGGAATGCCGGTTTCCAGCGGATACCGGTTCGCGGTAAAGGATCGGGGCAGAGGTATCCCGGCGGAGGCGCTGAGCCGGATCATGGAGCCGTTTTACATGGTGGATAAATCCCGGGCCAGGGCGGAAGGCGGCGCGGGACTGGGCCTGGCGCTCTGCCAGCGGATCGCCCAGCTCCACGGCACCACGCTGAAATACGACAGTCGGGAGGGTCGGGGCACGGTAGTCACCTTCCTGTTAAAGGAGGCGCCGAAATGAAAAGAAAAAGGAGTATCGGTGGACTGATCCTGTGTTTCGCGGTGTTGGCAGCGGTGATCGTGGGTCTGCTGCTGCCGGAATACCTTCTGAAGCTGGACAGATCTCCCGCGTTTGACCTGGATGGCTATCAGACGGTGGAAATTTCCTCCACCGCATCCACGGATTACGCCTGGCATCTGCGGGTGATCGCCGATTCCTTTTGGCATGGAACGGGCGAGGCCATAGATTCCGTGATCACGAATCAGTACACCGATGAGCAGCAGGAAAATATCCGGCAGCGGTTTGTCAGCCAATTGGACGGGCTGGAGGACGCCGGCGTTCTTGCCCCCGGAACCGGGGAAAAAATCTCTCGAGTCAGTGTCGTGTATCTGACGGTCTATTACCTGTTTGACCCCGCCGAGCTTCGGGGCATCCAGTGCGCGGAAGTCACGATGATCGATCCGGACAAACAGGGAATGTGGCTCCTTGACGGCGTTATGGATCTGGAAAGCGGAAAGATCCTGGGGTTTGCCGGATACACCACAGTCTGGTCGGATCTCCTTGCGCTTGTGGAGACTGGTGAGACCACAGCCGGCGAAATCCTGGAAAACTACGCCGGGTACCTGGGGCTGGTGGAGCCAACGGAGGATTTTGAGGTCTCGGAGGAGGCGCCCGATTTCTCCTATAGCGATGATTCCCGGTTTTCTGCCGAGGTTCGGCTGGCTGCTCCTCCCAGCGATCCCTCCTCCGCTATGCAGATTTGGATCGAGTTCATGGCGGAAAGTTTTGTGATCCGCATCTAAGGAAACTCTGAACAAATCGTCTGCGGCTGGATGGCGGATCTTTTGTCTGGGACAAAATCTTTCGCCACCAGCTCTTGCCGATTTATTCAGAGCT
>CAZCLX010000019.1:0-21276 GCA_964499615.1 uncultured Oscillospiraceae bacterium
CCGGACGACGAGTATTTCTTCTTGAAACTTTTCGACATGAGCCGAACCCGCTATATGCGCAATCCTCAATCACATAGATTGAAGGACTGACCTATAATCAAGGAAAGCTCTGAACAAATCGTCTGCGGCTGGATGGCGGATCTTTTGTCCCATCCAGCCGCAGACGATTTGTTCAGAGTTTCCTTTATACCACTTTCAAAGTGTGATTATGTGTAGATGATGTCAGCATAAACGATTTCCCTTGCTCTTTCAGAGTAAATCCGGCAGGGGAATCCGGTACAAGCGGCAGCCGTTTTCCAGAGTGATCCGCTGGATTTCAGCAACGGGGAGACCTCGGATGGCTGCCAAAGCCTCTGCCATGCGGTAGAGCCTGCCCGGATCGTTGCGCCTTCCCCGGAAGGGTTCCGGCGACATATAGGGAGAGTCGGTTTCCAGGACGATCCGGTCCAGGGGAATCCTTCCGGCAGCCTCCACCGCCCGTCGGGCGTTTTTGAAGGTCAGCACACCGGTAAAGCCGATGTACCATCCCCGGGAAACCAGATCTGTCGCCATCTCGGCGGAGCCGGAAAAGCAGTGGAAAACCCCGGTGACCTCCGGAAATTCTCCAATGATCCGAAGACCGTCCTGATGCGCCTCCCGCTCGTGGACGATTACCGGAAGCTCCAGCTCTTTTGCCAGGGCCAGCTGTGCCCGGAAAGCCTGCTGCTGAATATTTCTGGGAATGTCTTCATAGTGATAGTCCAGGCCGATTTCTCCAATGGCCCGGATCTTGGGGTTACTCCTGCACAGGCGGCGGTATTTATCCAGGACGGCATCATTTACTTCCGACGCGGCGTCGGGATGGGAACCTGCGGCAGCGTAAATATAGTCGTATTGATTCGCCAGAGCGCTGGCAGAGATGGAGGATGCCAAGCTGCAGCCGGGATTCATCAGCAGACGGATCCCTTGCTCGGGAAGCAGCCGCAGCATCGTTTCCCGGTCAACATCAAAGGCGTGGTCGTCCATGTGAGCATGGGTATCAAACAGCATCATTTTCCTCCGTCAAAATCGCCACCAGGCAGCCGTCCCACTCCATGACCCGGGGATCGTCCAGGGAAAATCGGGTGTGGTTGGGAAAGCCTCGCAGACCTTCGCCGCTTTGCTTTGCGGCGGCTTCCTTCAAGACCCAGAAGGTCAGCAACGCCCGCTGGGGGTCCGGTGACTCGTGGAATTGTTTTCGTTCAAAGGGGGACAGAACCCGCTCTGCCAGGCTTAGGCAGACCCAACGATCCAGTTCCTCCGCATCGATGCCGACGGCTCTGTCCGACAGAATGCAAAAAGCGTGGCGGCTTGTGTGAGCAATGGAGAAATGCAGGCTGCTGCCTACAAATTGAGGGGCGCCCCGCTCAGTGATCCGGATGGGCGGCAGAGGCAGCCCGGTTTCCTCCCGATAGAGCTGTGCCAGCAGTGCCCGCCCGGCATCGTGCCCACTTTGACCGTTCAGCTTACAAGCGGCGAATCTCATAGCGGATCCACATCGATGATCTGATCGTGGTCATCCGGATCTGAAATCCTCCTGGCCAGGATCAGCCGGATTCTGGCGGCGAGGGTAGCGCCTCCCAGCAGCAGGAGAACCAGCCCGAAGAGGATTATAACCACCCGGGAGGTGGTCATAGGCAGCAGCAGTAGCACGGCACCCAGCCCGACAGTAAGAATGGGGATCACCAGTTCCCGCTTATCCTGGGAGGATTCCAGAAGATCTCCGATACCCCGCACCAGCAGCACCACGCCGGAGATCCTGCCAATGCTTTTGGCAAGGATCAGGGGGTTACGGATCAGCCAGATCCCAATCAGGAGACAGGCAGCGCCGTAGAGAGCATCGGAGAGAGCTTTTTTCTTGGCACCGGAGAAGATCAGGATTACCCCGGCAGCGGTTATCAGCCAGCCCAGCACCTGAGCGATCAGGGCAGAGGCGGAGTCCGGGCTGAAAATCAGCGTCAGCCCCAGAACGGTCATCAGCACAGGGGTGAAAAGCTGCTGGAAATAATAAATGATTTTCTGCTTAAGCATAGCGGCTCCTTACGCGCCTGGCAAAAAAATGAATTGCCAGCGTTTTTATAATAAATTTTTGTATATTATAACCGGAAACCTTTCGGGTGTCAATGGTACTGGAGACATATTTCCATGAGGATTCGCATACATTTATCCAAGATCAGCCTATGAAGGAGGAACCGTTATGGACCAGGGACAGCGCCCCCACAACCTGACGCTGAAGGAGCGAAAATCACTTACCATGACCGGCGTTACGGAGGTAGTGAGCTTTGAGGACAGCGCCGTTTCTCTGCGGACGGAGTTGGGAGACCTGACGGTGCAGGGCAGGGACTTGCAGCTAAAGACCCTCAGCGTGGAAGGGGGACAGGTGGAGGTCACCGGGAACATCGCGTCTCTTGTCTACGAGGAACCGAGGCAGGAAGGCGGATGGCTGCGCCGTCTGTTTACATGACAGCCCCAGGACTGGCCTTCCGGCTTTTGGCAGTGTGTGTAGCGGCAGGGGCGGTGCTGGGTCTGTGGTATGATTTCCTCAGTCCCCTCCGTCCCCGCCATACTGCCGCTGCCGATCTGGCATTTTTGGGGGTGAGTCTGGCGGTGTGGGTGTATATGTCCTTTGGAATTTGCGGCGGCGACCTGCGGATGGGGTACCTTCTGGGGGTCGCTGCCGGCGGAGCACTGTGGCGGTGGGGGCCGGGGAGGCTCGTCAGACCGTTATTTCGCGGATTTTGGCGGATTGCGGGGGAAATTTTCCGGCGGATCCTGTTGCCAGTGAAAAAATTTTTGAAATTTTTGAAAATTATGTTTGCATCTGCGAAAAAATGGGTTACAATAGAATAGAGTAATTGCCGAAAGAATCGGCAAGTATCCGGAGGAAGCGTCCATGGAAGAAAAAAAGCTGCAAATCGGAGACGTTCAGGTGGTGATGAAGCCAACCTCCATGCTGCTGAAAGCGCTGGTGATCCTACTTATCGTGTTTTCTATGGCGGCGATGGGGGCGCTGGCCTGGGTTCAGGCGGGCTTGCGCCGCCAGACCGAGGACATGCGGGCACAGGCCATCGTGCTGGACAGGGAAAATGAAAAGCTTCGCCAGCGCATGGAAAATCCCGACGACGTGCAGACCATTACGGACATCGCCCGGGAGGAACTGGGCTTGGTGGATCCGGACACCGTGCTGATCGAACTGCAATAGCCAACAAAATGGAGGAAAACAAGGATTTATGGAGTTAACCGTTGGAGCCGTTCTGGAAGGAAAAGTAAAGTCCATTACCAATTTTGGCGCGTTCATCTCTTTGCCGGAGGGGAAAACCGGCATGGTACATATTTCTGAGGTCGCCAATGCCTACGTCAGCGATATCCACCAGCACCTGACCGAGGGGCAGGATGTGAAGGTCATGGTCATCGGCGCCGAGAACGGCAAGATCAACCTATCCATTAAGCGCCTGGAGCCGAAGCCCCAGGGCACCCAGAATTCCAGGGGAGAGGGATTCCGGGGAGGGAATTCCCGCCGGGAAGGTGGCGCATCCGGGGGCCAGAGCAGAAGCTCCAGGGCACCGGTGCAGCCTGCCGCGCCCAAAACGGCGGATCAGCTGTTTGAAGAGCGGCTGAAGGCCTTCATGTCGGAGTCCGACAGCAAGATCTCCTCCATCAAGCAGTACTCTGACCACCGCACCAAAAGCAGAAGAAGATAACCAAGGTGGGCTGCGGATCCCCGCGGCCCTCTTTTCCTGAGGGGAGGGGGAAATGAGTACCACGGTAATCACCGGCGGATCCCGGGGCATCGGAGCGGCGGCGGTGGAGCTGTTTGCCGCCCGGGGAGATCGGGTGTTCTTTCTGTATGAAAAAAATCATGCTGCCGCCCAGGCGGTAGCGGAAAAGACAGGGGCAGTTCCCATCTGCTGCGACGTGGCGGACGGGGAGGCGGTGAAGAAAGCCTTCCAAAAAATCGGGGAGGCGGACAACCTGATCCTCTGCGCTGGGATCTGCCGGTACGGGCTGATGCAGCAACTGCCGGAAGAAGACTGGGACAGACTGTTTCAGGTAAACGTGAAGGGAATTTATCACTGTGTTAACGCCGCACTGCCAGCCTTTCTAAGAAAGCAGCGGGGATGCGTTATCACCGTGTCCAGCATGTGGGGCAGGGTTGGGGCGTCCTGCGAGGCGGCTTACTCCGCCACCAAGGGGGCGGTAATTGCCCTGACGAAGGCCCTGGCCAAGGAGCTTGGCCCCAGCGGAATCCGGGTCAACTGCGTTGCTCCCGGGGTGATCCTTACGGATATGTGCGCCAACGTGCCGGTAGATATTCTGGAGAGCATGGCGCGGGAAGCACCCGTGGGGAGAAACGGAACGCCGGAGGATGTGGCGAAGGCCATCGCCTACCTAACGGAGGCGGAATATGTCACCGGACACGTTCTGAATGTAGACGGCGGTTACGCTATATAAAGGAGATGGAATATGAAAATTGCCATTGGATGCGATCATGGGGCGATTGCCCTGAAAGAGAAGCTGATCGACCATCTGAAAGCCCAGGGTCATGAAATCAAGGATTTCGGTACCTTTACCCGGGAAAGCTGCGACTATCCGGACTATGCTGCCCAGGCGGCAAGATCGGTATCCGGCGGGGAATGCGAGAGAGGAATCGTGCTCTGTACCACCGGCATTGGGGTTTCCATCACCGCCAACAAGATCCCCGGTATCCGCTGTGCCTTGCTGGGGGATGTGCTGTCCGCCAAACTGACCAGACTCCACAATGATACCAATATGATGGCACTGGGGGCGGGCATTACCGGGGAAAATCTGGCACTGGAAATCGCGGATACTTGGTTATCCACCCCCTTCTCCGGGGAGCCGCGCCACCAGCGGCGGATCGATAAAGTCATGGCGCTGGAAAAATAGGTGTTGTTTGGTTAAAAAACCCGGGCAAAACAGGCGCTTGTTCCTGTCTTGCCCGGGAATTTTGCATTTTTTCGGCTTTGAACGGTTAACCCTTTTCTGCCTGGAAGGCGTAGACGGAACCAGCGACGATGTCAGTGGAGTCCACGCCGGTCATGGCGTACTCGCCGTCAATGTAGAAGGCCCAGTACATGCCGTCGGTGTTGTAGTCCAGGGTGATGCCATTAATGGTGTCCACCATCAGACCGTATTCGCTTTCCGTACCGGAGACGAGTCCCAATTCCACCAGGGCCTCGCCAACCGTTGTTTTGTCGGTTTTAATGGTGACTGTGGTTTCCTTCCCGTCGGGATCCACTACGGTGAAGGTGAAGGCGGTGGCACCGGTGCCCAGGGTCGCGCCGTTTTCCATGACGGCGGCAGTGGATTCCTCCGTTTTCTCCACGGCCTTGCAGCCCAGCGTTCCCAGTGCCAGCGCCGCAGCCAGCAGAACGCATACCAGCACAGAAAGAATCCTCTTGGTGTTATGCTTCATATTGCAATCTCCTTTAAAATATTCCCCCAAGGAGCCGGCCTCGCGGCTGCGAAATGGGAGTGTGCTGTCGGATAATTCGACTTGGCGCGATTCCACCAACCTTCTCAGCACATGCCAATGGCGTATCCCCGGTATGCGGCTACCGGGCAGGGCGGATTCCAGGGAAACTCTGAACAATTCGGCGACCACTGGACAGCGGATCTTTTGCATCATTATTCAGAGCTTCCCATTTGCGCTTCACGGCGACGGGCTCGTACCGGATTTTCACCGGTTTCCCCGAACAGCGGAGATATCATAGCATAGTTCATTGAAAAAATCAATCAAAAACATACATTCCGAAGAAGGAAAGCAGTCCCTCACCGGCGTCATATTCCAACCCGCAGGCATCCGCCAGCTTTTTTACGAAAATGCAGTAGGCGGACATGCAGGAAAATTGCAGATCCGGGAAGGCGCAGGGCTTGCCCTGAGTGATAGCGCAGGGGGAGCAGAGGGAGCAGCCGCCGGATCCGGTCATAAAGCCGGGGACACCGTTCTCCCGCAACCGCTTCATGAGCCGCAGAGAGCTGCGGTTGTGGCTGCCCTTAGCCTCGGCGGTGGCCTTCGTGTCGGAGTAGTCGGAGATGTCCCAGATCGTTTCCAGCACCAGGGCGTGGCGGTGGGCCAGGATCTTTGCCTTCATTTCCTCTGGTGTCCCGCAGTCCGGGGGACAGGCGTAATTTTTGCCGTACTTGCCGCAGAGGTTTTCCTCGCAGTAGGGACGGAAGGACGGGTCAAACACGATTTTGTCCGTGGAGATCACCGCAGCCCCCGCAAACCCTTCCTCCAAAGCCAGATCTATCATTTGCTGGTGTGTCATAAGTATGGCCTCCTTTTTCGCTATTTTATCTCACCTATCTAACCCCGTCAAGAGGGAAAAGGATTGCATTTTTACGATGAAACTGCTATAATGTGGATAATATAACTCGGAATGGGGAAATCCCAGCGGTACCAAGCCGCCGTAGACGGACATTTTGCCGCCGAGACCATTGGGGAAATCTGAGAAGGTCTGGCATTCATGGCGTTCAGAGCCGGAATACGAGGTTCCCGCGGACTCTTGGGGCGGTTCGGCGGGCTTTGCCGCTGTCCCCAGATTCTGGGGCGTTTTTTATGCCCTCTGGGAGGGAGCTTTTTGAACCAGGATGACTTTTCTCGCTGCCATCCGGCGGTAAACTTTTTGTTTTTTGTCCTTGCCATCGCCTTTGGCGCGGTGGTTCAGCACCCGGCGTACACCGCCGCTGGGGTGATTTTGGGCGGGGTCTATACCTGTATCCTCTATGGGAGAAGGGGTTTGCGGCGGATTTTCGGGATGCTCCCGCTGTTCCTGCTGATCACATTTCTGAACCCGGTGATCAATACTTCGGGAAAGCGGGTGCTATTTCTCTTCCTGAACCGGCCCTACACCTGGGAGGCGCTGTGCTATGGCATGAGCCTGGGGGGCATTTTCCTGACCATGCTGCTCTGGTTCGGGTGTTACAGCGCCGTAATGACCAGCGACAAGTTTACAAGTTTGTTTGGCAGCCTGATTCCCTCCCTGTCCCTGCTCCTTGTAATGGTTCTGCGGATGATCCCCGGCTTTACTCGGAAGGCGGAGGCCATTACGGGGGCCAGAAAAACCATTGGAAAAGGCGTTTCCCAAAGCGGCAATTTTTCGGGGAAGGCGCGCGGCGGCATGACGGTGCTGTCTGCCCTCACCACATGGGCGCTGGAGGGGAGCATCGTCACCGCCGACTCCATGCGGGCCAGAGGTTACGGCTGCGGGAAACGGACGGTGTTCCACCGCTCTCGGTTTACCTGGCGGGACGGTCTGCTGATTGCCCTGATGGCGTTACTGACTGTGGGCGTCCTGATCGCCGGAGGAATGGATGCCTCCTTCACCCCGGTGATGAAGGTGCCGCCGCTGAGCTGGGGATTTTATCTGTATTGTGCGCTTTTGCTGCTGCCGGCTGCCTATGATATGAAGGAGGGAATCGCATGGCGTATTTCCAGATCCGGAATCTGAGCTTTTCCTATCCCGGGAAAGAAAAAAAGGCGCTGGACGGCGTCAGCCTTACTTTGCACCAGGGAGATTTTGTGCTGCTGTGTGGCCGATCTGGCAGCGGGAAAACCACCCTTCTTCGCCAGCTCAAGCCCGCCCTTTCTCCCTACGGCCCCTGCACCGGGGAAATTCTGCTGGACGGAAATCCGATCAGCGCCCTCTCCCCCCGGGAGCAGGCAGGGAAAATCGGCTTTGTGATGCAGGATCCGGACGCCCAGATTGTTACGGACAAGGTCTGGCATGAGTTGGCTTTCGGCCTGGAAAATCTGGGCTGTGATGAGAAGACCATGGCCCTCCGGGTGGCGGAGATGGCAAGCTTCTTCGGCATTCAGGGGTGGTTTCACCGGGAGGTCTCTGAACTTTCCGGCGGGCAGAAGCAGCTTCTGAATCTTGCTTCTGTGATGGCCATGCAGCCGGAAATCCTGCTGCTGGACGAGCCTACCAGCCAGCTTGACCCCATCAGCGCCGGGGATTTTCTAAACACCCTGAAAAAAATCAACCGGGAGTTGGGCACCACCATTCTCATTACCGAGCACCGGACGGAGGATATTTTTCCTGCCGCCGACTATGTGGCTGTGCTGGAAAAAGGGAAGCTTGCTTACTGGGGAAGCCCACGGCAGGTTGGAGAAAAGCTGTACTGGGAGAAGAATCCTCTGTTTTCCGCCCTCCCCGCCCCGGCCCGGATTTTTTATCAGGTGCGGGGAGCGGGGCAGAGCCCCATGACGGTGCGGGAGGGACGCCGCTGGCTGGCGGATCGCTTCCCGGAACCGCCAAAAATCCCGTCCTTGCCGGAAAAAGTGCCGGAGACGGAAGAAATTGCCCTTCGGGTGAAGGACTGCTGGTTCCGGTACACCCGGGATGGGCAGGACGTTCTCCGGGATCTCAGCTTCCAGGTGCCGAAGGGGAGCCTGTATGCCATCGTTGGCGGAAACGGCACGGGAAAATCCACCACTTTAAAGGCCATTTGCGACATCTGCCGCCCTTATCGGGGGAAAATTGAAATTCTTGGAAAAAAACAGGGGGCCTACCGCCCCGGTGAGCTGTTTCGCGGTTGCCTTTGTATGCTCCCCCAGGATCCGGGGAACCTATTCGTAAAGGACACGGTTTTGGAGGATCTGGAGGAAATGGGAGCGGACAAGCAGACGGTTCTGGATACGGCGGCGCTGTGTCAAATTACAGATCTGCTTTCCTCCAACCCCGGGGATCTGTCCGGGGGAGAAAAGCAGCGGGCAGCACTGGCAAAGGTACTGCTGACAAATCCCAGACTTTTGCTGCTGGACGAGCCGACCAAGGGAATGGACGGAATTTTTAAGGAGCAGTTCGCGTTCATTTTGGGGAATCTGAAAAAAACAGGTGTCACCGTCGTCATGGTATCCCATGATGTGGAGTTCTGCGCAAGCTACGCGGACTATGTCAGCATGTTTTTTGACGGCGGCGTCCTCACCACCGACACACCGTCCCGGTTCTTTGGCGGCGCCAGCTTCTATACCACCGCCGCCAGCCGGATGAGCAGAGGAAAATTTCAAAACGCGGTGACGGCGGAGCAGGTTGCGGAACTGTACCGGCGGAACCAGGAGGAAAAGCCATGAAAAAATCCACGGCGTTTTCTCTGCTGGTGATTTTCCTCCTGATCCCCGGAACTCTGCTGCTGGGAAGAAGCCTTCCTGGCAGGTGGTTCTACTTGACCAGCACGCTCATCGTAACGGAAATCATGCTGCCCTTTTTCTTCGCCTTCGAGTCGAGGCATCCCCAGGCACGGGAGATGGTTATTCTGGCGGTGATGGCGGCGCTGGCGGCGGCATCCCGGGCGGCGTTCGCGTTTCTGCCCTACTTCAAGCCCATTATCGGCATCATTATGATCACCGGCATTGCCTTTGGATCCCAGGCGGGTTTTCTCACTGGGGCGGTGGGGGTGTTTGCCAGCAACTTCTTTTTCAGCCAGGGGCCTTGGACACCATGGCAGATGTTTGCCTACGGCATGGCGGGGTTTCTGGCGGGGGCGGTGTTTTACCGGCGGGAAAGCTGGCAGAAGCCCTGGATATTGACTCCCTTCGGCTTTTTTACCCTGCTGCTGATCATCGGCCCCATGCTGGACAGCTGCACCGTGTTTACCATGCTGAGTAAATTCACCTGGGAAGGCGTCCTGCTGATTTATGCTCAGGGTGTGCCGGTGAACGTGACCCACGGCGTCAGCTGCGCCCTGACGCTACTGCTTGTGGGAAAGCCGCTGCTGAAAAAGCTGCGGCGGCTGCGGATAAAATACGGCATGATGGAGGCGGACGCATGAAATGGTTTCTTTCCACCATAGATCCCCAGGCGGGGGATTTGGCCCGGTCAAACGGTCTGGGGGTGGAGATTGCGGAGTTCTGCACCGCCTGGAATATGGATCGGGGCTTTTCGGAGTCCGACGTTCTGGTGACCCGCCAGATCGCGGGAATCTCCCGGCGGGTGCTCCACGGCCCCTTTAACGAACTGTTTCCCTGTGCCATCGATCCCCTGGCCCGGGAGCTGGCGGAAAAGCGTTACCGGCAGGCCATCGCTTTGGCGGAGCGCTACGGGGCGAAGAAAGTGGTTTTCCATGGGGGCTACCACCCCCAAATTTACTATCCGGTGTGGTATGTGGCGGAATCCGTGAAATTCTGGCGGAGTTTTTTACAGTATGTGCCGGAGGGAATCACCCTTTGCCTGGAAAACGTGCTGGAGGAGGTTCCGGATATGCTGGCGGAAATCGCCGGCCAGGTGGACGACCCCCGGCTCCGGCTTTGCCTGGACGTAGGGCACGTAAACGCCTATTCCCACGTCCCCGCCCTGACCTGGATTCGGGAATTCGCCCCCTATTTAAGCCATCTGCATATCCATAACAATGACGGCACCGCCGATACCCACAGCGCCCCCGGGGAGGGAACCCTTCCTATGGACACGCTGCTGACGGAAATCGAACGTTTCGCCGGTGACGCCACCGTGACTTTGGAGTTGCCCCAGGCGGAAGAAGGCGTCCGGTGGCTGAGGGAAAAAGGAGCGCTGTAACATGAATGTAAACGAGCTGATTTGTAGTGTGGCTCCCCTGGATGAAGACGCCATGGCCAAAGCCAGGGCAAGGCAGGAGACCCTTGCCAAGCCCCCCAGGAGCCTGGGGCGGCTGGAGGAGCTGTCCATTCAGCTTGCCGGGATCACTGGCAAGGTTCATAACCGGGTGGATAAGCCCTGGCTGTTGGTATTTGCTGCCGACAACGGCGTGGTGGAAGAAGGGGTCGCCAGCTCTCCCCAGTCGGTGACGCGGATGCAGACCGTAAATCTCACTCGGGCGAAAACCGGGGCGTCGGTACTGGCAAAGCACTTTGGCAGCGGCATCACCGTTTGCGACGTAGGGGTAAATTCGGACATTCGTGACCCGGCGGTAGTGAACCGAAAAATTGCTTACGGAACGAATAACATTGCGAAAGGCACCGCCATGACAAGGCAGCAGGCGGAGCAGGCGATCCGCATCGGTGGTGAACTGGCGATGAATACCCCAGCGGATGTGCTGGGGATCGGGGAGATGGGTGTTGGCAACACCACCACCTCCTCGGCGGTGCTTTCCGTGCTGCTGGATCTTCCGGTGGAAACGGTCACCGGACGGGGCGGCGGCATCACGGATGAAGGCTTTCGGAAGAAAAAACAGGTGATCGCTCAGGCGATTGCCCGCAATCAGCCGGATAGAAGTGATCCCATCGATGTGCTCTGTAAGGTGGGGGGCTTTGACATTGCCGCCATGTGCGGGGCCTTTTTGGGAGCGGCTGCCAGCCACCGCCCGGTGGTCATCGACGGGTTTATTTCCGTGGTGGCGGCGCTGTGTGCTTACCGACTCTGCCCCAACGTCCGGGGCTATCTGATCCCCAGCCACGCCTCCTTTGAGATTGGCTATCAAAAGGCCATGGAGGAGTTGAGTCTGGAACCTATACTTCTGCTGGGAATGCGGCTGGGAGAGGGGAGCGGCTGCCCACTGGCGTTCCAGATTCTTTCCGCCGCCTGCGCGGTGATCAATGATATGGCAACCTTTGATCAGGCGGGAATCGACGACGGCTACTTGGATGAGATTCGAGAGGGAGATAAGTTCAGCGTATGATGGTGCTGGTTGTAGGCGGCTCCAAAAGCGGGAAATCCGCCTTTGCCCAGACGCTGGCGGTAAAGCTGTCCGCAAGCGGGAAGCGGTACTATGTTGCCACTATGATCCCTGCCGACGGGGAGGACCGGGAGCGGATATCCCGCCACGTGGCGGATCGGGCGGGACTGGGCTTTGAGACGCTGGAGCAGGGAAGGAATCTCCCCCAGTGCCTTGCCCGGGCGGACTGCCGGGGCACTTTTCTCCTGGACAGCGTCACCGCCCTGCTGATGAATGAAATGTACCCGGATCCCGTCACCTGGAAAATAGATCCCGAAGCGGGAACCCGGACGTCGGAAAACTTGACAGAATTTGCAAAAAAAATTCAAAACGGGGTGTTCGTTGCCGACGATCTGAGCGGCGACCCCAAAATCTATGACCCGGAAACGGAAAGCTTCCGACAGATGCTCGCCCAATGCCAGAGGGCCCTTGCGGCGTTCTGCGACACGGTGGTGGAGGTTTCCGGCGGGAACGCGGTGATTTGGAAGGGAGAATGGACGGTATGAAGCTTTGGCTGTACGCCCTGGGGATGTGCCAGTCCATGTTTTGCGCCATTCCCTGCCCCTTTCACGGCTGGGAGGAGAAGGCCCGGGACAAAATGCTGCTGGTACTCCCCTTTATTGGGCTGGAAATCGGCCTGTTGTGGTGGGGTGTGACAGCTCTGTGCCGCCGGTTGAATCTGCCTCCCATGCTAGCGGCCTTGGCAAGCGGGATGTTTCCGTACCTTGTGACCGGTTTTCTCCACCTGGACGGATTTTTGGATGTGACCGACGCGGTAGGCTCCTGCCGGAGCTTGGAAAAGCGGCGGGAGATTTTGAAGGATTCCCACGTAGGAGCCTTCGGGGTGATCGGCTGCGGGGTGTTGCTGCTGAGCCAGTTTGCGGCGTCGTCGTCCTTTCCGGAAAAAATCGGGATCCTCACCCTGGTGCCTGTGGTCAGCCGGGAGTGCAGCGCCCTGGCGGTGACGGCCCTTCCCCCCATGACCACCAGCCAGTATGCCGGACGGAAAACCGGCCTCGGACGGATCGTGTATCTGAGTATCCTTCTGGCGGTGACGGTGGCGGCGGGATTCCTGCTGTTTGGGAAACAGGGTTTTTCGCTTCTTGCGGAAATGGCGGCTTATGCCCTGGCTCTCCGCCACGCCTACCGCGCGTTAGAGGGCATGAACGGCGACATTTCCGGCTACGCATTGACACTCGCCGAGTTGGCGGCAACCATTACCTTGGCGGTGATATAAGGAGGAAATTATGATCCTGATATTTGGCGGCGCGTACCAGGGGAAGCTGGACTTCGCGGCGGAAAAATTTCATGTTCCGGCGAAGGAGGTTTTCTCCGCAGAGGGGAAAAACCTGGACTTTTCCAAAAAGATCCTGTACGGCCTGGAAAATTTTACCCGCGCCTGCGCCCTGGATGGGACGGATCCGGTGGAAGCGTTTCAGGGATGTCGGGAAAGGTGGCAGGATAAAATTTTGATCATTCAGGATATGTCCACTGGGGTAGTTCCGCTGTCGGCGGAAACACGGGCATGGCGGCAGGAAAACGGGCGGCTGTGCCAGTACCTGAGCCGGGAGGCGACGGAAGTGTACCGGGTGCTGTGCGGATTGGGGCAGAGAATTCAATGAGCGTAATTTACCTGATCCGCCACGGGAAGACCCTGGCAAACGAGCTGCACCTTTACTGCGGCAGCACGGATATTTCCCTGTCCCCCGCTGGGGCGGCGGAGCTGCGGGAACTGAGGTATCCCGCTATTGCCGCCTGGTATCTTACCAGCGGCATGAAGCGAGCCAATGAGACCCTTTCCATTCTCTTCGGCGATGTTCCCTACCGGGAAGCGCCGGAGTTTCGGGAGGTGGACTTCGGCGCGTTTGAAATGCGGGGCTATGACGAGCTGAAGGAGGATCCCGCGTACCTTGCGTGGATCACCGGGGACAATGAAGGAAACGTTCCCCCCGGCGGAGAGAGCGGTAAAGAAATGGCTGCCCGGGCGCTCGCCGCGTTTGACGCGCTGGAACGCACCGGGGAAAACACGGTGCTGGTGACCCACGGCGGGGTAATTGCAGCCATCATGGCATCCCGGTTCCCGGAAGAAGGAAAAAACCGCTACCAGTGGCAGCCCGCCCCCGGCAGAGGCTACTGTCTGGAAGGAAAATCCTACCATATTCTATAGGGAGGAGCGTTATCTATCGCTCTTTCCTTTTTTATT
The DNA here is from genome assembly GCA_964499615.1 of uncultured Oscillospiraceae bacterium. Lineage (GTDB taxonomy): Bacteria > Bacillota > Clostridia > Oscillospirales > Oscillospiraceae > Faecousia. Next base: position 13,871 of record CAZCLX010000019.1, read on the forward strand.
TTTTGTGATATAATGGGAAAAAAGGAGGCGTTATGATGTTTCGTATTTTGATTGCCGAGGACGATGGGGAACTGCGGCAGCTGTTTACCCGGGTGCTGGTGAGAAGCGGTTACTCTGTTCGGGGGGTTGCAAACGGAGTTCAGGCTCTTCAGGCCACAGAGGAGGAGCCTTTTGACCTGCTGATTTCGGACATTATGATGCCGGGGCTGGACGGCTATGAGCTGGTGCGTTCTCTCCGGGAGGCAGGAATGCAGATTCCGGTGCTGATGGTCACGGCAAAGGATGCCTTTACCGATATGCAGCAGGGCTTCCTCTCCGGAACCGACGACTACATGGTAAAGCCGGTGAACGTCAACGAGATGGTGCTCCGGGTGGGTGCCCTTCTCCGCCGGGCGCAGATGATTAGCAAGCGCTGCCTGACCCTGGGGAAAACGGAGCTATTGTACGATTCCCTCACGGTGCAGACCCCGGAAGGCAGCATGCAGCTTCCCCAGAAGGAATTTCAGCTTCTCTATAAAATGGCTTCCTACCCGGGACATATTTTCACCCGCCAGCAGCTGATGGACGAAATATGGGGTTACGGCTCGGAGACGGCTACCCATACCGTGGATGTTCATATCAACCGCCTTCGGGAGCGGTTCCGGGAAAGCGATGACTTCCAGATCGTTACCATTCGGGGAGTGGGCTATAAGGTGGTTAAGAAATGAAAAAGGAAAAGAAAAAAACAGGCGAACGGAGAATTACCTTTCACCTGGGGCAGATCATTACGGTGATCATTTGGGTGACGCTGGCAGTGACGACGGTGGTGTCCGGGCTGCTGTCCGCCCTGATCTCCGCCCTGATTTTTCGGCTGATCCACTACCGGGTGGAGGTTCCTACCGCGATTACCTACATCATTATCAGCTTCATTCTGGGAGCGACGGTGACCAGCGTCCTGGGAAGCCAGCTTCTGTCCCCCATTACGGCGCTGGGCAACGCCATGGAGGCAGTGGCGTCCGGGGATTTTTCTCCCAGGCTGAAAACCAGAAGCCCCGTTGCCGAGGTTCAGGAGCTGTACCGGAATTTTAACCTGATGGCCCGGGAATTGTCCGCCACGGAGATTTTGCAGTCGGACTTTATTTCCAACGTGTCCCATGAGTTCAAAACCCCTCTGGGAGCAATCGAAGGCTACGCCATGCTCCTGATGGAGGATTGCCAGGGGGATTCGGAGAAGCGGGAGTACACGGAAAAGATCCTCCACAACACCCAGCGTCTGTCCGGACTGGTGGGGAATATCCTGCTGCTGTCCAAGGTAGAGAATCAGGCAATTCCCGCCCAGCAGGAGCTATACCAGCTGGACGAGCAGCTTCGTCAGGCAGTGGTGGCTCTGGAGCGGAAGTGGACGGAGAAAGATATCCTTTTGGAGGCGGAATTGGAGCCGGTGATTTTCCTCGGGAATGAATCGCTGATGAGCCATGTGTTTCTGAATCTATTGGATAATGCCATCAAGTTCACCCCGGCGGGGGGTGAAGTGACGCTTCGGCTGAAAACCCAGGAGAACTGGATCCAGGTGGAGGTAGAGGACACCGGCTGCGGTATCCCGGAGGAATACAAGCACCGGATCTTTGAAAAATTTTACCAGGGAGAAAGCTCCCACCAGCGAGAAGGAAACGGCTTGGGCTTGGCACTGGCAAAGCGGATCGTGGATACTCACCGGGGGAAAATTTACGTAGAGAACCGCCCTGGCGGCGGCAGCCGCTTCACTGTGCTGCTGCCGATTGCGGCGGATAGCGATTAGCGGTTAGCAGTTAGAGGCACGCCGAACTTGCCTCGCATTCAGTAGGGAACGATAAAAGGAACAGTGAAAAGTTCCCTACAGAAGCGTCATCCATGAAATTGATTGCCGATCATGCCCACTGTAACCTCTGGTTGACTGATTGCAAGCCGCCGTTTGGTGGAAGGTAACCGGAAAAAATGGTACTCTTTTACCAACGGCTGATGCCGAAATAGATATCGGAGGTAATGAAAATGATCTTAGCGGACAAAATAATCCGGCTGCGGAAAAAGAATGGCTGGTGCCAGGAGGAACTGGCGGAAAAAATGAATGTATCCCGGCAGGCGGTTTCCAAGTGGGAAGCCGCCCAGACAACACCGGATCTGGAGAAGATCCTAGCTCTGGGCAGCCTCTTTGGGGTGACCACGGACTACCTGCTGAAAGACGAGATGGAAGACGAGGTATTCACTGAGAACCCCAGCGACAGCCCCCTGAAATGCGTGACCATGGAGGAGGCAAATGCATATATGGAGAGCCGTCGGTGGGCATCCGGACGGATCGCACTGGCGACGCTGCTGTGTATCCTTTCACCCATCTGCCTTCTGATCATGGGTGTGGTGCAGGAGCAGCCGAATTCCGGTATGTCGGAAAGCTTCGCGGCGCTGTTTGGTATGGTGGCGCTTCTGATATTCGTGGCTGTTGCTGTGGCGGTGTTTATCTACGTAGACGCGAAGAACAACCCCTTTGCGTACCTGGACGGCGAGTTTGAGCTTGCCTACGGCGTTTCGGGAATGGTAAGGGAAAAGCAAAAGAAATACCGGAACACCTATGTGAAATGTAATATCATCGGCACCTGCCTTTGCATTCTGTCTCCTGTCATCCTGTTTTTCGGGGCAATGACGGATGATGAAGTTACCCTGGTTTTTTCCCTCTGTCTGATGCTGGCGGTTGTCGGTGTGGGCGTGGTCTGCTTTATCACAGCGGGCGTTAAATGGGCAAGCATGGAGCGGCTCCTTGGGGAAGGGGATTTTTCCCAAAGAGGAAGGAAGCGCTCAAAGCTCAGCGAAGCCATCAGCACAGCCTATTGGTGTCTTGCCACGGCGGTTTATCTGGGCTGGAGCTTCTGGACTGGCGACTGGAAGACCACATGGATCGTCTGGCCCGTTACAGGAGTGCTGTTTGCCGCCGTCCTGGCGGTAGTGTCGCTTTTCACCAAGGAGAAGGATTGCTAGGGAAGCTATAAACAAATCCTTCCGTGTCTTCGCATAATTCCCCTTTTCTTGCAAACAATAGCAGCGGAAGAAATGAGAAAAAGGAGAGGGAAGTTATGAAAGCAACTGGCATTGTCCGCCGGGTGGATGATCTTGGCAGAATTGTCATTCCCAAGGAAATCCGCCGTACTCTGCGAATCCGGGAGGGCGACCCGTTGGAGATTTATACGGAAAAAGACGGAGGGGTAATTTTCCGGAAGTATTCCCCTATGGGGGATCTTCAGGAATTCGCGGCTCAGATGTGCGAGTCCATCGGCTCTGCTACCGGGCATATTGCGGCGGTGGCAGACCGGGACAGCATTATCGCCCTGTACGGTGCGCCCAAGCGGGACCTGATGGATAAGCCCAACTCCCCGGAACTGGAGAAGCTGATGGAGCAGCGAAAAAACTACCTCTATCAGCCGGGTGAGACTCCGATCCGGGCATCTGAGGCGGCAGAAAAGTACCACCTTGGCGCCGCCGCACCGATTTTGTCCCAGGGAGATTTGATGGGCTGTGTGCTCCTGCTGCTGGGGGAGGGAGACAGCCCCATGAAGGAGTGCGACCAGAGCCTTGCCCGCACTGCGGCAGGCTTTTTGGGAAAGCAGATGGAAAGCTGAGGAAAACAGCGCTTTTTGGGGCGCCGATGTTTGTGGCGCCCCAAAAATGTATCATCTCAGGGAAGCTGGAAATAATAAGGTATTCCCAATCACTTGATTCAGGAGGAATACCATGCAGGGTAAAGTAGATATCTGCGGCGTAAATACTTCCAAGCTCAGCGTTCTTTCTCAGACGGAGACCGAAACCCTTCTCACCCGGGCAAAGGAGGGGGATCGGACGGCCAGGGAAAAGCTCATCGAAGGAAATCTCCGGCTGGTACTTTCCGTAATCCAGCGGTTTGACAAGCGGGGAGAATGCCCCGACGATCTGTTTCAGGTGGGCTGTATCGGCCTGATCAAGGCAATCTCCAATTTTGATCCCAGCAAGCAGGTGCGGTTTTCCACCTATGGCGTTCCTATGATTGCCGGCGAGGTTCGGCGCTATCTTCGTGACAACAGCGCGATTCGGGTTTCCAGGTCTATTCGGGACGTGGCGTACCGGGTACTCCAGTGCAAGGAAGCCATGACGGCATCCATGGGCAGGGATCCTTCTTTGGAGGAGATCGCCCGGGAGCTTTCTCTGCCGGAGGAAGATGTTTGCCAGGCGATGGACGCGGTGTGCGCCCCGGTGAGCCTGTATGACCCGGTGTATTCCGACGGCGGGGACCCGCTGACGGTGATGGACCAGGTGCGGGACACCAAAAATACGGAAAACGACTGGATGGAGCATATCACCCTACGAAACGCCTTCCAGGCGCTGAACAGCCGGGAAAAACAGATCTTGTCCCTGCGTTTCTACGATGGAAAAACGCAGATGGAGGTTGCCGGCCTTTTGGGAATCTCCCAGGCCCAGGTCTCCCGGCTGGAAAAAGGAGCCATCAGCGCTATGCGGAAGTCCGTTAGTTGTTAAGACTTCCTTAAATGCCATAATTTATTTGGAAACAGCTTGACAAATCTGCCTGTTTTCAATAGACGATAGATGTCTATTGAAAACAGGCAGATTTGGAGGTAACGTTATAATTCCTTAAAGGCTGTTGTAAAAGCATGATATCTTTGCATAGAGCAAAATATTTATCAAATTTAATGTGTTTATCGTTTTTTTAAGCTAGCCGATGGGCACATTGTTCTTTTATCCCAGCGGCGCGTAGCCTTCGGGAATCATCACGCCCAGGGCGGCGCAGATCTCGGCGTTAAAGAGCTTGGCTGTTTCGGCGGAGTATGCCACCGGTAGGGAGGAATCTTCCGATTCCTCGGTGAGAATCCGGGCTGCCATCTCCCCGGCCTGATAGCCCAGATCATAGTAGCTGACGGCAAGGGTGACGGCACCGCAGCCTTCGCAGATATCGGCGTTCCCGGCAACCACCGGCACACCGGCGGCAACCGTGGCTTCCCGGATGGTTCCCGTGTTTACGGAGACGCAGGCACCGGTGGGGACGAAAATTACGTCACACTTCTGGCACGCATCCTGAACGGCAGCGGATAGGTCAGAGCTGTCCGTAAAGGGGAAGAAAGTGCTGCCAAGGCCGATAGCGTCCAGGCTCTCAGCAAACCGCTCCGCTTGGTACTGGCTGTCCGGCTCCTGGGAGCAGTACAGAATGCCTACACTCTGGGCATGGGGGAACATCTCCGGGATCATGGCCGCCTGCTCGTCCGGGGAGACCAAATCGGAGGTGCCGGTGATATTTCCGCCGGAAGTTCCCAGAGCGGAAGGGTAGTCGGCGACGGCTGCCCCCAGTACCGGGACGGTCTCCGAGTAGGGGGCGGCTGCCTGGAGGGCAGGAGCGCCGCAGGCAAGAATCAGATCCGCCTTGCCGGAGACAAAGCCGTCCAAAATGGAACCGCAGTTTGCAGAACTTCCGGAAGCGGTCTCCACCTGGACGGTAACCCGCTCTCCCATCTTTTCCGCCAGAGCGTCCTGGAAGCCCTTCGCGGTGTCATCCAGCGCCGGGTAGCTGTCATATTGGCAGATGCCCACGGTATAATTCTTCTCAAAAAGGTCACAGGCGGCGAAGGTAAGAAGCATCAGCGCCGTGAGGACGCATACAAGTCCTTTTTTCATGGGATTACCTCCATTTTCACAGGATAGCAGGATTTTCCTCTACTGTACACTTCCCGAAGAAAAATGTCAATGGAAATCTTTTTACAGCTTCCCGATTTTCCGGCAGGCGTTGGCAAGCTCCCGCAGGGTGGAGCAGGGCAGCATGGGTACGATAGCAGCCATGGTCTGGACGCTGCGAAGGTACTGCCACTTGCTTTCCGGAATGGGGTTGAGCCACAGCACCTTTCCGGAAAGGCGCTGGGCATCCCTCAGCGCCGCCACCGCCCGGCGGGTATCCACGGTTTTTGTGTCCGACAGAATGATAAGGACGGTGGATGTGTCCAGCACGCCGGGCTTCCAGTTCCGGAGCTTTTCCAGAGCGGTGCCCAGATCAGTGCCCCGCCCATAGATACCGGACTGCCGGACATACTCCCGGAACCGGTCCATATCCCGCAGGCGGAAAGCGTCCGCCTCCACCAGGGTTTCCGAAAACAGGAACACCCGGGCGTTTTCAGACACCCGGTTTAGAGACTGGATAAAGCGCAATGCAAACTCCGAAAACTGCACCATAGACCCGGACACATCGCACAGCACGGTAAGGTGCTGCCGCCGGGGCTTTTTCCGCCGGTAGCGAAGGCGGTAAGTGACGCCGCCGGTTTCCAGAGAGCACCGGATGGTTCGACGGAAGTCCAGCTTCCCCCGGCTGCCCCGGCGGTTGACTTTGGCGGTCAGCTCGGCGTTAATCCGCCGGGACACGTCTTGAATTGCCGCCACCGCCTGGGGAATTTGGCTGTCCGAAAACTGACCGATGTCCCGGTACAGGATCCCCAGTTCCGGATCCATCGCCGTGCCGCCTACACCGGCGTCCTCCTGAAGCATCTGCTGCTCCAAAATGGCCTTGGCAAACACTGAGTGAATAAAATCTCCGTACAGCGCCGGGTTCCGGTCCATGTTTCCCCGGTACTTTTCCATAAAGTCCATCAGCCGCCGCCGGGCCTCCCCGGTCATGGCGGTGTAGCTGCGCTGCTCCTGGGGGGAGAGGGAGACCTGGGAGGAAATTTCCTCCAGCTCCTTTTCCGCCGCCTGCCGATTTTCCGCTTCCTGGCGCTCCCGCTCCATTTGCTCCTGAGCTTGTCGACGGATGGCCTCCTCCGACAGGAAAAATCCGTCAAACACCCGGTCATAGACGATCTGTTCCTCCCGGCTTTTGGCGTAGACGGTGCGCAGGGCAGCCTTCATCCGCTCCCGGTTTTCCAATCCCAGCACCGTGAGAATTTTGGCGGCGTCTCGGGTGTCCCCCGGCACTGCCGGAACCCCCTGCTGCCGCAGGAGCCGGGAGAAGCAGACGAGCTTTTCCAGATAGACCCCGGGGTCATTCACGGCACGCGCCACAGTGAGTGCCCTCCAACGTTTTCTCCACATCTACGGATTCCAGATCCTCGCTGTTTTTCAGCACAAATCCGGCGGTTTGACGCAGGGCGTCCGGGGTCAGCTCCCGGATCCCCAGAGCGTCCAAAGCGGCTGCCCAGTCCAGTGTCTCCGCAATGGAGGGCTTTTTCAAAATCGCGTCCTGGGAGCGGAGGTTGTGCACCGCCATGGCCACCTGGAAGCTCAGCCGGTCATCCACGTGGGGCAGCTTCTCCCGGAGGATCGCCAGCTCCTTTTCCAAATCCGGATAGTCCAGGTATAGGTAGGCGCACCGGCGGCGCAGGGCCTCCGACAGGGGCCGCGCCCGGTTGGAGGTCAGCACCACAAAGGGCGTGGTT
>CAZCLX010000020.1:0-19824 GCA_964499615.1 uncultured Oscillospiraceae bacterium
AAAAGCCGTCTCATACGGTTCTTAACGCACCTGCGGTGCTATTACTATTGATATATTCCGGATATGTGTGGTGATAAGGCGTGAAAATCAGAAGGCAGGAATATGGTGACTGTAACATGGTTGGAAAAATGTTGAAATGCTGCGTAAAGAAAAAGGAATGAAGCAAAAAGAGTTTATAGCAAAGCTTCAGTTATTTGGGCTTGACATGAATCCGACGAGTTACTCAAAGCTGGAAGGGCAAGTGAGAATTGCAACGGATAAAGAAATCTATGCGATTGCCCGTGTGCTGGATGTAGATATTGACAGCTTATTTCGGCCAGAATAGGGCAGCTTCCTTCCGTATCGAACCGACTGAGGGATTGACCGGAAGGGGGATACTCCCGAGGATCTCTGTATAGAACCACCCGCGCCCCACCGTCCGCCGCTCAGCCCCTCCGTCTCGGTTGACGCTGAGCCACCTCCCCTTATACAGGAGAGGCTTTCCCCGTCCGCCATTGCAGCATAGCGGGGGCGCTGGGAGGTCGTTCCATAGCGGTGCACCGGGGTTGTCGCGCCCTACAGACGTTGCTGCCGAACAAGACAATACAAGCGCCGCTGTTTTGGTTACAGCGGCGCTTGCTTGATTTTGGCGTAGCGGCGGGGATATTTCGGGGGCGTGGGGAAGATCTTGCGGAAGATCAGCAAGCAGTGAACGCCGCCGCCCAAGGGGAATTCCCGGATGGTTTCCAGCTTTAGGCCCAGTTTTTTGACGGCGCCGGAGGCTTCCGCCAGTTCCTCCCGGGCGGCGGCACCCTTCATGGCCAGCACCCCGCCACCCACCTTTACATAGGGGGCGGTCAGCTCCAGGAGAATGTTCAGCCGCGCCACGGCCCGGCTGACGGCATAGTCATAGCTTTCCCGACAGTCTACCACCGCTTCCTCTGCCCGAGCGGTGACGCATTTGGCAGGAATGCCCAGGGCGGGAAGGGTCTCTTCCAGCCAGCGCATTCGCTTTCCCAGGCTGTCCAGCAGCGTGATTTTCGCTTCGGGGCAGGCGATGGCAAGGGGCACGCCGGGGAAGCCACCGCCGCAGCCTACGTCAATCAGGGTTTTCCCTTCCAGGTCGGCACAGGCGAGAACCGTCAGGCTGTCCACCAAATGTAATTCTCCCACCTGAGCAGGCTCCGTAATGGCAGTCAGGTTCATCACCTCATTCTGCCGGAGGACTGCATCCCCAAAGGCGCACAGCTTTTCCCGCCGGTCTTCCGGAAGGGAAAGGCCCAGGGAAGAAATCCCATCGTCCAGGGCGTTTCGCATTTCGTTCATGCTAGTTCCCCCGGGCGTTTACGATCCCGCTGAGGTCCACGCTGTTTTCATCGTAGGGATCGAAAGGATTTTCCTCAACCGCTAAAGAGGGAATCACAACCTCCTGGATATGCCAGGACACCAGCAGATCGCAGACCTGCCCGTAGGAAGCGACACCGGATTGCTCTCCACTTGCTTTCAGGTAGGCGTCGTTAGCGGTGTCCGCTACCCGGGTGGCAGTTTCACTGCGCTTGGACTGGAAGAAGGCGTTGTATGTGGCCAGATCCCGGCTGAGATTGCTGCCAACCCCGCCCAGAACCCGGGCAGCGGCAGCACCGGCAGCGGTGGAATTTACGCTGGCAAGAGCGTTGTAGCAATAACGGTACGCCATAAAATAGGCGGAATACTGGAACTGAATGTCCGAATTGACGCTGGAGGCCAGGTATGCGGCAAAATTGGCATCCCGCTCCGAGGCAATGCACATCCGGTGGGCCATCTCATGGCACATAGTAAAGGGAAGACTGACCGGCGGAATCTGAGGATTCACTGCCGCTTCGCCGGTGAGTCCCATGGTGACGCCGGTGATGCCCATGGAGGAATACATGTCTGCCCAGCCCAGTTTCTTCACCGGAAGGGTTGACCCGGCAAACACGGAGAACTTTCGCTCATAGGTGAGCCACTGGAAACCCTCTCCAGCCTTGGCTGCCAGAGTCTCGAAATCTTCGTACAGCACATTGCCGCTGCTGTCCCGGGAAACCTGGTCCGCCAGAGCGTTTGCCTTGTCCCGGTAGTATTCTGCCGCTTCTGTTAATTCGTCCAGGGTATAGGCGGTGGCTTCCATCCGGATATCGTCGGAGAGATCTCCCGCATAATAGTTGAGGCCAAAGGTCAGGGTGTGGATCATATAGATTCCGCAGGCCGCCGCCAGCACCCACCCGAACCACTGGATCGGGTTCCACTTAAAGACGATCATCAGTACGATGCTGGCAAGCACAATCACGCCAAGGACAACTGCCAGCAGCTGCCACAGGCAGAAGTCCACCTGAGAAGACCACTGGGCAAGGGTGGTCTGCCAAGTGCGGATCACATAGGGATAAACCATGTCCACCAGGGTGGAGAATTTCTCACCGTAGCGCATCAGCACCCAGGTAATGGCACCGAAGATCCCGGCGGTCAGGTATCCGCGCAAGTATTTCAAAGGAAATCCCTCCTAGTAAAGCGTATATGCATTTTTATTATAACACACTTTCCCCTGGTTGTCTTCTATGAAATGCTTAATTTTTTTCTTAATTTTTCTTTTCACGTTTCCGTCAGGAAACAGAGAAGAAAATATTCTTTGACTTTTTGTATGTCCGAAATTATAATGCGTTTAAAAGGCAATACGGAGGAGGTTTACCGTGGCCAAACAAGCAAACGTCCATATTCCAGACAGTGCCAGCACAAGCTGCGGTGGGAAATCATTTTGGGACAGTTCCTGGGAAACTGTGGATCCCGCACGGATTTGCTTGTATGCTGACAGCTTTGACGGGAACATAGATCCGATCGTTCAGACACTGATATCATGCGGCGCAAAAACGATTTGCGACGCGGTTGCCGCCCTTCAGGAGCTGTATCGGATCACAAAGCCCGGCGGCATGATCCTGATAACCCTGGATTCCCTTGACGACGAGTACCGAACCGAGCCTCACCGGATGAATGAAAACGGCGTCTATCTGTACACGGATGGGAAATGGGAAGGAATGGTTTTTCATCCGTATCAGGAACACGAAATATCCGAAATTCAGATTACTTCCTGCCGGATTTATATTGAAAACGGAGAAATGACGGTTTCCCTGAAAAAGGCACAGCATACCGGAGCGTGACAGCTCCTGTACATCCTTTGCGAGAGGGAGCTGTGCCCGGATTCTTCCGATCTTTGGAAAAAAACATTGCAATTCATTCTTTTGCCTGTTATACTGTAGAAAGATAAAATATATTGGGGGAGATGCCGTGAGCGCGTCGAATATTATTTCCCTGCTGGGCGGACTGGGCGCCTTTTTGTTTGGAATGAAGTACATGGGAGACGGCCTGGAAATGGCTGCCGGCTCCCGGATGAAGGATCTTCTGGAAAAGCTCACCAGGAATAAATTCCTTGGCTTCCTGCTGGGCGCCTTTGTCACTGTGGTGATTCAGTCCTCCTCCGCCACCACCGTCATGGTCATGGGCTTTATCAACGCCGGAATTATGGACCTTGCCCAGGCCACAGGCGTCATTTTCGGCGCCAACATCGGCACTACCATCACCAGCATCCTGATCGCCCTGGATGCCTCGGGGATCGCTCCCTTCTGCATCTGCCTCGGCGCCTTCCTTATGCTGTACTCCAAGAAAAAACAAACCCAGCACATCGGTCAGATCATTCTGGGCTTCGGGCTTCTGTTCCAGGGACTGCACACCATGAGCGCCGCCATGAAGCCCCTGAAGGATGTAGTCTGGTTCCAGGACTTTATCGCCGATGCCAAAAGCCCTCTGCTCGGTCTTTTGGTGGGCACCCTGCTCTGCGCCGCTATCCAAAGCTCCTCTGCCGCCGTGGGTATTCTTCAGGCGCTTGCCATGCAGAAAATGATGCCCCTGTACTTTGCCTCCTTCCTGATCTGCGGCATCAACATCGGCTCCGCCATGCCCACCCTGCTGGCATCTATGAACGCCAGAAATAACGCCAAGCGGGCGTCCATGATTTATTTGATTTACAATCTGGTGGGCGCGGTGGTTATGACAATCGTCACCCTGGTGCTTCCATATACCCAGTGGATAGAGAGCATAATTCCGGATCCTGTGTTCCAGGTGTCTGTGGTGCACATTATCTTCAAGGTGGTCAGCGCCGTGATCCTTCTCCCGGTAACCAAATGGGTGGTCAAGCTCACCTACCTGTTTATTCCCAAACAGGTTCATGAGGACGCCTGCCGTCTGGAATATATCGATGCCAATTTGGTAGGCACTCCCAGCGTTACTTTGCTTCAGATCCGAAATGAAGTCCAGCGGATGACCGCCCTGGTTCAAAATAATCTCACCATGGCTATGGAGGATGTGATCAGCGGCAAGCCCGCCCATAGCCAGGAAATCACAGAAAACGAAACCGTTATTGACTACTTGACTGACGCTATCAGCGATTTCCTGGTAAAAATCAACGTCCAGGAAATTTCCGACAAGGACGCCAAATATGTCACCCGGGTCTATCAGACCTTGACAGACCTGGAGCGGATCGGCGATTACGGAGAAATTCTCCTCCGGCTGACGGAAAAAAGCCAGGAGCAGAACATCACCTATTCCGGCAAGGCAAAGGCTGAGCTTTCCGATATTTACAGCGATGCTTTGGAGCTGTTCCAGCGGGCTACCAAGGGCTTCTATGATCAGAACGTCTCCATTGATGAGCTTAAACGCCTCACCCGGATCCAGCGAGAAATCCGCAAGAAAACCAACCAGTCCCAGGAAAATCACATGGATCGGATGCGCCAGGGCGAGTGCTCCGCCGACGCGGGGATTATCTTTGGTGAGATGCTCAACAGCCTGAACCGTGTAGGCGGCCACTCTATCAATATTGCCGAGGCCTCGGTAGTTCCGCCTCAGTAACAGCAGAAGCAAAATTTATCTTGCATTTCCGGCAGGAATGTGGTATTCTTAGAGGGCTTAAATCCGCCGGTGTGTTGGAATGGTAGACGAGGCGGACTCAAAATCCGTTGGGGTAACACTCGTGTGGGTTCGAGTCCCACCACCGGCACCAAAAATCGGCTTTCTTCGACAGAAGAATAGCCGATTTTTCTTAGTGCGCCCGGCATGGGCAAAATCTAAGGAAACACTGAACAAATCGTCTGCGGCTGGATGGTGGATCTTTTGTCTGGGACAAAATCTTTCGCCACCAGCTCTTGCCGATTTATTCAGAGCTTCACTAAAAATTGCGGGCCAATTTTTAGTGAAGAGTGAAGAAGTGTGGTATCCGCTTCGCGGATAATTTGAAAAATTGGGGGGATGTAACTTCAATGTCAAGTCCGCTTATGGATAAATCAAAAGCATTTGACATTTCCCGGCAGCAATCCCATAATGGACAGCGCCGTCATGGTTTTGCCGGAGCCGGTCTCTCCGATCAGCGCCAGACTCTCCCCTTTGGAGAGCGAAAAGGAGAGATGATTCACCAGCGTTTTTGCACCCCGGCGCAGTCCGGCGGAAATGACTCCGCTGCCGTATTCCAAAACGGTATCCATTCCCCGCTGCCTCCCGTTATCCGTGCCCACGAGAAAACGCCGCTCTGCTTCCCCAAACGGCGCGGCGCTTTCTTTTGAAGGATTGGCTATTGAGCATTTAACCGACAGGGAAAACATACCATATCCGCATCCCGTTTTGAAGCCCCCTGGGGGGATAAAATTTCTCTTTTTCGGGACGTGCCACCAAATCAGCGCCATTTTGATGTGGCTTTCGTCAGAAAGAATGCCGTTTTGACTGTGCCGCACGTAATACGCCCGGAGCTTCGGCTCTGGCTGTGCCGGATCCAGGGCAAACCGCCGGAGCCGCGCAGGTTTTATACTATTTCTGGATAAAATGGTTTCATTTTATCCAGAAGACATCGCCTGGCGGCGCTGTCATTTTTGGTATTTTCGGGATAGAAAATACCAAAAAATTCGTCTTATATGATCTTCATATAAAAAAGTTCAATCCTTTGGATTTAACTTTTTTATTGAATACCAGTATTATTTCTATGGAAGCTCTGAATAAATCGGAAAGAGCTGGTGGCGAAAGATTTTGTCCCAGACAAAAGTGTTAAAAATAGAGGAATACTGTATGTATTTCCCATTTTTAACACTGCATGGATGGGACAAAAGATCCGCCATCCAGCCGCAGATGATTTGTTCAGAGTTTCCCTATACTTTCTTTATAATGGTCGCCTTCACGACGCCCTTGGGATCCTTGATCAGCAGATAAACGATCCAAATGACCAGGCCAAGCGCGACAACGGAAAGACCCAGGAAAAGGTCATTGAGCATATCCCCGGGGGCGGGGCAGAAGTACTCCGCCTGAAGCTCCGCGTACTCAAACACGGCGTCGATCAGCCACATCAGGGACGCGCCCCAATACAGCCAGCACAAAACTCCTAGCTTTAAATCTTCCCGCTGGGCAGTACGGTACCAGCAGAGCGTGGCAATCACGGCAGCGAAAACGCAGGTCAGCAGTGTCATAACGTGGCCTCCCTATGCCTTTACAGGCGCGGGAACCGGATCCCTGGCGACGATCTTCTTCGCGGCAAGAACCATTCCAACCCACACAACCGTAAGAAACACCGCCATGGAGCTGCCTACGGAGGCCATCTCCTGGAGCATCACTGCGGTATCCTCCGGGTTGGCGGCGGCAGTCAGAAACGGGAACCAAGGCTCTACTTCACCATGCCAAATGTGTTCGAAGCACAGCAGAACAGAGCCGCCGGTGAGCAGCTTGGTCAGCCAGGGCAGCTTATTCAGGAAGGTCACCTTCTCGGTGTCTTCCTGGGGCTTGGCGGCCTTCTTTACAACGCCGGTAACAACCGCCTCAGCGGCGGGAACTAGGAAACATGCCATGATCTAAAACTCCTTTCTATTGGGGAACATTTTGTTCTCTCGCACCCATTTTACCTTTTCGCGTTTCTTTCCGCAACCCGGGTAGGGGGATCGCTTTTTTCTCTGGCCGCATCCCCTGGCAGGGGTTATTTTATTAAATTTGCACAACATTTTTAGCGGAATTCTTTTGCTCTCACCCTGATTTTTGATGTTTCCTTAAGAATTTTTTGGCTATTTTCACAAGCCATACCCCAATATCCCCCATAGGATACCGGCGCGGAAAGCCCAAAAGCGCCGCGCTTCCGGCTGGAAACGCGGCGTTTCTTGGATGGAAATATTCGGCTTATGAAAGGATCGCGTCAATCAGCCGCTTTGTATCCTCCGATGTGGGATGGAGGATCACCTGATCCGGGGTTCCCTCCTCCACGATTTTCCCGTCATGCATCACCACCAGACGGTGGCAGAAGGACTGAACCAGAGCCAAATTGTGACAGATAAAGATGCAGGCAATCCCACTTTTTTCCCGCAGGGCAGATAGAAGCTCCATGATCTGCTGCTGCACGGTAACATCTAAGGCGGAGGTCGCCTCGTCACAGATCAGAATCTTCGGCCGGATCGCCAGCGCCCGGGCAATGGCCGCCCGCTGACACTCTCCGCCGCTGACCTCATGGGGATAGCGCTGCGCAAACGCCCCCGTCAGGCCACACTGCCGGAGCAGCTGGGCTACACGTTTTTGGACTTCCGCTTTGGACATTCCGGCATTTCGGAGGCTCTCCCCGATGCCGTCGCCCAATGTCCGCCGGGGGTCAAAGGAGCCTGTGGGATCCTGAAACACCATTTGAATTTCGCGGTACACTGGGCGAAGCGATGCGCCTTTGGCATGGGTAATGTCCTGCCCGTCCAGGAGAATCGATCCTTCTGTGGCATCCGTCAAACGGGTGAGAAGCCTCGCCACCGTGCTTTTTCCGCATCCGGATTCCCCCACGATACCCAGGGTCTCCCCCGGGTAAAGCCGGAAATTCACATGATCCACAGCGGTCAACGTCTGATTCCCTCCGCCGGGAAAGGTTTTTGTCAGGTTTTTGACCTCTAAAATCGGTTCCATTCAGCACCTCCGGAGCCTGGGCACCGCGGCAAGAAGCTTTTGGGTGTAAGCGTTCTGGGGATCCGAAAGGATCCTCCCGGCGTCGCCGTACTCCATGGCACGACCGTTTTTTAAAACCAGGATCCGATCCGCCATGGCAGATACCACGCCGATATCGTGGGTCACCAGGATGATGGACATTTGGAACAGATCCCGAAGCTCCAGCATTTCCAGCACCACCTGCTTCTGCGCGGACACATCCAGGGCACTGGTTGGCTCATCCGCCAGAAGGATGGACGGATTCATCAGCATAGCGATGGCAATCCCCGCCCGCTGTTTTTCTCCGCCGGACAGCGCAAAGGGATAGCTGTCCCAGATCCGCTCCGAATTCTGAAAATGGAGCTTATCAAACAGCGTGAGTGCCTTTTCCCTGGCCTCGGTTTTCGTGATTTTTCCATGGGCGGACATGCTTTCAAAAATCTGATCTCCAATGGTGCGGATGGGGCAAAGGGACGCCCCCGCGTCCTGAAAAATCATGCCGATTTTCGCGCCGCGGATTTTCCGCAATTCTTTCTCGGACAGGTCGGGGAGATTCTTCCCATCAAACCAAATGTCCCCCTTGGTCACAAGACCGTTGCTCCCCAGAAGGCCCATGGCGGCTTTGATCAGCGTGGACTTTCCGCTTCCGGATTCTCCAACCAGGCCAAGAACTTCCCCAGACTGTAGGGAAAAGCTCACATCACGCACCACTGCTTTGCCCCCAAAGGAGATTTCCACGGAATCATATTCTAACAGCGCTGCCATGTTCTCCCCCCCCTTGCCGCTTCCTGTTGGTCACTGACCAATGTCCAGATCGGCGGTCAGTTCGTAAAAATCACAGGGATGGGCTGTCAGACCGGTGACGCTGGCCTTGGAGATCATGCTCATCCGCAGGAAGGAGCAGAAAATAAAGGCGTTGTCATCCAAGAGGATCTGCTGCATCTCAATTGCGATTTGATTCCGCGCCGCCGTGTCAAAGGTGCTGTTCATCTCCGCTGCCAGCTTCTCCAGCTTGTCGCTGTGGTAGCCGCCCCGGTTCTTCACGGAAGAATCCAGGCAGTGGGTGGAAAAGAAGTTGGTGGGATCACCCAGCCCGGAGTTGACGTTGGCTCCCACATAGATATCAAAAGCGGTGGAATCCTGGGCGATTTTGTTGTGGTCGGCGGTGACGTTCAGCTTCACGTCCATACCGATTTCCTTCAGCGTCGCCTGGGCGAACTCGGCCAGCAGCGGCAGCTCCTGGCGGCTGGGATAGCTGAGCCAGCGGATGGTGAGGGGCTGTCCGTCCTTTTCCCGGATCCCGTCGCCGTCAGTATCCACCCAGCCGGCTTCTTCCAGAACCGCCTTGGCCCCCTCGGGGTCATAGGTTTCCGCCACCAGTGTGGAACCGCCAAAGGCGACGCTGTCCGGAAACGCGCCGGTACCTACATAGCCGTAGCCGCTGAGCAGGGTGTTCACAAAGCCCTCTTTGTCAATGCCCATGGCAACCGCCTTCCGGACGGCATCGTCATGAATCACAGGAGAAGCATAGTTCATCTGGCAGTAGAAAGAGCGGCTGGTCTGAGCGCTGGAGAAGGTATAATTTTCATTTTCAAACAGGGGATAGCTGCCGTAGGCCATGCCATAGGCGGCGTCGATCTCTCCGGACTGGAGGGCCAGGGCGAGGGTGTCCCCATCGGAGATGGTACGGACGGTGATCTCGTCGATCTTGACATCGCCTGCCCAATAGTTTCCGTTTTTGACGAGGTTCAGGTGGTCATCGGTGACCAACTCCACTGCCACATAGGGGCCGGTGCCCACCACAATGCCATCGTCCGTAATGCCCGCCTCCATATCGATGACGCAGCCGTAAGGCTCGGACAGGTAGTTTAGCAAAGAAGGAGTGGGGACGCTGGTATGGATGGTGAGAACCAGTCCATCGGCATCCATGCTTTCAATGTTCAGATCGCCTTTGGCCCGTTCATGGACTTCCACCAAATGGGCAAAGCAGTCCTTGACGGCTGCCGCATCGCATGTCCTTCCATTGGAGAAGCACACGCTGTCTTTCAGGGTGATCTTCCAGGTCAGCTCGTCCACCAGTTCATAGGATTCCGCGATCCAGGGCTCCAAAACCATGGCGTCATTGATTTTGAACAGGGTTTCGCCCACGCCGTAGCGGATGCAGGCCCAGCCGGCATACGCATCGTGGGGATTGATGTTGGGTTCCTCATTTTCGGCGTTGAAGGTGGTGTCACCGAACACAAAGACCTTTTCCGCCGGAAGGCTGGAGACGGCTTCGTTGGTATCGCCCGGTTCGGCTGCGGTTTGACCGCCGCAGCCTGCCAGCAGGCTTACAGCTAGGCACAGGGTCAAAAGAATGGCTGTGATCTTTTTCATTTTCCTTTCTCCTTTATCTGGAACGACTGTTTCGGGGATCCAGGTAGTCTCGCACCGTATCACCCAGCAGATTGAATAACACCACGGAAATAAAGATTCCAATGCCAGGGGAAAGTACGATCCAGGGGTAAATCTGAAGCATACTGCGCCCGGAGTTCATCATATTGCCCCACTCCGCCGTAGGCGGCTGCGCCCCCAGACCCAGAAAGGAAAGCCCTGCCAGTTCCATCATCATGGTGCCGATATCCAGCATGGCCGTTACCAAAATCGGGCCTGAAATATTGGGGAGAATGTGCCGGAGGATGGTCTGCATGGAAGAATTTCCCGCCAGACGGGCCGCGCTGACAAACGGACCATCCTTAATAGCCAGAGTCTGGCTTCGGGCGACCCGGGAATACTTGGGCCAGCTGATAACAGCCAGGGCGATCACGGCGTTTCTGACGCCGCCGCCCAGCAGCGCTGCCACCGCCATGGCAAACACCAGTCCGGGGAAGGCAAGGCACACATCGGAGATCCGCATAACAATAGCATCCAGTCTTCCGCCGTAGTAGCCGCAAAGGGTGCCTACTACGGTGCCGAACACGCTGATCATCGCCACCAGTGCCAGAGCCGCAAAAATGCTGGTTTGCCCGCCTACCAGCACCCGGGAGAACATGTCCCGTCCATGGCGGTCCGTTCCCATGATATGCCGGGCGGAAGGGGCTTGCAGGGCCTCTTCCAGGTTCTGGGCGTTGGGGTCATAGGGGGCAAGGTACTTAGAAAACAGCGCCGTCAGGAGCAGCAAAATAACCAGCGCCGCAAATACATACAGCCGGATTTTAATATGGTTCCGCTTCACCTTCTGGATGCGGACGGAAACGGTTTTGCTCATTGCTCCATCCCTCCCAGGCGAATGCGGGGATCCAGCACCCGGTAGCTCAGGTCGGTGATCAGGTTGACCAAGACATAGATAATGGCCATCCACATAACGTAGGCCTGAATCATGGGATAGTCTCGCATATAGATGGCATCCACTGCCAGCTTTCCGACGCCGTCCCATAGGAAGATAGACTCAACAATGGCGGTACCGCCCAACAGGCTGCCGATGGAGAGCGTCAAAAGCGTT
This sequence comes from uncultured Oscillospiraceae bacterium, assembly GCA_964499615.1. Lineage (GTDB taxonomy): Bacteria > Bacillota > Clostridia > Oscillospirales > Oscillospiraceae > Faecousia. The sequence continues at coordinate 11,447 of CAZCLX010000020.1, forward strand.
AGAATGGTCACAAGGGATGCTTTCATCACACTTTTCCATAGGGTTACAGAAAATTTGACGCCCCGGGCCTTGGCGCCCATCACATAGTCTTTGCTCAGCTCGTCCAGCACCGCAGCCCGCACCTGCCGCAGATATTTGGCAGACATGGCTATCGCCAGGGTCAGGCTGGGCATTGCCACGCTCTGCAGGGAAGTGCCGTTAGCGATCACCGGGAACCACCCCAGACGAATGGCGAAAAAATACATTAACAGCAGCGCCACAAAGAAGTTCGGCATACTGTTCCCCAAGAAGCTGAAAAACCGAATGAGATAGTCCGTAAACCTGTTTTGCCGGATTGCCGACAGAATCCCCAGAGGGATAGAGATAAGAACCGTCAGGGCAATGGAAACAGCTGTCAGCAGCAGTGTGGCAGGGAGCTTGGAAACAAAGGTGGAAAACACGCTTTTGCCGGAGACATAACTGGTTCCCATGTCGCCCCGGAGGAGCCTTCCCAGCCAGACAAAATACTGGGTCAAAAAGGGCTTGTCCAGTCCCAGCTCTTCCCTGGCCGCGTCAACAACCTCCTGAGAAACCACCGCGCCGGTATTCTCCATTTTTTGTTCTACCGCGTCACTGCCAGCAACGCGCATCATGGCAAAAGATAAAAAGGAAATGGCAAGAAGAATGGGGATCAGCTGCAAGAGCCGTTTCGCTGTGTATTTTCCCATGCAAGCCGCCTCCCTTTATGTTTTGATTCCGCGAACCAGGAACATGGGGGTGGAGGAATTGTTGATCCGTTCCTCCCGGGTCCACACCTGCCTCCAGATGTCGGGATCCACGGTTACCTTCATCCCCAATTGGGTCAGAATGTCTCTGTCCCACGCTGGACGGCTGCATTTTGCCAGAGGCGTCTGATAGGCGATAGCTTCCATAGCAGCCACATCGGTATCAGCGTTTTCGTCCCGTACATCGGATCGGGCTACATTGTTCCGATCCCGCAGATGGTTCCGCCGTGCCTGATCGTCATACAGGTAGCTGTACCAATTGGCGTCAAAGTTCAGCAACAGACCGCCTTTTTTCAGGACCCGCACCCAATGGCGGTACGCGGACTTGGGATCGTGGAGATTCCAGGTCAGGTTCCGGGAGATGACTACGTCAAACTGTCCCTCCGGAAATGTCAGATCCTGGGCATTCATCCTCTGAAAGCCAATCTTTTCCGCCAAGGGACCCGCGTTTTTTCTTGCCTGATCCAGCATCGCTTCCGTATAGTCCACCGCGTTAACCTGGTACCCCCGTTCCGCCAGAAGGATGGCAAAAAAGCCCGGCCCGGTTCCCACATCCAGCACGGAAATCTGCTCCGGTCGTTTTCCAGGGTAGTGGGCGGAAATGGCGCGCAGAAACAGACTTCCCCATACGGCACGCTGATTCGTTCCCAATTCCTCCTGGTTAACTACGGAATATCCAGGGGCGCGGTTCGTCCAATAGGCAATATTTTCTTCTTCAAAGCTGGAAAATGTTTTCATAGCGTCCTCTATTTATATGCCGCAATGGTAAAAATCGGCGTTGGGTTATAAAACTCGTCATATTCCCGGTAAATTCTCTGCCACACAACCGTATCCACCGTGATATTTTGAAACCCTGCTTCCTTTAAAAGTGCCGCGTCCCATGCCGGGCGGGGCTGCTGCACAGGACGCAGGGCATCTTTAAAGTGCTCGTATTCCAGCCGCATTTCCGGGGCAATCCCCTTATGGGCGTGGTTTTCCGGAAGAGACTCCGGCTGCTTCTCCCGACAGTAGTCGGCATCAAAGTTAATGAGAATTCCGCCGGGTTTCAGCAGCGCGTACCAATTCCGATAAGCCTCCCGCAGATGGGGAAGTCCCCAGGTCAAATTCCGGGTCACCAAAGCGTCGAAGATCCCGGGGGCAAAGGCGGGCGCCTCCGCGTCCATAACAAAAAAATCGGCGGATATTCCCAGGATTTCCGCGGAGCTTTTTGCCTGGGAGATCATATCCTCCGTCAGATCGATCCCTGTAACAGTATGCCCCTCCATTCCCAGGAGAAAAGCAAAAAAGCCGGTTCCGGTTCCCAAATCCAGGATCCGCAGGGGCCTGTCCATGGGGATGTATTTTCGAAATTCCGCCATCCAGCGCTCGTGCATCTTCCCGGTGAATTCCTTCATCCGAAGCACCCCAAAATCCACGGCCCGCTTGGACCAATAATCAGTCATTTGCCGCTTAAGCTCTTCCATTCCCATACCTTCCCTTTTTAATGTTTTCATTATAATCTGCCGAAAATCCCGTCGCAAGCCCCCTGGGGGGATATAAAAGCAAAAAAAGAATGCCCCAGCTCGCACTGAGCTGGGGCGGTAAACTCGTTTTTATCGGGGTGGATCATTCAGCAAGAGATTACAGTCAAGGTCTCTTAACGCCGCAGACCCTTGGGGTAGTGGTTCTTGAGCATCGTGCCATCACCCTTGCCCCAGCCCAGGGGATCGTCTTCGGCGCAGACAAGGATCCAGCCCTTTCCGTTCCAGGGGAGGGTCTCCCCATGGAGGTAGCGATGAAGCTCCGGACTGTCGTATGGCAGCCGAAGGGCGCTTACTCCAGGGGTCAGCCAGTGGGACAGAGCGTGGGCGGGAAGAAACCGGTCTCCCTTTACCGTCCCCAGCTCCAAACCGGGCCGCAGAACCCGAAGGCGTTCCAGGTTCGGCAATTCCGGCGGAGCCCAGTACAGGGTATCCCCGAACCGGACGCACTTACCCGGTGGAAGGGTGATCCTCTGCGCCCGGGCAAAATTCTCCCAGCAGGACGGAAGCCTTTCGCGCCCACCCTGGGGCATATCGCCGGGATCGCCGTCGGTTTTTTTCAGCACGGCGGCAAAGTGCCCCTCTCCCAGCAGCTTGTGGGGCCAGAGCCGGAAGGAGCCGTTCTCCCCCGGCGTAAACCAGGGGGCATCTACCGGTTCGGGGGAAAATTCCCGGTGGGTCTCCAGGAACCAGGCTACCGTCTCCTCGTCTTCCTCCGGGGCAAAGGTACAGGTGGAGTACACCAGCCGTCCCCCGGGGCGAACCATCTCTCCGGCGCAGTCCAGGATCTCCCGCTGGCGCTGGGCGCACATCCGAACAGTTTCCTGACTCCAGTCCGTCACCGCCGCAGCTTCCTTCCGAAACATTCCCTCCCCGGAACAAGGAGCGTCTACCAGTACCCGGTGGAACACGCCGGGAAACCGCCGGGCAAGGGTCTGGGGCGTCTCGTTGAGCACCAGGGCGTTGGAAATGCCCATCCGCTCCACATTTTGGGAGAGAATTTTTGCTCGCTTGGGACTGTATTCATTGGAGACGAGCAGCCCCTTCCCGGCCATCCGCCCGGCAATCTGCGTGCTTTTTCCTCCCGGGGCGGCGCACAGATCCAGCACCAGCTCTCCGGGCTGGGGATCCAGCAGGGCGCATGGCGCCATAGCGCTGGCCTCCTGGAGATAAAATACCCCTGCCTCGTAGCAGGGGTGAAGACCGGGCCGGGCATCCGGATCGCAGTAGTACCCCTCCGGCTCCCAGGGCACCGGCCCACGGAGAAAGGGCAGATCCCGCCGCTCCCTGCCTGGCATAAATCGCAGGGCCGTCGCCCGGGGCCGCTGGTAGCTTTGGAGAAAGTCCGGGTATTCCTCCCCCAGGGCTTCCTCCATCCGCCGTAAAAACGCTTCCGGCAGCATGTATTTTCCTCCTAACGCATCCTTATGGCTGACCATCGCTCCAGCTCCATCTGATGATAGCGGGCATCCATAGCGGCAGCGGTTTTCGTCATCAGCATCGCCCAGTCCTGGGCGGAACGTCTTCCGTGAACCCGGGTCACAAGGTAGGGGCACTGATGCAGCTTCCGCTTCCCAAAGGCGGCGGTAAAGGGCTTCATGACCCCCAGCGCCATGGCATAGGGTGCCATCCGGAAGAAGAAATCCGGATCGCTCTTCATCCGCCGGGATACTTCCGCCCCCGGCATTTTGGCAAGATACCGCCTCAGCCCCAAAATCTGGGAAACCTCTGCCCGGTTCAGGTCGGTACGGCGACCACCGTAAGCGGCAAAGAAGCCCATGACGATCTGAATGGCAGCCGAGCCGGCGGCGATCAGCGGAACCGCGTCGACGGTCTTCGTCGCGCCGATGATCTTTGTCAGGAAGCCCAGCAGGATCCACAGGACGGTCATACCCAATCCTATCCACACAGGCATTTTCCGCCGAGCGTGGAGACAGAAGGCCATGCCCTGCATCTGCCACGCTGCCACAGCGCCCAATGCCCCCAGCACCACGCTCAGCAACACAGCCAGCGCGGGAAGGGAAGACAGATTCATACCGATGCACACACCGCAGCACACCTGGCTGGCGCAGCAAATCCATCGAAATACCCGCCGATGGATGGGGTTGGACTTGCACATTGCCTTCTCCCCCGGGAGCATTCCGGCGGTTTTCCGGCACAGAACCGCGTACCGGGATCCGGTGCAGTCCACCACCCGGCGGGTTCCAAAGAGGGACTGGAAGGTGCGGATCTCAAACAGGCTTCGCTCGTTACCCATGTCCATTCGCTTGTGCAGCAGTACCCGTCCGTTTCCGTCGGGGTGGATAATGAGGTAGCCAAGCTGCGCCCAGGTCATGACCATCATGGTCAGATCCCCTCCCACAAGGGTCAGGCGGCAGCCCAGCTCTCCGGCAGTGACGCCCTCCGGCGGGAAAACGTCCCGGGTCCGCATCATGGGCAGAGTTCTCAGGAAAATCAGCCAGTAAACCAGCGCAACCCCCGCCAGCACCAGCATAGGTGTCAGCTCCGGGTTTCCTTTCCGCTGGTAGGTGCTCACCGAGGGAAACATTTCCGGCTCTACGTACATGGAAACGGAGAAAGCCTCGTGATCATTGAGAGACGTTTTGGTGCTGCCAGTGAGCATGCTCCCGTTGATCACAAAATCCAGATCCGCGTCGATGCCTTCCTGACGGTAGGTGCTGGAAAAAACGGGAGTTCCATTTATGTCTCCCGGCATGGTGATCACGAAGCTCACCGTCTGAACCTGGTAGGGAAAGCCGGTCATCAGCGGCAGATTCATAATAAGCCTTTTCCCGTCCTCATCCAGGGTTACCACTTTCGCGATGGAATAGTCGAACCGGAAGGTATAGTCCCCGGCCAGTCCTCCTGTGACCTTGTTCACCGAGACATCGGTGGAGGCAGAGGAACGGGTCGCGGAGGCAGACTCGCCGTTTAGAGTAATATTAGACGCGTTGGGTGGCAGGGGAAAGGTAAAATTGGTGTTGGCGTTTTCCAGGTGAACCATAGCGGACAGACTGACCAGGCAGTCGCCGTCGGCATTCACCGTGACGTATACGTCCGCCCTGGTAGCATAGCTTTCCGCCGACGCGTTCACAGTAAACAGGCCCAGTGCCACAAAGCACAGCACCGTCAGTGCCAAAAGACAGCGCTTCAAGCCGGATCCTCCTTTCCCCGCAAATGTATTCATTTTGACATTTTACCATATTCCCCTGAGAAATGCAAGGAAAATTGAAAATTCCGGCAGAATAATCCCTGGTTTGACCCCGTTTTTTTCGTGTCTGAAAAATTAACGTGAAAAAGAATTAAAAAACAGCCCCGCATACTGGACAAGGCTTTCCTGTTTATGCTATAATATTTCAAGATCTGCGGTTCCCCACGAAAACGCGGAGACTATGATATTTATGAGAAGGTGATATTTGGTGGATTATACCAAGTATGTGCTGAAAAGCAAGGAAGAACTGGAAACCCTGCTCAACCACAAGGATAATCTCTTTGTTATTGCCTGCAACAAGTGCTTCAAGGAGTACGACTGTGTGGAGGAGCCGGATTTAGGCGAATTTACTGCCATTGCGGAAGCCCAGGGCAAGCGTGTCACCGGCACAGCGAAGGTGGATTTCCTCTGCAACCAGGTTCAGACGGAAAAAAAGCTGGCGGGCATCGTTCCCGAGGGCACGGAAAATATAGTGGTCATCTCCTGCGGCCTGGGCGTTCAGACGATGGCGGATATCCAGTCTGTTCCCGTGTTTACGGCTACCAACACCCTGAACTACATCGGCTACCACGGCATGGCTCTGACCCAGAAGACCTGCGGTGCCTGCGCCCAGTGCTATCTGAACGTTACCGGCGGCATCTGTCCCATCGTGGACTGCTCCAAGGGCTTGGTGAACGGTCAGTGCGGCGGCGCCAAGGACGGCAAGTGCGAGGTTGACCCCAAGGAGGACTGCGCGTGGGAAAAAATCTATCAGCGTCTGGAAAAGCAGGGCCGTACCAAGGAATTCCTTGCCCAGGGCGTACAGATGAGAGATTACTCCAAGGTCAATGTGGACGCCATCAAGGCCTACGTGGCGGAAGCCCGGGCAAAGCGCTATGAAGGCTTCTACGGCGGTGTACATCCCGTGGAGCATAAGGAATATACTGAGCACATGGCTCTTCAGAAATTCCCCGAGCCGGATACGGTGATCATTCCCCTGTCCATGCACATCGGCGCACCGGCGAACCCTGTGGTTCAGGCTGGCGATATCGTCAAGGTTGGTCAGATCATCGGCGAGCAGGCCGGTTTTATCGGCGCACCTGTCCATTCCAGTGTCAGCGGCACCGTTGTGGCGGTGGAGCCCCATATCCATCCCAACAAAGGCCCCGGCGTCCTGTCCGTGGTTATCAAGAACGACGGAAAAAACACCCTCCATGAATCCGTGAAGCCCAACAAGCCCCTGGAGGAGCTAACCCCCGACGAGATCGTGGAGATCGTCAAGGAGAAAGGCATTGTAGGCATGGGCGGCGCCACTTTCCCCACCTATGTAAAGCTGAAACCCGGCAAGCCCATCGACGCCGTGCTCATTAACGGCAGCGAGTGCGAGCCCTACCTCACCGCCGACCACAGAGTCATGCTGGAATACGCTGACGATATTGTATACGGTCTGCGGGCAATGATGAAGGCTGTTGGCGCTCCCGAGGGCGTGATCCTCATCGAGGACAACAAGCCCGACGCCATCGCCGTGATGGAGGAAAAGGTGGCTCACTACGAGAATATCCGCATCTGCGCCGCCAAGACCCAGTACCCCGAGGGCGCTGAAAAGATGCTCATTAAAAAGGTCATGGGCCGTCAGGTTCCCAGCGGCAAGCTGCCCGCCGACGTGGGCTGCGTGGTCAGCAACACCTCCACCGCCAAGGCAATTTCCGACGCCATCCAGAAGGGCATGCCCCTTACCGAGCGGGTGGTCACCGTCACCGGTGAGTACATCAGGAATCCCGGCAACTTCATGGTGAAGCTGGGCACCAGCGTCCGGAATCTGATCGATTATTGTGGCGGCGTAACCGGCGAAGATGTGGTTCTGAAAATGGGCGGGCCTATGATGGGCGCTCCTTTGAAGGATACCAACGTTCCCATTATCAAGGGCAGCAACGGCGTCATTGCCATTGCCGCGGATCATACCGAGACCCAGGAGTGCATCAAGTGCGGACGGTGTGTGGACGTATGTCCCATGGAGCTGGAGCCGCTGAATATCGCGAAGTTCGGGGAGTTGGGTGACGCGGAAGCGCTGCTGAAGCTGAACGTGATGGACTGCTTCTCCTGCAAGTGCTGTGAGTACATCTGCTCCTCCAAGATCCCTTTGGTTGCCAAGATCACCGCCGCCAAGGGCCTAGTGGCTCCGCTGCTGAAGAAGAAATAAGGGAGGGGAAGAAACAATATGTTAATGACCAAACTGAAATCCAAAGAAGATCTTGCCTCCCTGACCTGCGGAAAGGTTTTCATTATCAACTGCCATGGCTGCAAGGAAGTGGGATTCCCGGAGGAGGAAGCAAAGCAGCTTCAGCAGGAGCTGGCTGCTGAAGGAAAGGTCGTGGGCGTTCTTACCACCGACTATATCTGCAATCCCGAAAATATGAAGCTGCGGCTGCGCAGCCGCTTGGCGGAGATTGCCGAAGCCGATGCTGTGCTGGTATTCTCCTGCGGCGTGGGCGTGCAGACCGTCTCCGAATATTTGGAGGATCAGAAGGTATACGCTGCCTGCGATACGGTGAAGCTGCCCGGCTTCCAGGGCGTCACGCCCCTGAACTATGACTGCGGTCAGTGCGGGGAGTGTTTCCTGAACCTGACCGGCGGCATCTGCCCCATCACCGCCTGCTCCAAGAGCTTGGTGAACGGCCCCTGCGGCGGCACTAAGGACGGCAAATGTGAGGTGGATCCCACCATGGAGTGCGGCTGGGAGCGAATCATCCAGCGGCTGAAGGCCCAGGGGCGGCTTGACGTCCTCCGGTGCCCTACGATGATGCATGACTTCCATACCGATGAAGCCACAAAAAGCACAAAACAATCTTAGGAAACTCTGAACAAATCGTCTGCGGCTGGATGGCGGATCTTTTGTCCCATCCA